>NZ_JBIVOP010000010.1:0-199444 GCF_044754175.1 Neobacillus sp. NPDC093127
TTCACAGTGCCCGTGAACAAGAGAAAAAGCCAAGTGCGGGCACTCTAAGAGGTTCACAGTGCCCGTGAACAAGAGAAAAAGCCAAGTGCGGGCACTCTAAGAGGTTCACAGTGCCCGTGAACAAGAGAAAAAGCCAAGTGCGGGCACTCTAAGAGGTTCACAGTGCCCGTGAACAAGAGAAAAAGCCAAGTGCGGGCACTCTAAGAGGTTCACAGTGCCCGTGAACAAGAGAAAAAGCCAAGTGCGGGCACTCTAAGAGGTTCACAGTGCCCGTGAACAAGAGAAAAAGCCAAGTACGGGCACTCTAGGAGGTTTCACAATAGCCGCATAACAAAGAAAAAACACTCCATTTTTTTGTGTCCGCTTTTTGAAATGCTTTTTGATTGTCCAGATCTATCCTCATAAATTTTCCACAATCTTTGGTTTGTTTTTATAAAAAACATTATATTTAGATAATACTTTTTTCTTCGTCTATTTTCAAGAATATATTGATACCGCTTACATTTGCCGCGATTGTTTAAATTTCAGACTATTCTTTTGTTAATAATCAAATAATTTTTTTGATCAAATTTTTTAAAAAAATAATAAAAAACTTTATAGATTTCTGTCGATTGTTGCAATATTATTTGTCGTTCTGTGCTGAAATATGCTGAAAAATCCCTCATTATAACATCTTTCATCAGTTGTTGTCAGAAAAGATAAAAAAGTTTTTCGAGGAATATGCTTCATTTGCACTTATAATTGGTCTTTGAAATACATATTTTCATTGAGGATGAGGAGAGCCATGACAGTGAACACGTTATTTCCGACTGATTATCAGCTGCACTTATTTCACGAGGGGAATTTTTTTCAAAGTCATCAGCTTTTTGGCGCTCATATCTTTAAGGATTCCGACAAGGTTTATACACGTTTTTGCGTATGGGCCCCTAATGCCAGCCAGGTGCGGCTTACGGGCGATTTTAATAACTGGAATGGTAAAGGATATGAACTAAAAAAGGTAAATGATGAAGGAGTATGGATCCTTGTTTTAAACCAAGAACTAGAAGGAAGTCTTTATAAGTATGAAATTTTCTCACAAACAGGGGAAAGATTGTTAAAAGCAGATCCGTTTGCATTTTATTCGGAATTAAGGCCAAATACTGCTTCAGTTGTTTATTCGTTAAACGGTTATGAGTGGGAAGACGACCATTGGATGAAGCGAAGGGAAAAACGGAACCTTTTATCAGAGCCTGCAGTTATTTATGAAATCCATCTTGGATCCTGGCGAAAAAAACCTGACGGCAGCTTTCTCAGCTATAAAGAATTGGCCGCAGAACTTATTCCATATGTAGTGGAGCATGGCTTTACCCATATAGAATTATTGCCGCTTGTCGAGCACCCGCTCGACGATTCGTGGGGATACCAAGGGACAGGTTACTTTTCAGCCACATCCAGGTACGGTACACCTGACGACTTTCGATACTTTATTGACCAATGTCATCAGCATGGGATTGGAATTGTCCTGGATTGGGTTCCTGGTCATTTTTGCAAGGATGCGCATGGTTTATACCGCTTTGATGGAACACATATTTATTCTTACAGTCATGCTGCTGATAGAGAAAATGTAGTATGGGGCACTGCGAACTTTGATCTTGGAAAGGGAGAGGTACAAAGCTTCCTTATCTCAAACGCCCTTTTTTGGATAGATTATTTTCATATTGATGGGTTTCGGATGGATGCCGTTGCTAATATCATTTATTGGTCGAATTCCTCTGGACAAAAACGCGAAAATCCATTTGGAATTAACTTTTTGAAAAAATTAAATAAGGAAGTCCATGAATATAATCCGCATTTTTTAATGATAGGAGAGGATTCCACTGACTTCCCTCAAGTAACAGGTCCCGTTCAGTACGGCGGGCTTGGGTTTGATTACAAATGGAATATGGGCTGGATGAATGACATGCTGGAATATGCAGAAACACCGCCATTTTCACGCTCAGAAGTTCATACAAAAGTCACTTTTTCACTTTTATATACCTATTTAGAAAACTTTATGCTGCCATTTTCGCACGATGAAGTGGTTCATGGGAAAAAGTCGCTCCTAGATAAAATGCCGGGGGATTATCGGGAGAAATTTGCCCAGCTAAGACTGTTACTAGGTTACATGTTTGCGCACCCCGGAAAGAAACTACTATTTATGGGCTTTGAATTTGGCCAGTTTTCCGAATGGAAGGATAAGGAACAACTTGATTGGAACTTAATGGAATATGGCATGCACCAGAATCTAAATGCATATGTAAAAGTATTGATTAAACTGTATAAGCGTTCAAAGGCACTATATGAATTGGATCATTTGCAGGATGGTTTTGAGTGGATTGACGCCAACAACAGCAATCAATCAATTTTCTCGTTTATCCGAAAAGGGAAGAAAGAAGCGGATAACCTCATCATTATTTGCAATTTTACAGGTAATAGCTATCCGGTTTATAGGATTGGAGTCCCTAAATCGGGTGAATATCGAGAACTTTTTACAAGTGATCAAGAAGAATACGGCGGGACTGGATTGATAAATAAAAAAACGATTTTGGCGTTGGAAGAGCCATTTCATGGCCAGCCATTTTCACTTAATTTATCAATTCCCCCGTTTGGTTTTCAAATAATCAGACCAGTAAACAAACGAAAGGAGAGAAAAGGAAATGGCAAAGAAAAAGTGCGTAGCCATGCTGTTAGCAGGGGGGAAAGGAAGCAGGCTTAATTCGCTGACAAAGGATCTGGCGAAGCCGGCTGTACCTTTTGGGGGAAAATATAGAATTATCGATTTTACGTTGAGTAATTGCACCAATTCAGGTATCGATACGGTAGGCGTTCTTACTCAATACCAGCCGCTGTTGTTAAACTCTTATATTGGAATTGGGAGCGCCTGGGATCTTGATCGCAAAGATGGCGGTGTAACTGTCTTACCGCCGTATAGTGAGTCTTCGGAAGTAAAGTGGTATACCGGGACGGCAAGTGCAATCTATCAGAACATGAATTATTTAAAGCAATACCAGCCTGATTATGTATTAATCCTTTCAGGTGACCATATATACAAAATGAATTACGAGAGCATGCTTGAATATCACATTGAAAAGAGGGCCGATGTCACGATTTCTTTAATTGAGGTTCCCTGGGTGGAAGCAAGCCGGTTTGGGATTATGAATACAAATGAGGATTTAAGAATAGTAGAGTTCGAGGAAAAGCCTAGCAGTCCGAAGAACAATCTAGCATCTATGGGTATTTATATTTTTAGCTGGAATATACTGAAAGAATATTTAGAAATGGATGATCGAAATCCTGAATCGAGCCATGATTTTGGGAAAGATGTGATTCCGATGCTGCTTGAGGAAAATAAGAAATTGTTCGCCTATCCTTTTAAAGGATATTGGAAGGATGTCGGTACGGTTCAAAGTCTTTGGGAAGCGAACATGGATTTATTAAATGAAGAATGCGAGTTAGATTTGTTTGATCATGACTGGAGAATTTACTCTGTTAATCCGAATCAGCCGCCGCAGTATATTTCTACGGACGCCATTGTTAAAGAATCTTTGATTAATGAAGGCTGTACCATCGAAGGGGAAATCGAAAAATCAGTATTATTTCAAGGTGTAACGGTCGGAAAAGGCAGCATGATCAAAGAGTCGGTCATTATGCCGGATGCCACGATAGGAGAAAACTGTTTAATTGAAAAAGCCATTGTACCGTGTGAGGTTAAGGTTCCAGACGGGACTGTGATTCGCTCTTTTGATGATGAAATTATTCTTGTTACGGAAGAAATGTTAAGCGAGTTTTACACTGCCTATTAAATAATAGTCTTTAGTTGGAAAACAGGAGGGAATTTGGAGTGAAAAGAAAGCTTTTAGGCGTTATTGATGCCACTACTTATCATGAAGATTTGGAAGATCTTTTAACACATCGCTCACTTGCCGCATTGCCTTTTGCGGGTCGGTACCGCATTATTGATTTTGTTCTATCAAATATGGTGAATTCAGGGATCCGCAGTGTGGCCATTTTTCCAAAAATGCAGTACCGCTCGCTAATGGATCATTTAGGTTCGGGGAAAAACTGGGATCTGAATCGCAAGCGGGACGGACTTTTCTTTTTCCCATCCCCGATTGTCGATAACGATGGCAATAAAATAGGATCGTTTGAACATTTTGCAGCCAATATGGACTTTTTTTATCGCAGTACACAAGAGTATTCGATTATCGCGAACTGTTATACGATTTTTAATATGGATTTTAGACCCATATTAAATTGGCATAGTCAGGCAAAATGTGATATAACCGAAATCCATCACCAGGATGGCAGATCGATGGAAATGTATTTAATCAAAACCTCCTTACTAATTAAACTTATTGAAACAAGACATGAAACAGGATATACCTGTATGAAGGATGTCGTAACGGCTATTCATAACGATTATTCCATTTGTCACTATGATTATAACGGTTATACCGTGATGATAGATTCAATTGAAAATTATTTTTCTACTAGTATGAAGCTGCTCGAATCCAATGTTTGGAAGCAATTATTTATCAAAGAACAACCAATCTTTACAAAGGTAAAGGATGAGCCGCCAACCAAATATAGTAAAGGCTCAAGTGTAAAAAATGCGATGGTTGCCAATGGGTGCAAAATTTTCGGGACGGTGGAAAATAGCATTGTTTCCCGCGGCGTGAAGATTGGCAAGGGAGCAGTTATTAAGAACTGCATTATTATGCAAAAGTGCCAAATTGAAGAAAATTGTTATTTAGATTCGGTAATCTTAGATAAAGATGTGAAAGTGGATGCCGGAACCCATTTAACTGGAACAGCCCGTTCACCTTATGTGATTCGTAAGGGGACAAAGCAAGGAGCGTTGATGAACTCGTGAAAGTATTATTTGCTGTTTCAGAATGCGGACCATTTGCAAAATCGGGGGGACTTGCCGATGTTGCCGGTTCGCTTCCGAAAGAATTAAGAAGTCTAGGAACAGATGTCAGGGTCATTCTTCCTAAGTACGGAACCATTTCTGATGACTATAAGAAAGAAATGAAGAAGCTCAAAGAATTCTTTGTTCCTGTCGGTTGGAGAAATCAATATTGCGGTATCGAGGAGCTTACACATCAAGGGGTGACCTATTATTTTGTCGATAATGAATACTACTTTAAACGTGAACAGCTATACGGTTTTTTTGATGATGGAGAAAGATTTGCTTATTTTAATCGAGCCGTCTTAGAAGCACTGGCGGAGCTGGATTTTTTCCCAGATGTGCTCCACTGCCATGACTGGCATACCGCCATGATTCCCTATCTAATAAGGACGGAGTATTACAAGAGGAAAGGCTACGGTCTAATGCGGACTGTATTTACGATTCATAACCTGCAATTCCAAGGCGTTTTTCCGAAAGAGGTGTTGGGAGATCTGTTAGGGATAGATCATCAATCTTTTCACCTAGGCCATTTAGAGTTTTTCGGGAATATCAATTTTATGAAGGGAGCGCTTGTCGCTGCTGATAAAATTACGACGGTGAGTCCGACCTATAAAGGGGAAATTCAAACGGAAGTTTACGGGGAAAAATTAGAGGGTCTTTTAAGAGAAAGAAATGAGGATATTGTTGGAATTTTAAATGGAATAGATGAGGACTTCTATAATCCAGCTGAAGACCCATTGATCTATCAACCCTTTACAGCCGATAATCAGCGAAATAAGCTTATTAATAAACGAGAAATTCAAAAACGGTTTGGTTTGCGACAAAGTTCAAACACTCCTTTATTAGTGATGATTTCCAGGCTTACAAAGCAAAAGGGGCTCGATTTAGTGAGATGCGTCCTCCGGGAAATATTGCAGGAGGATTTACAGGTGATCATCCTAGGTACCGGCGATTTTGAATATGAAGAGCATTTAAGGCAGGCTGCCCGTATCTACCCGGAGAAGTTAAAGGTTCATACCGGATTTAATGAGGAACTCGCACATAAGCTATATGCAGCGGCAGATATGTTCTTAATGCCATCCCTATTTGAGCCATGCGGTCTCAGCCAGTTGATTGCGATGAAATACGGAGCGATTCCAATTGTTCGAGAAACGGGCGGCTTAAACGATACGGTAAAGGCCTGGAACGAATTTACTGGCGAAGGAAACGGCTTTTCCTTCCGAAACTTCAATGCCCATGAAATGCTCGCGACCATTCAAAGGGCAATAAGTTTTTACCATGATAGCGATACCTGGGAATCGATTGTAAAACAAGCAATGGAGATGGATTATAGCTGGGTACAGTCCGCATTTCGCTATAACCAGCTATATGCAGAGCTCATCTCAAGGAGTGAAACCCATGTTTTCTAGTACAGCCGAATTTAAGGGGAATTTTCTAAAAAGGCTTGAGATGTTATCTGGGAGGAGCTTTTCGGAGAGCACGCTAAGAGACTATTATCAAACACTTGGCCAGATGATTCGTGAATTTGTTAGTCATGATTGGATTACAACCAATGAAAAATATCTAGCGGCAAAGGGAAAGCAAGTTTACTACCTTTCGATTGAATATTTATTAGGTAAACTATTAAGACAAAATTTAATCAACCTCGGTGTGGAAGATACGGTGCAGGCTGGTCTTCAGGAACTGGGGATTGATTTGGGGGAGCTTGAGGAATTAGAAGCAGATGCAGGCTTAGGAAACGGCGGCTTAGGAAGGCTGGCCGCCTGTTTTTTAGATTCTCTAGCTTCGCTGAAACTTCCAGGACACGGACACGGCATTCGTTATAAGCATGGCTTGTTTGAGCAGAAAATTGTCGATGGCTATCAAGTCGAATTGCCTGAGCAATGGCTGCGGAGCGGCAATGTCTGGGAGATCCGCAAGGCGGATTGTGCTGTGAAAATTCCGTTTTGGGGCAAGGTGGAAGCAAAGCAGGAAAACGGCCGACTCGTCTTTCATCATCTGAATGCAGAGACGGTGACTGCTGTCCCACACGACATGCCAGTACTCGGGTTTCAAGCAAATACCGTTAATACACTAAGACTTTGGAACGCGGAGCCTTCCCAGTTTCCATTCCATGATGATATCTTAAAATATAAGCGGGAAACAGAAGCAATTTCTGAGTTTTTATACCCGGATGATACCCATGATGAGGGGAAGATTTTGAGACTAAAACAGCAATATTTTTTAGTGTCGGCAAGCATTCAATCAATCTTAAAAAACTACAGAAAAAAGCACAGCAGCCTGAATTCGCTCCATGAACATGTTTGTATTCACATCAATGATACCCACCCTGTCCTTGCGATCCCAGAGCTGATGAGGATCCTCATCGATGTGGAGGGGTTTGAATGGGAACAGGCCTGGCAGATTACGACACATACGATTTCTTATACGAATCATACAACCTTATCAGAGGCATTAGAAAAATGGCCGATTCGCATTTTCCGCCCGCTATTGCCACGTATTTATATGATTGTTGAAGAAATTAATGAGCGGTTCTGCCAACAGCTATGGGAACAGACGCCAGGTGATTGGGAGCGGATTGCGAGTTTAGCGATTCTTGCTGATGAATATGTCAAAATGGCTCATTTGGCTATTGTCGGCAGCTTTAGTGTCAATGGTGTTGCAAAGCTGCATACGGAGATTTTAAAGAAACGGGAGATGAAACCTTTCTTTCAGCTCTTTCCCGAGAAATTTAATAATAAAACCAATGGGATTGCCCACCGGCGCTGGCTGTTAAAAGCAAATCCGAACTTATCCACGCTTATTACGGAAACGATTGGGCCCGATTGGACCTATTCAGCAACCGACTTGAATCAGCTTCTGAATTATCAAAATGATGCCGCATTTTTGGAAAAGCTGTTAAAAATAAAACAGGAAAATAAGCAAACCCTAGCAAAGATCATCTTTGATAAGACTGGTACAGCTGTAGATACTGGTGCGATTTTTGATGTCCAGGTGAAACGCCTCCATGCCTATAAACGCCAGCTGCTTAATGTTTTACACATTATGCACTTATATAATCGGATAAAGGAAGATTCAAGTTTTTCGCTTGTGCCAAGGGTGTTTATTTTTGGAGCAAAAGCTTCACCTGGTTATTATTACGCTAAAAAAATTATTAAATTAATCAATACCGCTGCTGAAAAAATTAATAATGATCCAGTAGTAAGCGACAAATTGAAAGTAATTTTTCTTGAGAATTATCGTGTCTCACTTGCTGAAAAAATCTTTCCGGCAGCAGATGTAAGTGAACAGATTTCCACGGCAAGTAAGGAAGCCTCCGGAACAGGAAACATGAAATTTATGATTAACGGCGCCCTGACGGCGGGAACATTAGATGGCGCGAATATTGAGATTCGTGAGCTGGTTGGTGAAGATAATATTTTTACCTTTGGGTTAACGGCAGAGGAAGTTCTTCACTATTATCAACATGGAGGATATCAATCGGTTGAATACTATCATCATGATTATCGCATCCAACAGGCTGTTGACCAGCTTGTGAATGGATTTTTCCCAGGAGTGTATAATGAATTCGAACCAATCTTTGATTCCCTTTTGGAGGAGAATGATCAATATTTTGTCCTGAAGGATTTTGCCTCCTATGCCGACATTCAGGGGAAAATTGGGGAAACATATAAGAATCAGCGCATATGGCAGCAAAAGTCGTTAGTGAATATAGCGAACGCTGGTTATTTCTCAAGTGACCGCACCATTCAGGAATATGCGGATGACATATGGGGAATAAAACCCTTATAAGAAAAGGCTTCTGCCACATGGCAGAAGCCTTTTTCTTATGACACAAAGTGTCCAATGAAAATTCCAATTGCGAGTAAAAATCCAAAAATCGTATTAGTTTGCGCTGTTGCTTTCATCGCAGGTGCCATTTGGATTGGTAAGCTGTTTCCAATAAAACCTTTTGTCGCTTTAATTGCTTTTGGTGCACTTAGGATCACGATGGCTGTCCAAACGGGTATCACACCGCTGATAATAAGGGCAAGAACCCATAAATAAGAGAAAATGAACATCCCTGCTAGTAAGTTAATGGCCTTCTTTTTTCCTAATAAAATGGCTACTGTTTTCCGGCCATTTTCTTTGTCTCCATCGAGGTCACGGATATTATTGGACAACATAATCATGCCAACCAAAATCATACTCGGAACCGATACAAGAATACTTGTGGGCTCAACAGATCCCGTTTGAATAAAGAATGAAATTAAGATAATCAGCATTCCCATAAAGAAGCCGGAAAAAATTTCACCAAATGGTGTATAGGCAATCGGAAATGGCCCGCCGGTATAAAAATAGCCAACAGCCATACATACAAGGCCGACAATGGCGAGCCACCAGCTGCTGTTTGCACAAATATAAATCCCTAATAATAAGGCGATACCGTAAAAGCCAAAAGCAAGATTGATGACTGTCTTTGGCTTGATTCCATCACGGACAATGGTCCCGCCAATTCCGACTGAGTGTTCAGTGTCAAGACCGCGTTTGAAATCGAAGTATTCATTAAACATATTGGTTGCTGCTTGAATTAATAAACTGGCGATCAGCATCGCGAGAAAAAGCCCGAAATGAATTTTCCCGTTCCGAAGAGCTAATGCGGTACCAAGTAATACTGGTACGAAGGCAGCGGTTAACGTGTGGGGCCGCGTCATTTGCCACCAAACTTGAACACCGCGATTTGACTCAACAGCAGGTTTCGAACTTTGCTGTAAATTTGGCTGCATATTGTTCTCTCCCTTTTAAAAAAATTTTCTATATAATATTTCATTTTAATAGGATAAAGGTCATTGCCCAACCCTTAGTGTATGGAATTCCTGTAATAGTGTCAATTGATTTTTGCTATCAAAATTAGAAGATAATCCCTGCCTGATTATTATTGAATGGTTCGAGGGAAAATAATAATAATGAAAATACTGAAAAGTTCATTTGTCAACACAAGGTGAAGATTTGATATATAATAAGGATAGATAGTGACAACTATTATTGACTTCATTACAATGAAGGTAGTAACTTAAAATAAGCAATAAAATGAATGGATAACAGTCATTTCGGCTGTTTTGGAGGGATTTGTTTGGTTACCATTCAAGAAACAGAAATAAACGAAAGAGGTCCTTTGGCTGTTAAGCGTGCAAAAGAACTTGGCCGGCCTATTTTGGTAAGTGAAGTTCATAAAATTGACACGGTTAATCCTTTGGCCTTTTTTAAGGCAGGAAAAGAACGCTTTTGTGGGGAACGTTTTTTTTGGAAAGATCCAACAGATGAAATTGTCCTTGTTGGACTTGGAATTTCTAAACAAATTCAGTCGGATCAGGTTACTGACCGCTTTTTTCATGTTGAAAAAGAGTGGGAGAACTTTTTAAAGGATAGTCTCATTTTTAATACATATACTGAAATCGCTGTTGGTCCTGTCATGTTTGGTGGATTTTCGTTTGATCCATTAAAAGAAAAAACAGAGCTCTGGTCCAAATTTGCCGATTCTTTGTTCCATATACCCAAATATTTATTGAGTATCATTAGAGGGCAGGCTTATTTAACAACCAATACCATTTGTACCCCCCATGATGATCTAACCTTATTTAGTAAGATAATCGAAGAAAGAAATTTGATTCTGCATTCTTTAACCACTAATTATCGAGCAAAGTCGACGTCTCTAATCAGGACCAATGAAATTATGCCGGAAAAATGGAAAGAGTCTGTTGATGGGGTTGTGAAAGAATTAACAAACGGCCCCTTAAAGAAGGTGGTCCTTGCCAGGGAGCTCCGGCTCATTTTTGACGGCCAAATTGAGGCGGAGAATGTACTTGATCGTTTATTCTCACAGCAGCAAGAAAGCTTTATCTTTGCCTTTGAATCAAATGGCGATTGTTTTATTGGGGCTTCTCCAGAGAGACTTGTTAAAAAGCAGGGGAATGAAATTTTTTCTACTTGTCTTGCCGGTTCTATTTCCCGCGGGGAGACGGAACAGGAGGATAGGCTTTTAGGGGAGAAATTATTAACAGACCAAAAGAACCTTATTGAACATCAGTACGTAGTAGAAATGATTAAGGAAGCATTAGATGAATCATGCCATGAAATGATCTTGCCCGATAAGCCGCAGCTGATGAAAATAAGGGATATTCAGCATCTTTATACACCGGTCATCGGTAAATGCCATAAAGATGCTTCCCTGCTATTATTGGTGGAAAGACTTCATCCGACACCGGCTCTTGGCGGGCTCCCTAAAGAAGCAGCCGTGGAAAAAATTCGCGAGGTAGAAGTGCTTGACCGTGGTTTTTATGCAGCACCATTAGGCTGGGCCGATTATCGTCGCAATGGTGAATTTGCTGTTTCAATCCGTTCCGGGCTCTTGCAGGGGGACGAAGCATCATTGTTTGCCGGCTGTGGTGTTGTTGCCGATTCGGAAGCAGAAAGTGAATATTTAGAGACGAGTTTGAAGTTTACACCGATGCTTCGAGCTCTTGGAGGAAAATAATATGAGTCATCAAGAATCATTAACCGCTTATATTGCTGCCTTTGTGGCAGAGCTTTATTCTTCAGGAATTACCGATGTTGTCGTCAGTCCAGGATCGAGATCTACTCCGATGGCAATGGTGATGGCCGAACATCCTGAGTTAAAAGTCCATATCCATGTGGATGAACGATCCGCTGCTTTTTTTGCCTTAGGAATTGCCAAGGCAACAAACAGGCCAGCTGCCATTCTTTGTACTTCAGGTACAGCTGCAGCGAACTATTTTCCAGCGATTGTCGAGGCACATTCCTCCAGGGTCCCGCTCGTGGTTTTGACGGCTGACCGGCCCCATGAACTAAGAGAAGTAGGTGCACCACAGGCGATTAATCAAATCCATTTATATGGGCAGCATGTGAAATGGTTTGCTGAAATGGCGTTACCTGAGGGAAATAGGGAGATAATCCGCTATGCCCGGACCGTTTGTGCACGGGCAGCAGCCATTGCTGTTCAGGCTCCCGCCGGACCTGTTCATTTGAATTTTCCATTCCGCGAACCGCTCATTCCAAAACTGGATGAAGAGCTATTCCAGCTGGAGGAACGGCCTAAAGGATATGTAAAGGTTCAAACCGGTGACTTAACATTAGATTATTACCATTTTCAAGACATTGCTGAAAAGATAAAGGACAAAGAAAGAGGCATTATCGTTTGTGGTAACACGGCCGATAATCGATTCACGGAAGCCGTAACCAGGCTTTCCAAGAAATTAAACTTTCCAATTTTAGCGGATCCCTTATCACAACTTAGAAGCGGCAGCCACAGTCAGGAAAATGTAATTGACACTTATGATACTTTTTTAAGAAATGAAGACGCGAAAACCTTTCTAAAGCCGGATGTTGTGGTACGATTCGGGGCGATGCCCATTTCGAAAGCATTAACGATTTTCTTAAAAGAAAACCACGCTGCAGAGCAATTTGTTATTGATGGCGGAGGCGGCTGGCGTGACCCGTCAGCATTATCCACAGAAATGATTTTTTGCAATGAAACAATCTTTTGCGAACAGCTGTTAAGCTTTCTAGATACCAAATCTCCATCCGGATTTTTGCAGGATTGGCAAAAGGTCAACCTGCTTACAAAAGAAAATATGTCTCTTGTTAAAGACTTAACGGAATTAAGTGAAGGTAAATTATTCTACCAATTGACGGATATGCTGCCAGAGGGAGCAACCCTGTTTGTGGGAAATAGTATGCCAATCCGCGATTTGGATAGTTTTTTCCTCAATAATGATAAATCAATTAAGGTCATGGCTAACAGGGGGGCCAATGGGATAGATGGCACAGTTTCAACCGCCTTAGGAGCTGCTTTATATTCGAAATCCTTATATCTGGTTCTCGGAGACCTAACCTTCTTCCATGATTTAAATGGTCTCATTGCAGCTAAGTTGTACAATATTGATATCCATATCATTCTTGTAAACAATAATGGCGGCGGAATTTTCTCTTTTCTACCACAATCTGAACATCCTAAAAACTTTGAGCTTTTGTTTGGTACGCCGCTAAATCTTGAATTTGAGCATGCTGTTCGGATGTTTAACGGGAGATTTACAAAAATTAAAGATTGGGACCACTTAGACATGGAAATGAAAAACACGATGGAAAGTAAAGGAATCCATGTTTTCGAGGTTGTGACAAAAAGAGATAGTAATCGAGACGAGCACCGTGAATTTTGGCGCTCCGTTTCCCGGGAAATATCAAATTTTGTCAATGGAGCGCAGTAATGGATGTGGTTATTAAGGGGATCCGCTATCATGTCGAAGTTTGCGGTGAAGGTTTTCCACTTTTACTGCTGCATGGATTTACCGGTGATGCATCCACATGGACATCATTTTGTCATGACTGGGGTCAGCACTCAAAATTAATTGTCCCTGATATTATCGGACATGGAAAAACGGAGTCGCCTGAGGAGATTCATCGATATCAAATCGAATCCGCTGCGAATGACTTAAAGAGTATCCTTGATGAGTTGGATGTGCATCAAGTGGATTTGCTTGGTTACTCGATGGGTGGCAGGCTGGCCCTTACCTTTGCCGTATTGTTTCCTAATAGGGTCCGAAAATTAGTGTTAGAAAGTGCTTCTCCCGGCCTCTTGACAGAGGAAGAAAGAGTATTTCGCCGTATGAAAGATGCGGAATTAGCAAAATGTATTAGTGAAAACGGCATTAAGCCGTTTGTTGATTATTGGGAAGAGATTCCCCTATTTTCAACGATGAAGCGGCTTTCTAAGGCCATTAATGAATCAATTAGGGCTACTCGGCTGGGCAATTCCCCTGTAGGACTTGCCAATAGTTTACTTGGCATGGGAACCGGCTCACAGCCTTCTTGGTGGGGGCAACCTTTATTGCAGCTGAAATGTGAAGTATTATTGGTGACAGGCGCAGAAGATGAAAAGTTCTGCAGAATTGCCGAAGCAATGCTGAAAAGTCTAAAAAACGGCACGTGGATTACCGTTGAAAAAAGCGGTCATGCAATTCATGTGGAAGAACGTGAAAAGTTTGGTACAATAGTAAGTGGATTTTTACATAAATAAAGGAGGTTTTTATTTTGACAGTAGAATGGGTTGCAGGACGCAAATATGATGAAATTTTATATGAAACGTATAATGGAATTGCAAAAATCACGATTAACCGCCCACATGTACATAATGCTTTTACACCAAAAACGGTTATGGAATTGATTGATGCTTTTGCTTATGCACGCGATGATTCAAATGTTGGGGTTATTGTGTTAACAGGTGCAGGTGAAAAGGCATTTTGCTCCGGCGGCGACCAAAGCGTCCGCGGACATGGCGGCTATGTTGGCGAGGATCAAATCCCGCGTCTTAATGTTCTGGATCTGCAGCGCTTAATTCGGGTTATTCCAAAGCCGGTTATTGCCATGGTTAAAGGGTATGCGATTGGCGGCGGCCACGTTCTTCATATCGTTTGTGACTTAACGATTGCTGCGGACAATGCTGTTTTTGGTCAAACAGGTCCGAAAGTGGGCAGCTTCGATGCTGGTTACGGCTCAGGTTACCTGGCAAGAATTGTTGGTCATAAAAAGGCACGGGAAATTTGGTTCTTATGCCGCCAATACGGTGCCCAGGAAGCGCTTGATATGGGCTTAGTTAACACGGTTGTTCCTCTTGAACAGGTAGAAGAGGAAACCCTCCAATGGTGTGAAGAAATTCTTGAGAAGAGCCCGACTGCGCTTCGTTTCTTGAAAGCAGCGATGAATGCTGATACTGATGGCCTAGCAGGTCTGCAGCAATTGGCTGGTGATGCGACACTGCTTTACTATACAACAGATGAAGCAAAAGAAGGCCGTGATTCCTTTAAGGAAAAGCGCAAGCCTGATTTCGGTCAATTCCCGCGTTTCCCTTGATTTTAAGCTTTTACGACAGCTTGATGGTATCCATCAGGCTGTTTTTATATAAAGGCTGTTTTTCTAAGAAATTGTTGTTTTTAAATAGGTTTGTAAGAAAACCTTATAAGGTTGATTGGAGCGGAAGTGCTCGACTCCTGCGGGAGCAGTGGGACAGGTGAGACCCCGCAGGCGTTTACGCCGAGGAGGCTCACCGCCCACCCCGCGGAAAGCGAGCAACTGGAGCGGAAATCAACCCTTTGCAATATATTGCACCAAAGTTTGCGAAGACAGCCTATATAAAAGAGAAGGTGCTAAAATGCAAAATGAAACAATGCCGAATTTTTTAAAGAATAGAGCTTTTCTTACCCCTGAAAGAACAGCTGTATATTTTAAGGAACAAACATTAACTTTTAATGAACTTTATTACCGTTCTCTTAAAGCAGCAGGTCAGATTCAGGCTCTTGGTATTCAACAAGACCAGTTTGCGGGTGTATTATTGAAAAATCATCTGGATACCGTGGTAATTTTATTTGCCCTCCAGCTATTAGGGGTCAAAGCGGTCATCTTGAACAATCGTTTAACCCCTGCCGAACTTGTTTGGCAATTGAATGATTCGAAAGCAGCATCCCTGATCCTTGAAGATTCTTTTGCCGAAATCGAACTTGAAATTAACAAACAAATTACCGGTTTGAAAACCATTACGAAAGAGCAGCTTTTTCAAATAGAACCAGCAGTACCAGTTATTAAAGACGAAATTAGTCTTTCAGAAATCTGTACCATCATGTATACATCAGGCACAACCGGGAACCCAAAAGGTGTTCTTCAGACTTATGGAAACCATTGGTGGAGCTCTGTTGGCTCTGCATTAAATTTGGGTTTTATGGAGAGTGATTCCTGGCTTTGTTCGGTTCCGCTCTTCCACATTAGCGGATTCTCGATTCTCATGCGCAGTGTCATCTATGGCATGCCGATTGTTCTTCATGAACACTTTGATGTGGAACAAACGATTGCGGATATTGCCGGAAAAAAGGTTACCATCATGTCAGTGGTTGGAACAATGCTTTCACGGATAGTTGAACAGCTTGAAGACAGGAGGCTACCGGAGCACTTTCGCTGCATGCTGTTAGGCGGCGGTCCTGCACCGTTACCATTATTACAGGCATGTGTAGAGAAGGATCTTCCTGTTTTTCAATCCTATGGTATGACTGAATCCTCCTCGCAAATCGTAACACTTTCTCCGGAATACAGCCTAACAAAGCTAGGTTCCGCTGGGAAGCCTTTGTTCCCTGCACAGCTCAAAATTATCAATGATAATAGCTTACCAGCAAAAGCCGGTGAAGCTGGTGAAATAACAGTAAAAGGACCAAATGTTACACCAGGTTATTTAAATCGTCCGGAAGCAACGGAAGAAAAGTTTCATGATGGCTGGTTTTCTACCGGAGATATTGGCTATGTAGATGTGGAAGGGTTTTTGTATGTCATGGATCGCCGTTCTGATTTAATCATTTCCGGTGGAGAAAACATTTACCCAGCAGAAATCGAAGCAACACTGTTAGCCCATCCAGGAGTTGCTGATGCAGGGGTGACGGGTATTGCTGATGAGAAATGGGGACAAGTGCCGATTGCTTTTATCGTAAAAAACAATAAGGTATCCGCGGATGAGCTCCAAGAATTTTGCCGGGAAAGGCTTGCAAAGTACAAAGTGCCGAAAGCATATTACTTTATTGAAAAGCTTCCTAGAAACGCAGCGAAAAAACTGTTGCGAAGAGATCTTCGGGAGTGGGTGGTTAAACATGAAGATAGCCTCGATTGAGCTTTTTGTTATTCAAATGCCATTAAAATCCCCGTTTTTGACGCATTTAGGCGCTGTTAACGACCGTGAAGGCATTATAGTAAAGGTAACTAATACAGATGGCCTTTCAGGGTTTGGCGAGGGTGTGGCCTTTTCAACCCCGTGGTATACAGAAGAAACAGTTGCAACTAGTTTACATATGTTAAAGGATATTTTGATTCCCTTGCTGCAAAAACATCCAATAAATCGTCCTGAGGAGGCCTCACAACTTTTCAGTTCGATAAGGAGAAACAATATGGCAAAGGCAGCCTTGGAAACGGCCATATGGGATTTGGATGCAAAGAGCCACTCAGAGCCTCTTTCTAAAATGATTGGCGGCACACGCGAGATTATTGCGTCTGGCGTCGTCGTTGCAACCGATTCAACAGCCAAAGCACTGCAGCAAATTGAACAATATCTCGAAGAGGGGTATCAGCGGGTCAAAGTGAAAATAAATCCAAATCAGGATTACTCTTTTCTAGCAGAGATTCGCCGCCATTATCCAGACCTGCCGCTTATGGCAGATGCCAATTCAGCCTATACATTAAAAGACATGGACCACCTAAAGGCTCTTGATGAGTTTAACCTGTTGATGATTGAGCAGCCGCTGGCACATGACGATATCATTGAACATGCCGTGCTGCAAAAGGAAATCCAGACGCCTATATGCCTAGATGAAAGCATCGTCAGCTTTGATGATGCTAGAAAGGCAATCGAGTTCGGGAGCTGTAAGGTGATTAATATTAAAGTAGGCAGGGTTGGCGGGCTCTATGAAGCCAAACGAATACATGATTATTGCTATGAAAGGGGAATTCCAGTCTGGTCCGGCGGGATGATTGAATTTGGCATTTCCCGTGCACATAATATTGCACTTGCTTCACTACCGGGATTCTCCATTCCAGGTGATATATCCGCTTCCAGCAGGTTTTGGGAAGAAGACATCATCGCTCCAGACGTAACCGTTGAAAATGGCTACATTACCGTACCAAAGGCACCGGGAATCGGTTTTGAAATAAATGAAAAAAGAATTCAAGAAACACTATTATCTAAGAGAAGATTTGCTTTTTAAAAAAAGAACCAGGCGAAAGTGCCTGGTTTCATTTCTTCTATAAATCACTTGCTTCAAAAGTTTGACAATCAGTTTCTTTAGTTGAATCAGCCGTTTGCCCAGTATGGCTGACAACGTAGATTTTATCGGCACTGCATTTATTGCCATTTGCCCAAAACGTGCAGTTGTTCACTTCACATAAAACATCTTGTGCCATCCGTATCACTCCTTAAAATTTCGGTAATACAGTCATAGCATTTGCTAATTTCGGTAACAGGATGCCCGAAAACAAAAGGAAGCAGATGTGGGAATTGGCAAAGAGACCAAAATTTAATTATTTAAAGCTGTTTTTAATGTCTCAAGGTTTTTATTCATTAAGGAAAAGTAAGTTTCTTTATTTTTAATGTCATCTTTGGATAATACAGCGAGATTATGAATCGGCAATGGTTTTGCACCAATTTCTTTTTGAACGACCTTGCCCAGTTTAGATTGCACGTTTTGTTCGAAAAGAATATAGTGTAAGCCCTCATGGTTGGCGACAGAAATAATTTTTTCAAGTTCCTTTTGTGTCGGTTCATTTGTCGTCGAAAGCCCTGAAATACTTATTTGTTCAATCCCGTAACGATGTTCCCAATAGCCAAACGCTGCATGCGTGACAATCATTTTTTTATGCTTTGCATCCGTAATGCTTTGCTCATACTGAGCGTTTAGTTCATCTAATTCTAAGGCAAGCTTTTGATAATTTTTAGTGAAAAGTTCTTTGTTTTGGGGCATCTTTTTAACTAATTGATCACGAATAACTGCCGCCATTTCCTTTGAATAAAGCGGATCAAGCCATACATGCGGGTTTACATCCCCATGGTGGTGGTCATCATGCCCATCTTCTTCATCTGCATGAACATCTTTTGGTAACTGCAGCTTATCGGCAACAGGCACTAAGGTAACATTTTCGTTTTTCAACGTTCCTTTTGCTTTTTCTACAAAGCCTTCAAGTCCGAGCCCAATGTAGAAAAATAAGTCTGAATCTGCTAAGTTCATCATATCCTTTTGAGATGGTTCAAAGGTATGTTCATCTGCACCTGGAGGGTAGATCGTTTTCACGTCAGCAAATTTGCCGCCAATCCGTTCTGTAAAGTACTGGAGAGGGAAGACTGTTGTATAAATCGTTAACTGATTTTTCTTGGTATGTGTCTGGTCTTTATTATTTGAACAGGCGGATAAAATAAGACTCAATGGTAAAAAAATAGAAAGAATAAGAATAATTTTTTTCATAAAGGCTCCTTCATGTTGTTAAATCGGTATTATTACGATTTAATGCTGAAAAATTTTTAAAAAATAAATGTATAATACGGAACGATTCCGATTTCCATATGTATCTTACAAAAAAAATCGCCAAAATGCAAGTATAAAATTTGAATTAAACATAGGTTTTTATGTATGCTGAAAAAGAAAGGTGGAATTTTATATGAACAAATTAACATTATTAAATGAAATTCTAGACCATAATAAGAAATTTGTAGAAGCTCATGAATATGAAAAATATGAAACAACCAAATTTCCTAATAAACGAATGGTGATCCTCACTTGTATGGATACACGATTGCTGGAATTATTGCCAAAGGCTCTAAACTTGGGAAATGGTGATGCCAAGCTGATTAAAAATGCTGGAGCGCTTGTTTCACACCCTTTTGGAAGTATTATGCGGAGTATTTTGATTGCGATATATCAATTGAAGGCAGAGGAAGTTTTAGTTATTGCTCATTATGATTGTGGGATGAGCGGCTTAAAAGCAGAGCCCGTGATTGAGAGTATGAAAGCACGAGGCATTTCCGAAGAAACGATTGATACGCTAGATTATTCCGGTATCGACATTAAACAGTGGCTTCATGGATTTGATAATGTGACAGAGAGTGTAGAGCATAGCGTTAGCATCATTAAACATCATCCGTTAATGCCGAATGGTGTTCCGGTACATGGATTGGTCATTGACCCTAAAACAGGAAAGCTTGATCTCATTGTTGATGGTTATCAGGCGTAGGCTTTTTCTCAGGAACCGGGTCTAAACCGCCTGGATGAAAAGGATGGCATTTTGCTATTCTCTTAATGGTAAGCCAGCCGCCCTTTAAAGCACCGAAGCGCTGAACTGCTTCTAAGCCATAATGCGAACAAGTAGGATAAAATCGGCATGTCGGTGGTTTTAAGGGTGAAATGACGACCTGATAAAAACGAATAATGGAAAGAAAGACTTTTTTCAACATCGTATGATCTCCTTCTTACTAATTACTTACACGATAACATAAAAAAATTTTTTCGTCTAAATTGGTAAAATTGATTAAGTGGATGAAAAAACTCGGATTTTATAGTAAAATAGGTAATAGATGAAATAAGGAGTGATATTCATGCCTTCAGTTGAAAGCTTTGATTTAGATCATAATGCAGTGAAAGCCCCTTATGTGAGACATTGCGGTGTCCATAAGGTAGGAAGTGACGGCGTTGTTAATAAATATGATATCCGATTTTGCCAGCCAAATAAACAGGCAATGAAGCCTGATGTGATTCACACACTAGAGCATCTGCTTGCCTTTAATCTCCGGAACCATTCCGAGAAGTATGACCACTTCGATATTATTGATATCTCGCCAATGGGCTGCCAAACTGGTTATTACCTCGTTGTCAGCGGCGAGCCGACTGTGGAGGAAATTATTGATCTGCTTGAGGATACTATGAAGGATGCGGTTGAAATTACCGAAATTCCAGCGGCAAATGAGCGCCAATGCGGTCAGGCGAAGCTCCATGATTTAGAAGGTGCGAAACGATTAATGCGTTTCTGGCTTGAGCAAAGCAAAGACGATTTGAAACAAGTGTTTGCCTAATAATATGAAAAATTCCTATTCGCTAAGAATAGGAATTTTTTTACGCCTTCTTTTGGTCTTGTTCTTGTTCTGTCAACTCTAGGTCGACATATGGGTTATTTTCTAATGGATCAACAGTATGTTTATACGTATAGGCTTTTGAAGTGGTAATAACCGCGAGAAGCAAAACGACAATGACAATAATAATACTAATTACTAATATCGTATTCAACATTTTCTAGTGCCTCCTTTACCTCTACATTGTAACATGAAAAACTCATATATTAAGTACAAAAGGCATAAAAAAGGAAGCTGTTTTCAGCTTCCTCTTATTTTGGTATGTAAAATCAATGAATATTTCTAGGATAGTAAGTATTTGTGCGTTGTTGGCCGTACTCTTCTTTAGCGAATTTCCCCTTTAAGCTTTCAATTAGGTATAACCCCATTAAGTCATAAAGTTCTTGTTTATCCATTTCCTGAATTAAAGCAAGCAGGTCTTCTTGCGACATCTCTTCTAAAAAGGCAAAGGCAAGCATATCAATATCCTCTTCATCGCCGGTAAGCTTGTTCCGGTACATTTCATATAATTCATCGACTAATTTCAATTGTTGCACCTCCTAATTTTCACTTCTACTTATTCCATTCCCTAAAAAAGGTAAAAATAATCTCTCCATTCTTCATTTTGAATTGACTGAAAAATCTGTTTTCTTGATTGTATGTTTATTATAGCGTATTCATTTCTAAAAAATAAGTCGAATTTTGAAAAAGAATAAATTTTATCTATTTGTGGATTAATAAAGAGAAAAGGGGATGACATAATGGAAGCGCAGAAGAAGACCTATTATATAGATGTTGGAACTGGAGGAATCTCCCAAAGTGCCACAGGTTCGACTTGGAGCTATAAAATACAAGCAACTGATGAAGAAATTATCGAGCTCCGTGATTTGTTTAATCAAAATTATTCGACCGAGTGGAAAAACTTTTTCAGAGCCCATGTACCCTATCTTGAATATCATCATGACCGTTCAAACGATGCGTACGACAGTACGATTCAGCAGGTGTATGGCATGCTCCATAAGCTTGGTGATGATGAAGCCAAAAGCCATATTGACAGTATGAATATTTTGCCAAATGGAGATTAACGGCTAGAAGGAAAATCCAAATTATTTAGGGATTTTCCTTTTTTCCGTTATAATAAAAGCATTAATAATTTGAGGCAGGAATTGAAATGATACAGTTTTTAGATGATAACGGAAACAAGGTGGATCTGTCATTTTCGCAAAGGGCATTCGAAGAGGAAGCAAAACATGTTTTGGTTATTTGCCAATTCGGAGAAGGATGGCTTTTAACCAATCATAAACAAAGAGGGCTAGAGTTTCCTGGCGGCAAAAGAGAACTTGGCGAAACCCTTGAAGAGGCTGCAAGACGTGAGGCCTATGAAGAGACCGGGGCTGTTCTTGCTGATTTGAACTTTTTGGCGCAGTACAGAGTTCAAGACGAAAAGGGTCCCTTTGTAAAGTCTGTTTTTTGGGGAAAGGTAAAAAGGGTAGATAAAACAAGCAGTTACTACGAAACAAATGGCCCGGTTAATGTCAACGGCGATATTTTACAATTGCGGTTTGGGGAAGAATACAGCTTCATCATGAAGGACCGAGTCGTTGAGGAATGTATTACCCGCATTCTAACGCTGAAAAAGGAAAAAGAATAGCAGGGAGCTCGCGCCAAACCGCTATTCCTTGATCAGTTTTTTTTCAAGAAGTTCTACGAGCTGGTACATAATCGTTGCAATTACAGCAATCACTAAAAGTGATAAGAACACGAGGGTAAAGTTAAATACTTGAAAGCCATAAATAATCATATACCCAAGACCGCGGGATGATACAAGGAATTCTCCAACAATGACACCGACCCATGACAAGCCGACATTCACCTTTAAGGTCGAAATAATGGTTGGAAAACTTGCCGGCAAAATAGCTTCCTTAAAGCATTGAAACCGCGTGGCCCCAAACGTTCGGAGCACTTTTACATAATTGGGATCGACCTCTTTAAATGAGGTATAAACAACGATGGTGGTAATGATAACAGAGATAATCGCTCCCATGGCAATGATTGAAGGATACCCGGGACTAAGTGCAACAATCAAAATCGGACCAAGTGCTACCTTAGGCATTGCATTAAGGATAACCAGGTAGGGGTCAAGGATTTTTTGAAGCAGCGGCGACCACCAGAGAACAGCTGCTAAAATGGTGCCAAGTAATGTACCAAGGATAAAACCAACAATCGTTTCGGTCAACGTCACACCGGTATGTGTCAGTAACGACCCGTCTTGTATTTTATTCAAAAATAAATTCCATATTTTAGAAGGGGAACTGAAAATCAGCGGGTCAATCCATTGCTTCTGACTGGATAGTTCCCAACTGGAGAAAAAGATGATAAAAATGACGGCTTGATAAAATCGCACCCACCATCGCTCAATTTTTAACGAATGGATGTAATTTTTATGGAGGAGTTCAACCTTATTCTTTTGCTGATTCAAGTGACTCCAACTCCTTCCATATCGTTTGAAAGATGCTAGGGTATGCTTCATGATTTCTTGCTTCAAACGGAGAAATTTTCTTTAATTCCTCAGGCATGGTAAAGATTTTATAAATTCTGCCTGGGCTCGGTGAAAGCAAAAAGACACGATCACTCATGGCAATGGCTTCGCCGATATCATGGGTAACAAGAATCGCTGTTTTGCCGAATTCAGTTAATATATTTGACACTAGATCCTCTAGCTTTAGCTTTGTTTGATAATCGAGAGCGGAAAAGGGCTCATCAAGCATCAGCAGTTTTGGCTCAGTAGCAAGTGTCCGCACCAAAGCCACACGCTGCCTCATCCCGCCTGATAACTGCTTTGGCAGCTGCTTCTCCACTCCGTTCAAGCCAATTTGCATTAATAACCCGGTTGTTGCCGATTTTGTTTTTTCATTTAACTGCTTTGACAGCTTCAGACCTAATAAAATGTTCTCTTCAATCGTTTTCCAAGGGAACAAATAATCCTGCTGGAGCATATAGCCAATGTCATTTTTTGCAGTGGAAATCGGTTTATTTTCTAACAGAACCGTTCCTTTTGTCGGTGGCAAAAGGCTTGAAATGATGGAGAGCAGGGTTGTCTTTCCACAGCCGCTTGGGCCGAGGATGGAGACAAATTCCCCTTCCTCAACCGTAAGTGAAATATCGGAGAGGGCCGTGGTGGCGGTGTCTTTTGTAAAATAAGTATGGTGAATATCTTGAACTGTTAAGAAGCTCATACAAACGGCCTCCCTTCCTGGTTATTTTTTCATGACTTTTTCGGCAATCTCTGTATTGACGAGCGTTTTATAATCTACTTCTTTTGGAAGTTCGCCTGCTTTTTTCATGATATTTTGCAAGTTGTTCCATTCTTCTTCATCTAAAATGGGATTTGTTGCGAATGAGCCTTGACTCTTATAGCGCTCAACAACGGTTTTCATAATTTCAGGGTCTGTATCTGGGAAATACGATTCAACTGCTTTGGCAATTTCTTCGGCACTATGAGATTCGACCCACTGTTGCGCCTTGTAAACAGCTCTAGTGAATTTTTCAATCGTTGCATTATTTTTCTTCATAAAGCTTTCTTTTGCCATAAAGCTAGTATAAGGAACATGGCCGGACTCTTTGCCAAAGGAAGCGACAATGTGTCCTTTCCCTTCTTTTTCAAAAATGCTGGCAGTTGGCTCAAATAATTGCACGAATTCACCTGTGCCGGATGCGAATGCATTGGCGATGTTGGCGAAATCGATATTTTGGATTAGAGTTAAATCTTGATGCGGGTCAATGCCATGCTTCTTTAAGACGAATTCCCCGACCATTTGCGGCATCCCGCCTTTGCGCTGGCCTAAGAAGGTTTTACCCTTTAATAAATCCCAAGAAAAATTGTCGATTTTCTCGCGGGCAACGAGGAATGTGCCGTCTGTTTGCGTTAGCTGGGCAAAATTGATAACAGGATCGTTAGCACCCTGAGCATATACATAAATCGAAGTTTCAGATCCGACCAGGGCAACATCGGCTCCCCCTGAGATCAGGGCTGTCATTGTTTTGTCGCCGCCGGGAGTCGTCGTTAGTGTTACGTCTAAACCTTCCTCTTTAAAAAATCCTTTTGCCAGTGCAACGTATTGCGGGGCATAAAAAATGGAGCGGGTGACTTCAGCAATCCGAACTTTTTCTAATTTCTTTGTTTTCGTATCGTCATTACTGTTGCAAGCAGCTAAGGAAAACATCAGAATAGCAATTAGAAGGAAGGAAAAACTGAACTTTACTGATTTTTTCATAAAAACTGAACCTCCTTAAATCTGGGCTAAATTTCTAAGATTATCGTATGAAGCAAAAAAAAATGTGTGAATGCCCAGTTCCACAAAATTTTTAAAAAGGGATCGATATAAGATGAATGATGGGAAAATTGTGGCTATTAACCGATTTCCTTCCCCTAATCCAAAGGTGGAATTGATGGAAATCACCTATATTTCTAATGGATTAAAAGTGAAAGGACTGCTCGCAGAACCTAAATATGAAGAGGTATCTGACGGCTTTCTTTATTTAAGAGGCGGGATTAAAAATGTCGGGAAAGTCCGGCCGGCGCGGATTGCTCAGTTTGCCACTGAAGGGTTTATTGTATTTGCTCCGTATTATCGCGGCAATCAAGGCGGCGAAGGGAATGAGGATTTTGGCGGAGAGGACAGGGAGGATGCGTTTTCCGCCTTTTTACTATTAAAGTCTTTACCAAAAGTTCGCGACATTCATGTCTTTGGCTTTTCACGCGGTGGTGTGATGGCACTCTTAACAGGGATTCAATTTCCCGAGGCGGCATCGATTGTCACCTGGGGCGGTGTTAGTGACATGAGCCTAACGTATAGGGAACGGAAAGATTTACGCAGAATGATGAAGAGAGTAATCGGTGGAACGCCTGACAAATATCCGGAGCGTTATCACGACAGGACTCCCCTATATGAGATGGAAAAATTAGCTGCTCCAGTATTGATCATTCACGGCGCTCTCGACGATAATGTGTCTGTCGAGCATGCTTACCGACTGGAAAGAAGACTTAGGGCATTAGATAAAATGGTCGAATGTTGGTATTTTGCGGAGTTAACGCATTATTTTCCACCTGCAGTAAATCGAAAAGTCGTTGAAGATTTAGCAAAGTGGATGAAAAGTCAGCACAAAAGATGGTAATATAGAGTTAATATAAGCAGAGGAGCGGATTTTTTATGGGTATGCCTCTTGAACTCAATACGATGATTGTAACTAAGGGAAGAGAGACAAGGGTAGAGGAAAATCTCTTTATATTGAAAAAAGAAGGATATAGGCTTTATCCAATTGAAATTCCGATTGAGGTTAGAAAAACGATGGATAGTGATTCAAGCGGTACGGCATTAATTAAAAAAGTCGAGTGGCAGCATAGCAGCACGACACTAACCTACCAACTAATTTCATTAAATTCAACGAATTAAGCAGGGGCTATTGAACCTGCTTTTTCTTTTGGAATGGCAGAGTTAAAGAATATTGGTGATTTTGAACACAATGTTGATTGGAGTGGAAGGCGCGAGACTCCTGCGGGAGCAGCGGGACAGGTGAGACCCCGCAGGCGCTTTAGCGCCGAGGAGGCTCACCGCCCGCCCCGCGGAACGCGAAGCGCCTGGAACGGAAATCAACATTCCCTTTTAACACAGCCTTTGGAATTAAAATAAAAATCTTTTGAATTTAATCAAATATTTTTGTATGTTTTTTCTAAATAAGCCGTAATTCTAATTAATTTGCTAAATTATAAGTGATTAATAGGAAAAAGAGCTGGGGGATGAAGGATGAAAAGAATAGTCGTTTGCGGACTAAGTAATCGCGCCTTGGGAATGTTTATTGAACCAATCCTAACAGATTTTGCTCATGAAAATAAAATTGTGGGACTCCTAGATACAGATGATCGGCGAATTGAGCTTTGTAAGGAAAGTTTTCCCGAATTGTTTTCAATTCCGTCCTATAATGCAGATCAATTTGATCAGATGATTAAGGAAACAAACGCTGACACAATCATCGTTACAAGCAGGGATGATACCCATATTGACTATATTTTACAAGGTCTTGAACAAGACTTAACCGTCATCACGGAGAAGCCGATGGTAACAAATGCAAATGATGCCGTTAGAGTGATAGAGGCAGAGCAGAGAAGCAGAGGAAAAGTGATTGTTGCTTTCAATTATCGTTATGGTGCATTCCATCGCAAAATAAAAGAGCTGATTTTAGAAGGTAAAATTGGCAGAGTTACATCCGTTGATTTGAATTGGTATATTGATACGTATCATGGGGCCAGTTATTTTAAGAGATGGAATCGAAACAGAGCGTATTCCGGTGGCTTGTCAATTCACAAATCTTCCCATCATTTCGACTTGGTCAATTGGTGGCTGGACCAGAAACCGGAAGAAGTCTTTGCTTATGGGGCATTAAATTACTATGGCAAAGATGGAGAATTTAACCCGAGCGCAGCAGACCAAAGAAATTGTAGTACATGCCAAGAAAAATACAACTGCCAGTATTATATGCGCTGGTCAAACCGCAGAAATAATATTGCGGTTAAAGATGATCATATTAAAGCGGATAATATTGAAAAGTCAGCTGATAATTATACGGGTTACCGCCCGGACTCCTGTATCTTTGATCATGAGATTGAAATTGAAGATACGTACGCAGCAATTGTTAAATACGATAAAGGGGCGATGCTAAACTATTCCGTTAATTTTTCCGCTCCATATGAAGGATATCGTCTCGCAATTAATGGAACAAAAGGGAGAATTGAAACAACGGAATATCACGAGCCAAGCCGCATTTCGTTTCCATACCCCGAACAAACGATTGAATATTATCCTTTATTCGGAGCGAAAGAGACCATCCATGTCGTTCAAAATGAAGGTTCACACGGCGGGGGAGACCCACTGTTACAGGAAGATCTCTTCTTAGGTGTCGACCCCAATAGACCATATCAGATTCTTGCTGGTGCAGAGGCGGGAGCCTATTCCATCGCGGTTGGAGAAGGAGTATGGCGGTCAAGTAAGGAAAACAAGCCGTTTCGTATTAATGAACTGCTACGGTCTACTAGTGAAATAAAATATTAATTAGTTAATTCCCTGTTTCTAAATAAGAACCAGGGAGTTTTTTTTCAAAAATCCTCTATTTCTACACTAGTAATTTAGTAATTAGTAAATGTAAATTACAGCAAAATGGTAGGTAATTTGGAATAATGAGGGGAAAATCACTAAAAATATTAAACAATCATATAAAGATTTTATATTTTTAAAAGATTCTGTTTTTATATAATTACAGATGAACTTTAACATGCAGATGAAGGGGGGATATGCACAAAGGGAAAACGACGCTACTATTTCATTGGAATGGCACTATAAATTAGGGAGGAATACAATTTGGGATTTATTAGGAATCTATCAATATTATCAATTGTTTTACTCATGCTTAACTCACTTTTAAATGTAAGCGGTTTCGTAATAAAGGCTAGTGCAGAAACGCAGATATCAGCTCCACAAAACCTTAAGGTACCTGCATTAGCCTATGATGAAAACAGTATTACATTGGTATGGGAGAAACCAGAAGACTATAAAAATATTGTTGACTACAATGTGTACATGGATGGCAAAAAAATTGGCAGCGCCAATCATCAAGCCATTTCCCCAGCTAAATCACATATTGATAAGTTCTACGCAGATCCGAACAATAGCGGGCATGTGAAAGTGGTTATGCACAATTTCACAGCAGCAGATTTAACGCCTAAAACAAATTATCAATTTACGGTTAGGGCGGTTGATAGAAATGGCAATGAATCCACCGATAGCAATACTGTAAGCCAATCGACAACAGCGGTGCCAAAAGTGTTCAATGTTAAAGAATATGGTGCCGTCGGTGATGGCAAAACATTAAATACTGAGGCAATTCAGAAGGCGATTGATGATTGTACACCTGGAGGCAAGGTGTTGATCCCTGAAGGAATTTTTAAAACAGGGGCCATTTGGCTAAAAAGCGATATGACTCTTGAGGTTGCGGAAGGCGCCACCCTTCTTGGCTCTGAAAATGCTGATGACTACCCATATCATTATTTGTTATATGACTATTCCACTGACGAGCGCTTCTATTCTCTTATCAATGCGCACACCTATGATTATGGCAGTCTTTCAAATATAAGGATTGTTGGAAAAGGAACGATTGACGGGAATGGATGGAAACAGAATGGCACAGACCCGGACGGCTTTCCGCTTTCTCAAACTAGCAGTTCCACTACCGTTTATGAAAATGGGATTCTCGCAAAAGTACAAGTAGAACGAGCTGAAGAACTAGGAAGTGCAAAACCGTATCCGACGAGATCAAACCTGATTACTCTTAGAGGGGTTAACAATGTCTATTATAGTGGCTTTACAGCGCTAAACCCGTCCAATCATACGTTAGTAAATTTAAACAGCAACAATGTCACTGTTAATGGAGTGAAGCTATTAACCTATGATGTGAACAACGCGGATGGAATTGAATTTGCCCATGGTGACGGCCTTACTGTATTTAACAATGTCTTCGATACAGGGGACGATGCGATGAATTTTGCTGCAGGACTTGGAGCATCGAGCGAACACGAAGATTCCACCAAAAATGCCTGGATATTTAATAATTACTTCAGAGAAGGGCATGGGGCTGTTGTGACTGGAAGCCATACGGGTGCTTGGATTGAAAACATCTTGGCAGAAGATAATGTTCTCTACAAAACAGAAGTTGGCCTTCGCTGCAAAACAAACCCGGATAATGGAGGCGGTGCAAGAAACATTGTCTTCAGGGACAATGCGATGAAGAATATTGCCAAAGAAGGCTTTATCTTTACTTCTGCCTACTCAGATGCAAATGCTGCTATTGAAGTGGAGCCTGCTGCAGTAAAGGGGCAATTTAAGGATATTGTCGTAAAAAATATTACTGTAGATGGGACTGGAAAAGAAGCAATCAAAGTGGAAGGCGTGTCAGATCAGTTTCATGAAAACATCCATTTTGAAAATGTCTTATTTATGAATGCAAAGGCAACGAAGATAAATTATTTAAAAAATAGTTCATTTACAAATGTGAAATTTAACAATACAAAGAATCCATGGGCCATCACTAATTCTACTGGATTATCCTTCGAGGGTGATACAACTGTAACACCGGTTTCCAGTGATGCAAGCGGTGCCCCTGTTTGGTCAAAAGATAGCAAATTGGAGGCAGTGAATGCAGATGATGTATCCGTTACATTAAAATGGGCCGGCGCTCAGGATGCAACGGGCGTTAAGAGCTACAATATCTATGATGGGGAAACGCTTTTAGCAACGGTCAACGGATCTGTTCAAACGTTTAAATTAACGGGACTTTCTCCGGCATTAACCTATAACTTCAAAGTAGAAGCTGCGGATGCCACCGGAAACTGGACGAAAAATGGACCAAGTTTACAAGTGAAAACAACCGGTTCAAAGGATGCAATCGCTCCGACTGCACCTATTGGAGATAATATCCTCACCCTTAGCACAGTATCCGGAGGTCTTGGGACTTCATGGGCCAAAATTAATTGGCTGCACGCTTCGGACCAATACGGAATACAGCAATATGAAATCTATGTGAATGATCAACTGATAGGAACGGCTGATGGAAATATAAATGCTTATACAGTTACCGGATTGAAGCCAGATACCAGCTATGTTATAAAAATAAAAGCGGTTGATGCAGCAGGTAATGGCACGATGTACGATACCGCTTTACAGCTGACTACAAAAGCAGTATATGACATCGGAGCGCCTAAATGGGCGGCTAAAAGTGAAATTAAAGCCCAAGCCATCACGCAAACGAGTGTAAAATTAAGCTGGTCCGCCGCAAGTGATGACAAAGCGGTCAATGGCTATAGGATCTATCAGAATGGAAAACCCTTGGAAGGGAAAGTTAAATTTACCCCTATCAATACTGAAAATACAGTTACAGGAACAAGCTATAGAATAGAGGGCTTAGAACCTAATACGACCTATACATTTAAGATTGAAGCTGGTGATGCCGCAGGTAAATGGACAGGCACAGGCCCAAGCTTGACGATTACAACAAAAGGCCCGCAAAATGATAAAAAGAAATAAGTAGTGGTTTAAGGAGCTTACCTAGTTTTGGGAGGCTCCTTTTTTCGGCATGGCAGGAAGGTAGGAACACGCCTATTGGCAATTAAAAACACACATCCTAAAAAATTTACAAAAAAACCTAAAAATCTAATAATTTAAAAAGTGAGAAAATTCATTACAATTAAATTACACATTAATGTAAGCACTTTCATCGTAAGAGGACGCAACATACTAAAGGGAGGAGGTGTGAGAATCTAATATGAAATTAATTAAAAAACTAGCTTTATGGTTTGATAGTTTCTTTGAAAATTTGGCCCAAGTTGCTTTGTTGACGATGATTCTCATTGTTACAATGCAGGTGATTACCCGCAAGCTGTTCAATTTTGTTTTTTTCTGGTCAGAGGAAATAACGATGGTATTGCTAATTTGGTTCTCCTTTATGGGAATTGCCGTTGGATTTCGCGAAAAACTGCATCTTGCTATTGATTCGTTCACGACTAAATTACCGCAAAAGGCCATCTATTGGATCAATAAATTGGTCAATTTAGGGGGTCTTGCTTTCGGGATCTATTTGGTCAAATACGGCTGGGATTTTACTGTTCTAATGAACACCTCAACATTGGCAGCGACACATATGCCGAACAGCGTGTTTTATGCAGTAATGCCGGTTTCCGGCGTCATGATTAGTATGTATTCATTTTTAAATTTAATTGGGGTCAACACAAAACGCCATCAAGATGTTGAGGAAGGAGGGCACTAAAATGGATACAACTACAGTCGCAATCATCATTTTAGTTATTAGTTTTATAGCAATGCTTGTTCTGCGCTTTCCCGTTGCACTTTGTCTTGCGGGTTCAACGATTTTTACCCTGATGTATTTGAATGTACCGCTAGAAGTAATCGGCCAAAGAATGATTCAAGGAGTTAACTCTTACGCCTTGCTAACGATTCCGTTTTTTATATTGGCGGGACAAATCATGGGGGAGGGTGGGCTTGCATTAAGGCTGGTCAACTTCGCGTTACTTATTGTCGGGCGGATCCGCGGCGGTCTGGCGATGGTTAACTGTGTTGCCTGCTTGTTTTTTGGAAATATTTCCGGGTCGGCGGCGGCGGACGTCTCCTCGATTGGTTCGATTATGATACCGATGATGAAGAAAAAGGGATATAGCACTGAATTTTCAGTTGGCTTGACCACTTCTGCCGCAATTCAAGGCGTGGTTGTTCCGCCAAGCCATAACTTGATTCTTTATTCCTTGGCAGCTGGAGGAACGTCGATTTCCGCACTGTTTCTTGCTGGTGTTGTTCCAGGCGTTATTCTCTGTATTGCGTTAATGATTGCCAGCTATTTTATGGCGATAAGAAAAGGATTTACGCAAAAACATGTCGTTGCTCGGGAAGATGTGTCCAAAGTTTTAAAGGACGGCATCCTTGCGATTATGCCAGCCTTCATCATTCTTGGCGGAATTTTCTCAGGGTGGTTTACTGCATCAGAATCCGGTGCGATTGCCTGTTTATACGCATTCATTGTTACCTTTTTCGTGTATCGTGAAATTCCGCTCAGCAGAATGTGGACAATTCTTAAGCGAACACTTCGCACCGTTTCAATGGTCTTATTCTTGATCGCCGCTTCGAACGCCTTCGGCTGGCTGCTGGCGTACTTGAAAATACCGGCACTCGTTACTGATACCTTATTACAGATTTCTCATAATCCAATTATCATTTTGCTGATTATCAATATTTTGCTGTTGATTTTGGGTTCGCCGATGGATATGGCGCCGCTGATTTTGATTATGACACCAATCCTGCTGCCAGTCGTCACAGCACTTGGAATGGACCCTGTTCATTTCGGGATTATCATGATGTTAAACCTAGGAATCGGGCTCTTGACCCCGCCCGTCGGAACCGTTTTATTTATCGGCTGTGCGATTGGTAAGGTTTCGATCGGACAAGGTGCAAGGGCAATGGCGCCGTTTGCCTTAGTACTTGTCGCGGTGTTAATGCTGCTGACTTATATTCCACAGCTTTCCATGTGGCTGCCTGGTTTGATGAATCATTAATTAAACCGTTCGATAAAAACACTTAAGGGGATGAAAGTATGGAATTTTTTGGAAAAAAATCATTGACGATTTTGTTAGGAACCACTCTTTCCGCAAGCTTGCTGCTTGCCGGGTGTGGAAGCACAGAAACAAATGGCAAAGGGTCTGATTCTAAGGACGAAGGGAAAAAGTACAGTTTTCGTTTGGCTGATACCCATCCGGATAACTATCCGACTGTTTTGGGTGATAAGAAATTCGCTGAGATCGTCAATGAAAAAACGAAGGGCCGCATTAAAATTGATGTGTTCCCGAACGCCCAGCTTGGAGAAGAAAAGGCAGTTATCGAACAGGTACAGCTTGGGGCAATTGAATTTACCCGGGTAAGTTCGGGTCCGCTCGGGGAATTTAGTAAACCATTAGGTGTATTCAGTCTTCCTTACATCTTCGATAGCGAAGAACACGAATGGAAATTTCTCGAAAGTGATAAAGGCAAAGAATTATTAGCTAGCCTGGAATCCGCGAAAATGAAAGGTTTAGCTTATTATGACTCCGGTTCGCGGAACTTCTATTCGAAAAAACCGTTAAAGAGCGTCGATGATCTAAAAGGCTTAAAGGTTCGTGTGCAACAGAACAAAATCAATATTGATTTGATGGAAGCGCTTGGTGCGAATCCAAGTCCAATGCCATACGGCGAAGTATTTAGCTCCCTGCAGACGGGTGTAATCGATGGAGCGGAGAACAACTATCCGAGCTATGATTCTTCCAACCATTATCAGGTGGCCAAAAATTTCATTGAAGACGGGCACCAGCGTGTTCCTGAAGTGTTAATGATTAGTAAAACAACATGGGATAAATTGAGTGATGCTGACAAAAAGATTATTCAAGAGGCAGCACTTGAATCTGTAAAGACACAACGTGAAGAATGGGCTAAATTTGAAAAAGAATCAGAAGCAAAAGTAAAAGCTGCTGGTGCTACGATTACTAAAGTGACAGATATTAAACCTTGGCAGGAGAAAGTAAAACCTGTCATTGATAAATACCGCGCCGATTATAAAGATGTACTCGAGGCGATTGATAAAGCTAGATAGTCAGATGATAAGGAAGAACAACAAGACTATGTAATCGTAAACCATTACATAGTCTTGTCCATTAATCACATAAAATAAGCGATGCAGTGGGACAGCTCTAGTCAAAAATTTACTTTCAATACTTTTAAAGAAGTCATCTATGAAACTAACAATACCCTTTATACCTAGTAAAAGGAGGACGATGACATGAATTTTAAGCTTAGAAGGACATTTTCCTTCATTCTTGCAGTTGTTTTGTTCTTTTCAACAATGACTGCAGGAGCCGCTGTGCAAGCCGCGGAATCGACAGGGATGAAAGTACAAGAAGCATCTAATGAGAATACAGAAGCAACCTACGAGAATTTGATGAAATTAACCGAGCAGTTTGTCAACAATAAAGGAGTGGCTAATTCCTTAATTGTGAAGATAAAAGCGGCAAAAGAAGCAGATGAAAGAGGGAATACCAAGGCGAAAGAAGGCTCTTTAGGAGCCTATATAAATGAAGTAAACGCACAATCTGGAAAGAAATTAACTATTGAACAGGCAAATATTTTGATAGGAATAGCCAATTCGTTGTTAAAAACTGATGCTGGACGGATTGTCACAAATATTGATAGAAGCTGGAAATTTAATTATGGCAATGTATCTGGAGCAGAGTCCAAAGCGTTTGATGACGCTGCCTGGCTTCCTATTAACCTGCCGCACACCTGGAATGCTGATGATGCTGCCTCTGCGAATTACAAACGCGGTATAGGCTGGTACCGTAAGACTATTGACTTTGATCGTGCTACCTATTCGGGCAAGCAAATTTATATTGAATTTGGCGCAGCATCAACGAAAGCGGATGTTTATGTCAATGGAACTCATGTGGGCCAGCATCTCGGCGGGTTTTCGGCATTTAGATATGATATTACATCGTTGGTTTCTTTCGATGTCCCAACGGTAATATCCGTCAAAGTAAACAATTCTAATGATCCTAGTATAGCGCCGCTCGATTCTGGCAGTTTTGATTTTTCTTTGCAGGGCGGTTTATATCGTGATGTTTCCATTATCGCTACTAATCCCGTTCATATCGATACGTTAGATCATGCTTCCTCTGGTGTATATTTAACCACCACGAATGTTTCAGAAAAAAGTGCTGACCTGAATGTGAAGTCTAAAATTGTGAATCATGCTAGTTCAGATAAGCCGGTTAAAATAACAGCGCTACTTAAAGATGCCAAAGGAAAAACAGTAAGTACACTTGAAGAAACAGTAACTGTTCCTGCAAATGGACATGTTCAATTTGACAAAAACACCACGGTAAAAAATCCTCATCTGTGGAACGGAACCGCCGATCCATACATGTACAATGTCGATGTTCAAATAACGAATGATAAAAGGAATGCGAAACTTGATAGTGTCACGCAAAATCTAGGATTTCGTTTCTATAAGGTTGACCATGATAAAGGTTTTTTCCTAAACGGCAAATATCTTGACCTGCATGGAGTTGGTTATCATCAAGACTATAAAAATGGATTAGGGTGGGCTAGTACAGAACAACACCGAAAAGCTGATTATACAGAAATCATGAAAGACATGGGTGTCAATGCGGTAAGAATGGTGCACTATCCACACGCATCATGGGAATATGACACGACCGACGAATTAGGCTATGTCGTTTGGACTGAGATTCCTCTCGTGAAACAATTTACCGAGACGGCTGACAAGAAAAATATTGATCCCGCGTTCGAAGAAAATATTAATCAGCAATTAACTGAAATGATTCTTCAGCATTACAATCATCCTTCGATTATGTTCTGGGGGATGAGCAACGAGATGCCTAATTATGATACGGATAGTTCGGGGAATTACTTAGGCGGTAATTTAATGACGACACTTAGTGATCTTGCGCATCAATTGGATCCAACGAGGCTTACAACTCTTGCAACGGATCAAGGTAGTAATGATTTATATTATCAAGTTCCTGTAGATGTAAAGGCGATTAACCATTACAGCGGCTGGTATGTATCCGATTTATCAGAATTTACTCCATTCTATAATGGAAGAAGAGCTGTCTCAACATCACCTCTTGGCGTTAGTGAATATGGTGCAGGTGCCAATGCCTTCCAGCATATGGATAACTCGACGAATGTTGATGTACTGCCATCAACAAGTCAGTGGCATCCAGTAGAATACCAGGCAATCGTCCATGAAAGCGATTGGGCACAGATGAAGGATCGTCCAGAAATTTGGGGTAAGTTCATTTGGAATATTTTTGACTTCGCTTCTTACAAAAAAGCAGAAGGCGGTCAAATTGGCATCAATGATAAAGGGATGGTAACACGGGACCGACAAACGAAAAAAGACGCTTACTATTTCTATCAATCCGTTTGGACAGATACACCAATGGTTAAATTAGGTTCAGCTGGGTTTGAAAATAGACCGCACAGCATACCTACACTTAAAGTATATAGCAACTGCGATGAGGTTACGCTGTATGTCGATGGAGTTAATAAGGGTACTATTAAACGGTCGTCCCTTAAACAATCAGCAAATGATACCGTGTTTATTTGGTCTAACGTTGACATCGGCTTAGGTTCTCACGCAATTAAGGTAGAAGGAAAGAAAAACGGAAAAAAGGTAACTGATATGACGAAATGGAACGGGATCCTAGGCAATGATACAAGGATGACTTCTGCTCAATATTTAATTATCGAATCGTCCCCATTTGATTCAAAAGGCAATCCACTTGCTTCGATGCCTGATTCGAAAATAGAAGTTCCAATGGAGGAAACGACTTTACTGAATTATTTAAAAAAAGCGACTCTTCCTTATGGAGCTACAGCAAAATTGTATCAAAAAGATGGCATTACTACGGTTAGTGATGATACACCGATAGCTCCCGATATGAAGCTGATTGTCACATCCGAAGATGGAAAGAATACAAGAAAATATACTTTCTTTGTTCGCAATCTTGCACTCTTTAAACCTGTTAGTGCAAGCAGCATAAAGGGCGGCAGTCAATACGGTTCGTTTGTTACCGACGGAGTCACCGATAATAACACGGCAACCGGAGTATGGGCTCCATTTAGGGACGCAAGCGGCAACTACAGTTTCCCTTCATGGGTAACGATTGACTTAGGTGACGTCTATGATATCTCAACGATTAAATCATTATTTGTTGAAAATGGCATGTCCTTTGGCTATAAAATTTATGCCAGTACTGAATTAAACGGTGTGGAGTGGGCTGATGAGAGCTCCGAATTGGATCTTAAAGATGGCGGCACCCTTGTTATTGATAAAGATGCCAATACGGATAAGTCTGGCACATACATTGATAAAATTTCACCCTCAGCGCTGGTATCTGCACGATATATTAAGATTGTCATTACAAAAATGAATGGAAGTTCTGCAGCTACGAGTAAACAGCCAGGAATCAGAGAGATTGAAATCTATGGTCATAAACTGACCACTTCTTATCCTTATGATCAGGTGACAAAGGCAATGAAAGTGCCAGCGGCGACAACGGTTGCAACGGCATTATCAAAAATTACTGTAAGCGGTAATGTAAAAGGTACTGCATTTACAGACAATGGTAAGGTCCTTGCTGAAACGGATCGATTAACAAATGGCAGCGTGTTTGAAGTGACAGATTATAATGGCAACAAAGTAAATTACGTTATTTTTCTAGAAGGTTCAAATATCCCGGTTGAAAAAGTAACCCTTGAACCTGCAGCAGTTATGCTTAGCGTAGGGGATTCACAGAAGTTAACGGCATCTGTCTACCCGATACTTGCTTCGAATAAAAATTTCACTTGGTCATCCAGTGATGAGTCGATTGTCAAGGTGAAAGATGGTCTTATTGAAGCCTTAGCCGCGGGCAAGGCAACAATCACTGTTACGACCGCCGACCAAAATAAAACTGCTGTTAGCGAAGTTACCGTCCAAGGTGTAGTAGAGGGCGATGGTCCTTTTGCCCTGGTGAATGACACTATGACGGAAGGAACGAAGCGTGACATTGAAGTTGATTTTTCGATTAATCCAGAGGATAAACGTCCAAATGATGCAAATAAGGACGGTATTAGAAATACAACAGTTACAATCAATTTACCAAAAGAAATCACAGCTAATGGTGATGACGAAGTAAGCATTATCGGACAGGATCGAATCAAATTAAATGATACCGCCGGATTTGAGACAATTAAAAAGAATGGAACGGATGTGGTCGGTGCAAGCAGTGCCCCGCCAGCAGCAACGATTAGTAATGGTGGTAAGACAATCACCTTTACAGGATTAGATTTATTACCAAACAACGGTGTGGATATTCAGCTTTTCCTGAAAGGCAAAGTGGTTCCACCTGCAGGAGAGTATGAATTTAGGGCAGCGTATACGCCAAATGGGAGGAACCGAGTTGCTTTAGAACTGGCAACATTGCACTCGATTAAGACGATTACGAATTTTCAAAGAGTCATCGATAATAGCCTGACCTATAAAGAAACAGCCGAGACATATAATAGTCTTACACTAAACTGGACCGCGCCTTCAGGGGCAAAAAGTGTAATCATCAAGCAATCAACAGACGGGAAGAATTGGACCGACTCGGTTCTCGACAAACCGATTACAGCCATTTCAACAAGTGCACACATCAGTCATTTAACAGCTAACAAACTTTATCAGTTTAAATTAGTCGTAACAGGAGGCGGGCAAGCTGGTAATTCCAACATTGCGAAATTTTATACTGGAAAGTTTGATGTGAAATCATATGGTCATGCTGTTGGTGATGGTGTAGCAGATGATACGAAGGCCATTCAGAAAAGCATTGATGATGCAGCAGCAACCGGTGGCGGCATGGTTCTCTTTAGTAAAGGGGACTTTTTAACTGGAACGATTCATTTACGAAGCAATGTCTATTTATATCTTGAGTCAGATGCAACAATCCTGGCAAAACTTCATGGAATGGATACACCGGAACCGTATTATTTAGCCAGCCCATATATTCCATATGCTCCCGATAATTCTAAATCTGGTCCATATGGCGGTAATAATAACGCCCAAGACATTGGACATTCTTTCTTTAACGATGCGTTGTTTGTTGGACTAAGAATTGATAACTTTAAGATCCTAGGAACAGGGGTAATCGATGGTAATGGTGCTATTACGGCGCAAGATGCGAATAAGGGCGATACACCGATTATTGATGTCAATCCGAATACGGTAAATAACTTCAATGAATCGTTCGATCTTGGCGACAAATTAATTTCATTAAAGCTTTCGACAAACTTTGAATTAGGCGGGAAAATTGATAATCCGTCCAATAATTTGCCCGATGATATTACAATTGATGGGCCCGTAATCAACCCGCAGACAGGAAAGTATTATGACGAAGGGGATACCAATAATCCAATCATACCGTATGCAAATTATAATCCAAATTTGAACTCGGATCCTAAAGGAATCCCTGATGCCCTTCATTTTAGACGCGGTGGACATTTTGTCTTGCTTGCGACAGGTGTGGATTATATGAATCTACATGACATTTATTATCTGAACGGGACTTCAAAGAATAAGAATGGGATTGATAGTGCCCTTGGTTATGGACAAAGACAAAGAGATTTATTTGACTTAATGTCTGATAATCATGTAACCGTAAAAAACATTTATACGGCCGTGCAAACGGATGACATTGTAAAGTTGGGCTCTGACTTTTCACTAGGTTTTAGAAGACCAAGTTCTGATTTTATTGTCGATAATATTGTAGGGAGGACAGAATGCAACCTATTCAAAATTGGTTCTGAAACAGCTGCAGATACATCAGATATTCATGTAACCAATTTACATGGTTATGGTGTTTACAAAGCTGGTTTTAACATTAATGAAAACGATGGTGCAACGATCTCAAACGTAACATTAGACGGCGCGATATTTACAAATACAAGTATCCCTATTTCTATTAATCTTACAGGCAGAAACAGAAATGGCGGCAACTCAGGTCAAGCGGCAAATCGACCTGTAGGTAGTATCAAGAATGTTCGAGTCAGCAATGTTACGCAAATTGGTCAAGACTATTTTGGGCTCGTGGGTACACATATCAACAATCTGGGACCTGCAGTAGTTGTTGGCTATAAAAATGCTGCTTCCATACAAGATATCACTTTAAATAATATTAAACTTATTCATAAGGGTGGCCAGCCGATTAGTGATAACTCGATCGTACCGAAATATGAATTAGGTAATAACTATGACCCAGGTGGATATTTCAACAATGGCTCACCAGTCTATGGCTTGCTTGTAAAATATGCTAAAAATGTCGTTGTCAATAATCTCACGACCGAATTCCAAAACAATGATGACAGGTATGCAATCTATGTAGATGATTCGGAAAAGGTATCTATTCAAAATGCTTCATTAGAAAAGGGCAGTGATCCAAAAGCCGCTTCCATCGCTGTGATGAAGACGAATAATTTTGGTTTTACAAATGTGAAATATAAGACAGCTGAAGGTAAAGAAGTGGATATTCCTGATCTCAACCCGCCGGTTAACATTTCGAATCCGCAAACAAACCGTTTCGAATATCCGGAGCCATCGCCAATTAAGGGCGATAAGACTTCAACAGATATAGGGGTAGTTAGTGATAGCGCCCATCTTGTAAATGTGGATACAGGACAATCAGCGATTGATTTAATGAATCATACAATTACGGCGATAATCGGTACCACGGATACGGATCTTAAGAATGAAATAACCGCATCTGATAATGGTTCAAAACAAACGTATGAGGTCATAGACCAGAGCGGTAACAAGAAATCGGGAGTATTAAAAACCGGAGATACCTTGCTCGTCACATCAGAGGATAATTCAACTACCACGGAATATGCCATAACGATACAAACCATCATTCAAGGTGAAGGAAATAACTCACCGAACCATCAGTTTGTTGGTTTAAAATCGAATGCTGTTTCCGGAGGGAAAGTGGGTACCTCTAGTGATAGTAATCCATTTATGGGCTTTGGCGTATTCCAACAAATTACTGGTGCCACTGCTCCGGGTTCCTATTTAGAATATGAACTTAAGAATATCCCTGAAGGAACGTATTCCGTTGAAGTGACCTCGAAGAAAAAAGCGGCAAGGGGTACGATGACTTTGTATGTGGATGGTGAAACACAACCAACACTTAACCCGATTGATGAATCGGTATCGGGATCTGCAACCGTTTATGAATCGATTAATACGGGGAATGTGACAATCACAGGAACAGGGAATCATATTTTTAGGTTCCTAGTTTCAGGATATAATCAAAACAATAATCCTACAGGTGGCGGCAGCAGTTTATATGATGTAAACATCGGTTATATTAAACTTACTCCGGTAAAAAACTAATCTACAGCTCGGTGTAAAGAAAATAGATTGGAGCATATATAAGAGTAGTAGAAAAAAGAAGCATTGGAGAAAGGGCTTCAATGCTTCTTCTTTTGCTCTGTTTTTGACGGTTGACACGGCTACATTCACTTTTGTTATTTAAATGAATGCTCAATAAACCTAGAAGTCAGAATAGACTAAAAGTTCCATTGACAATTAATATAAAAAATAACTATTATCGTTAATAATGGTAGAAATTTTAATTGATCTTAAAAAAATCATAGTCTCGTTACAAAAGTAGAGTAGGGAAAAACATGGGGATTTATTCAAAGCAACCTATTATCAAGTTTTTACGAATCATTTTTTTACGGGACCGCAGTTTGGCGACAAAACTGCTAGTCTATTCCGCCCTTCTTATCATCGTTCCAATGTGTTTTATCGGAATCATATCCTATCACCGGTCCGCTGAAGTATTGGAGAGTGAAGCCCGTCAAAATAGCTGGCAGATTATCGAACAAGTGACGACACATGTTGAATATTACGTAAACGATTTTGAAATTAGTATTTTAAAAATAATAAATAGTCCCAGCATAAACAGCTATCTAAAAATGAAGTCAAAGGAAGAAATTGATCAAAGCGGCCTTCGTGAAGCGGTGAAAAGAAATCTTTACAATGCTGCCTTTTCCCGTTCAGATATTTCGAATATTACCGTTGTCTTAGACCACATTGAAACAATTGATGCCATCGATAACAATTTTAAGCATCCTACAAACCTGGTTGTGAATGAAGAATGGTATACCTCAATTCCTGACACGAGTGAACTGAAAATATTCACCAGGACGCTTCAATGGGACGATCATAATGAACAGGTCATCAGTATCGCAAGAAGACTGGTTAGCCCAATCACATTAAAACCAATTGGGATGATCGTTATGGATGTGAATTTTAAACGATTTCGTGAAATTGCTGAGAAAGTCAATATTGGGCGCTCCGGCTACCTAAGCATCATTGATTCTGAAGGGAATTATGTATACCACCCCAACATGTCCAAACTGGGCAATTACGCAGATTATGAAAATTTAAGCGATATTTTGTATGGAAATAGCAATTCGTTTGTCACGACAAAAGGCCCGAAGGAATTGCTAACCTATAGTCACTCATCCTTTCTCGGCTGGACACTTGTTACCTCGATTCCTTACAGTGAACTAATCCAAGGCACAGGATTTATCCGCCAGACGATTTTGTTTACCGCCATCATATCCTTGGTAGCTGCATCCTTATTTGGTATTGGTTATGCGGGAAGTATTATTAAGCCTGTTAGGCGTCTATATTCTTATATGAAAAAGGTTGAAGCCGGTGACTTCGCCGGTCATATCCAGGTAGAGTCTAAGGATGAAATAGGGATGCTTGTTCACGGATTTAATACAATGGTCATCAGGCTGCAAGAATTAATGGATGAAATTTATTTGACAAAGCTCAGGGAAACCGAGCTTGCCCTAAGGCAGCGTGAAATTGAATATAAAGCATTGCAATCTCAAATCAATCCCCATTTTATGTACAATACGTTAGAAACCATTCGTGGTATGGCACTCGAACATTCCTTGGATGATATTTCATCTATCGCAGCTTCCATGGCTAGACTCTTACGATACAATTTGAATAACAAAGGCCAGACAGTAACTCTCGAAGAGGAATTACGTTACGCTGAAATTTATTTACGTATCCAGAAATATCGGTTCGAGGACCGCTTGGTGTACGACATGAATATTCCGGATTGGGCAAAACAGCAGCTGATTCCGAAATTCGTCTTTCAGCCAATTGTCGAAAACAGTATCATTCATGGAACCGAACCGACAAACGGTGTTATTAGGATCACGATTTCTGTTTTTCTCAAGCCTGAGAACGATTCATATACTATCCGCATTCAAGATACCGGAATGGGTATTTCTGAGCCTATACTTCAGAAAATAAACGAAAACCTTGAGCAAAAAGATGTTATGGAGGGCGGACCAAATATCGGAATCGTCAATGTTCACAGAAGGATTCATCTGCTGTTCGGCAAGAATTTTGGCCTTTCGATTGAAAGCAGTGTTGAGCAGGGGGTTGCAGTTGACATCAAATTGCCGTTATCTGTTCCGGTAAAGTTAGTGGAGGTGTAAGCATGCATACGATTTTATTGGTTGAAGATGAGAGATGGGTCCGGACATCCATAAGAAGGACTGTGGAACGGACAGGTCTGGCTTTTGAGGTCAAACACGAATGCAGTAACGGTTTGGAGGCATTGGATTGGCTAAAAGATCATCCAGTCGACCTCATCCTAGCGGATATTCGAATGCCGGTCATGGATGGCCTGACATTTGTGAAACAACTTCAATCGGGAGGTCAAAAACAATCGGTTATCATGGTCAGCGGACATGATGATTTTACATTTGTCCGGCAATCATTACGTTCGGGAGTATTTGACTATTTACTGAAACCGGTAGAAGTTGAAGAAATGAAAGACTGTCTAAGTAAGTGGACTGACCACTGTGCTCCTTCAGTTGAGCCTGAGCCGCGCAAGCTCTATAAAGATCCAATGGAAATGTCGCCAATTGAACAGGTCATTGAGTATATAAAGACCAAGCTGCCAGGTGATATTACTCTAACGGATGCGGCTGCCGCCGTCCATTTGAATCCATGTTATTTAAGCCAGCTTTTTAAGCAGCAAATGAATCAAACATTTCTGGACTATGTGCTCAAGCTGCGAATGGACGAAGCGGAACGGTTGTTAGCTCACACTTCCCTTAGAATATCGGAAATTGCCTATCGCCTCGGGTACCTGGACCTCTCTTATTTCAGCAATTCATTTAAAAGAATTAAAAGAAAAACACCATCTGAATTTCGCAAATCGTTTCAATAAGGGGAAACACCTTGGCTTCGACTCCATGTCAATAGGTAGAACTATTTAAACTATGAATAGTGCAAATGTAAAACAAAAAAATACCAAGATTGTGAAAGATGGAGGAGATCCAAATGAATATTACATTTCGCTGGTACGGTCAGGGGAATGATACAGTTAGACTTGAGCAAGTGAAGCAGGTTCCCGGAGTGAAAGGGATAGTGTGGGCACTTCACCAGAAGCCGGTCGGTGAGGTTTGGGAAGAAAAAGAGATCATGACGGAAGTGGATTATATAAAATCCTTCGGCTTCCATGCGGAGGTCGTAGAAAGTGTAAACGTCCATGAGTCAATCAAACTGGGTAACGATGAGCGCGATTATTACATCGAGAATTATAAAGAAACAATCCAAAATTTAAGCAAATTTGGCGTGAAAGTGATTTGCTACAATTTCATGCCGGTTTTCGACTGGACACGTACCGACTTATTTCATCCGCTGCCGGATGGCTCCACAGCGTTATATTTTGAAAAAAGTAAAATTGACAGTATTGACCCTGAGGAATTGATTCATACTGTGTCGTCCAATACCGAGTTAACGCTGCCTGGCTGGGAGCCGGAAAAAATGGGACGGATTAAGGAATTATTAGCTGCTTATAAGGATATGACAGAAGAGAAATTGTGGGAAAACCTTGCATATTTTCTTAAGAAAATTTTGCCGATTGCTGAATCTTCCGGTATTAAAATGGCCATTCATCCCGACGATCCGCCTTGGTCGATATTCGGACTGCCGCGCATTATTACCGGAAGAGATAGCTTAAAGAGACTCTTGGCGATTTCAGATTCACCTGCAAACGGGATTACCTACTGTACTGGTTCACTAGGTGCACATCGGGAAAATGATATGGCAGCAATGGCTGCCGAGTTTGCGAGACATTCGCCGTTTGCGCATATCCGGAATGTGAAGATTTTTGAAAATGGGGATTTTATTGAAACATCGCATTTAACCTCTGATGGGTCCATTAATATTAAAGGGGTCGTCCAGAAGCTGTCCGACAACCAATACGAAGGATATGTACGTCCAGATCACGGCCGTCACATATGGGGTGAAAAATGCAGGCCGGGTTATGGTTTATACGACAGGGCACTTGGGATTATGTATCTTCATGGACTATGGGATGCATTTCAATCAGAGAAATAGGAGGAGACAGCGGTGCTTCCAATTCATGAAAACTTAAAAGATAAGACTGCGGTCATTACCGGCGGAAGCGGTGTTCTTTGCTCCGAAATGGCCCGTGAACTCGCACGGCATGGTGTAAATGTAGCAATTTTGAACCGAACTGCAGAAAAAGGTGCTTCAATTGCTGAAGAAATCAACATGGCTGGTGGAAGAGCCATTTCTGTTGCCGCAGACGTGCTTAACCGGACTTTGTTAGAAAAAGCAAAAGAAACAGTCCTCGAAAGTTTTGGTCGTATTGATCTTTTGATTAATGGGGCAGGGGGCAATCACCCGGATGCCATCACGGATGTTGAGATTTACGATAAAGAGTCCGAAGCAAAATCATTTTTTGATTTAGAAGAAACCGGCTTTTCTAATGTCTTTGCTGCAAATTTTACAGGCACATTTTTACCAAGCCAAGTGTTCGGCAGAGAACTTCTAAAGCAGCAAGCACCAACGATTATTAACATTTCGTCCATGAGCTCCTTCTCTCCTATGACAAAAGTGCCTGCCTACAGCGCGGCGAAGTCTGCGATTAATAACTTTACGATGTGGATGGCCGTGCATTTTGCGGAAACCGGTTTGCGCATCAATGCGATTGCGCCGGGATTTTTCCAAACTACTCAGAACCGCAGCCTATTGTTTAATGATGATGGTTCGTACACGGCTAGATCACATAAAATCCTTAACTCTACACCTATGAAACGATTTGGCGATCCAAAAGATCTGTTAGGAACGCTGTTGTGGCTGGCAGACGAGAAGTCTTCCGGATTCGTAACTGGTATAACCGTACCTGTAGATGGCGGCTTTATGGCCTATTCAGGCGTATAAATTGAAATAAAACTGTTTTAACAAAGAGCTCGGAAGATGATTCCGGGCTCTTTGTTTCCCCATTATAAGCCAAAATAGACTGAAATATATAAAAATATTAAACACTTACCCAAAGATTTTGAATTCTTAATGTAAGCGTTTTCGATTAAAATGAGTAAAGAAAGGAGGATCCATAATATGCGCTTACAAGAAAAACTAGAACTAAATGTTATCTCACCAGAGCAAAGTAAACCAAGAAAAAAATTTAAAACTGAAAAGTGGATTCCTTACTTATTTATTCTACCTTCAACCTTAATGATTGTTGCATTTCTTTTTTATCCGATCGGAACAGTTTTCTACTACAGTTTGCAAAACTACAATCTGGCTGCTCCTTTTTACGATAGTTTTGCCGGGTTTGATAACTTTATCAAAATCTTTACAGAGGATAAATTCTTTTTCCCAAGCCTGTTGACAACGCTTAAATGGGTCGTGTCACAGGTTGGTCTCCAGCTAATCTTTGGGATGATTGCTGCGATTTTATTAAATAAGACATTTAAATTTAGAGGGCTTGTCCGGGCAGCGGCATTTATTCCTTGGGCTATCTCAGGGGTGCTCGCATCCGTCATGTGGTCACTTATGTATAATGAACATATGGGCGTTATTAATGACATGTTGATGAGACTTGGGATTATCCATGAAAACCAAGCATGGCTGGCCAATAGCAGTACAGCATTTATCTCCGTTGTTATTGCCGAATTATGGAGAGGGATTCCCTTCTTCGCCATTACACTGCTTGCTTCACTTCAAAGTATTCCCGAAGAGCTTTACGAGGCGGCACGGGTAGATGGTGCAGGGCGATGGAAGAGCTTCATTTTTGTCACGCTTCCCCAGTTGAAAAACACGATTATTTTGACGACACTCCTGCGTGTTATCTGGGAATTTAACAATGTTGATTTGATCTTTAACCTAACGGGCGGCGGACCTGCAGGCAGTACAACCACTCTTACGATGTATATTGCCAAACAGGCCATTCACGGCAGTAATTTCGGTTATGGATCAGCACTTACTGTTATCTCGTTTGGAATTCTATTAATCTTTGCGATTGGGTATTTGAAAATCACACGGTTTGAAAGAGAGGAGGGCTAACGTGAACGGGGCACAAAAAAGACTTGATAAATTATTTACCTTTAATATACCAATTTTAATCATGCTGATGTTTACTGTCTTCCCTCTATATTGGACAATTAATACGGCCTTTAAGCATGAGGGAGATATACTCAAACGACCACTGCAATATGTACCTGCATCTCCAACAATAGAAAATTTCGTTTCAGCTTGGACCAATGTCGGGTTTGCTACGTACTTTAAAAATAGCTTAATTGTAGGTGTTTGTACCGTAGTGATCGTGATTATCCTGTCCATTCTTTCTGGATATGCGTTAGCAAGATATCGTTTTAAAGGGAAGCGTGCATTCCTTCTTATGCTGCTTTGCACCCAGTTTATCCCTAGATCGATGCTGATTATTCCGTTATTTATCGTATTTAAACACTTAGGCTTAATTAGTCATCCGCTTTCACTGATTCTCACTTATGCAGCAGTTGAGATTCCATTTACAACAGTTTTGATGAATGGCTTTATCTCAAATGTGCCACGTGAGCTTGAAGAAGCAGCGATGATTGATGGCTGCAATCGTTTGCAGGCACTGCGTTACGTCATTTTTCCATTGCTAGTTCCAGGAATTGTCGCGACATCGGTATTTACTTTCATTTATACTTGGAATGAGTTTTTACTAGCATTAATGCTTACCAACCAACAGGGACGGTTTACCCTTCCAGTTGGATTAAGTTATATGATGGGCGAGTTCAATATAAACTATGGTGCTTTAGCAGCGGGGAGTGTAATCGCTTTAATTCCTGCCGTAATCCTATTCTCTTATGCCCAAAAGCATTTAGTTAACGGCTTAGGCGGAGCAGTAAAAGGATGATTGGCAGTTTATTAAAAAATAGGCTGTGTTAAAGAATATTGTTGATTTTTATCACAATGTTGATTGGAGTGGAAGGCGCGAGACTCCTGCGGGCTCACCGCCCGCCCCGCGGAAAGCGAAGCGCCTGGAACGGAAATCAACATTCACTTTTAACACATCCAAAAAATAAAAAGATATAGGGGGAGTTAATTTGTATAAGAAGTTACTTAAAACAGTCGCTGCTACCTCAATGGCTGCTTCACTAATACTAGCCGGCTGTAGTAAAGACACAAAGGATGCAAATGCAGGAGCAAAGGAAAAGAAAGAAGATCCCAATGAAAAAGTAACATTAACCTTTTGGGATGAAAATGCAGGTCCACAGCGGACACCTATTTGGGAAGAATTAATTAAACGCTTCCAAGATAAAAATCCAAATATTACGGTAGAATATGTGGGACTGCCGAAGGATTCTGCAAAACAAAAATATGATGCCGCAATCGCAGCTAATGACACTCCAGATGTGGCAAGTGTGCAGACAAGCTGGCTGCCTGAGTTTTCTTTACGTGAGGCATTGTTGCCACTTGACTCCTATTTCGATAAATGGGAAGACAAGGAAAAAATCAACAAAGGTTCGTTAGACTTTAATAAGAAAATCGTCCCGGATCACAAGTTATATGGAATCCCATATACACAAAACCTAGACATTCTTTGGGTGCGTCCAGACTGGTTTAAGGAAGCGAATGTTCAAATTCCAGAAAATTGGGATGACTTCTTTAGTGCTGTAGAAAAGTTGGCCGATAAAGATAAAAATCGATACGGCTATACGATTCGCGGCGGTGCAGGCGGTTCCTTCCAATTACAACGGATGATGTATGCTTACTCTGGAATCAATGATTATATTAAAGACGGAAAAAGCACCATTAATGATCCAAAACATGCTGAATTCTTAAAGAAATACTTTGCATTATATAAAAAATTCACACCACAAAGTGATATAACGAACGATTATAAAGCAATGATTGCCGGTTTTGACACTGGAGCAGTTGCAATGGTACAACATAATATCGGTTCATTTGGTGAGCACAGCAAGGCATTACAGCCGGACCAATTCCAAGCCATTCCATTACCAAAGACTGCAGATGGAAAATATGTGGCTGAAGGCGGAAATACGATTGGAATTAGTGTTTTTAAAGGAACGAAGCATCCAGATGCGGCTTGGAAATTAGCAAGTTTCTTAAACTCAAAGGATAGCCAAAGCTATTGGAACCAACAAGTTGGCCAAATCCCAACAAACTCAGACGTACTAGGTGAAGACTGGATTAAGCAATCACCGCATATCCAAACAGCATTCAAGGTATATGATGATAAAGACACAGTTCTATACCAACCACCGTTCTATCTTCCAGAATACAGATCGATTTTGGATACAGTTGTTGACCCAGGAACACAAGCTGTCTTAAGCGGAAAAATGACAATTGAAGAATTTTTAAATGAATGGGCCCAAGCATTCGAAAAAGCCCAAGCACAATACGACGAACACTTCAAAAAGTAAAATATAAATGACGAGCCGTCTTGAACATAAATTTCTAGACGGCTTCGCCATTATTATAAGGAGGTGGCTAAATGCTAGGTAAAGAATTTCAAAACGAAATAAAAGAGTTTATCGACGAGAAGACGGGAAACATCGTTAAACAATTAACATCTGATGGTTCGAATAACTATCATTTTTATTTTACTGATAATTCATTTTCAGCTGATGATAAAGAAATCTATTTTTTGTCTGATCGTTCTTCTGAAAAGCCTAAAATTTATAATCTCTTTAAAATGGAATTAGAGACAGGAAAAGTCATTCAATTAACGAATGAAGTAGAGGGAATAGCCCCTTCATTTCATACGAAAACGCCCGAAAGCGACATTGTTATATATGTAACAGGAAGACTAGTAAAAAAATTAGATACTGCCACACTCGCAGCAACCGTACTTTATGAAGAAAAACCAGGCATTCAATTAGGGCACCCGCATATCTCTCCGGATAAAAAATATATTGGTATGGCAAGGAACGAAATGGTTCCCATTGCAAGAGGCGCAAATTACAAGGGATTTAAAGAAACTATGTTTGCAACAAAGAAAGGCTGGATTACCTTTATCAGCATGGATGGGTCGGAGGTTTTCGATGTATTCGAAGATACACACTGGCTGGCTCATTTTCAGTTTTCGCCGTATGACAGCAATCTTGCAATGTTCTGTCATGAAGGTCCTTGGAATTTGGTGCATCAAAGAATTTGGATTCTGGATATAAGGGCGAGAACGGTTCAGCCTATATTCAGGCAGGGGGAAGATGATTGTGTTGGCCATGAATTCTGGACAAATGATGGGAAGATTTTTTTTGATAACCGCAGAAAAGGCCATGACGGTACCATCACGATTCATAAAACCCAGGCGACAGTGGAGAAATGTGAATCAGGCCAGACTCCCTTTATTGGATTAGCTGATGAAGGCGGATCAATCATAAGAACAGTTGATTTGCCTTTCTATTGTAATCACTACCATAGTAATAAAGACAACACGCTTTTAGTCGGGGATGAAGTGGAAGACCTTGTATTAATTGACATAAAGGGCGAAAAAGCTACGATAGAAACATTATGCACACACAGTACCAGCTGGAATACGCAGCAAACCCATTGCCATCCAACCTTCAGCTGGAATAACGAAAAGATTTTATTCGCATCGGACAAAGATGGAACTACAAATTTATATTTGATTGAATTAAAAAATAAGGGTGACAATAAGTGATTAATATGTTTGTTAAAGGAGAAGCAACAGTAGCAGTGCAAGCAGACCTAGGTGTAAAAAGAAAATTGTTAGGGCATGGCGGGAGCATGATGATGACCGAAGTCAGCTTTAAAAAGGATGCCATTGGCGCCATCCATTCCCATGTACACGAACAGGTTAGTTATATCGTTCAGGGAAGCTTTGAGTTTAATCTCGATGGGATTGTCCAAAAGGTCGTGAAGGGTGATAGCATCTACATTCCCTCAAATACATTGCATGGGGTAAAAGCGCTTGAAGAAGATTCGGTTATTTTAGATATCTTTACACCGCAGCGAGAAGATTTTCTTTTACTAGAATGATAATTAAGGAGGACTCCTAATGAAAAACAATCCAGAAACCGTATTATCAAAATTAAATGCAGAAGTTCCAATATCGATGGCAGAACGGGCATGCCAGGTCTTGATGGATACCTATACGCCAGCAAATCTGCCGCCGGCAAATACATGGCATTATCATCAAAGTGTGTTCCTTTATGGGGTGCAACGTGTTTGGGAGAAAAACGGTGGACAGGAATATTTTGATTATATTAAAGGCTATGTCGATACGTTTGTGGATGCGGACGGTAATTTTCTGTTTGCTAGAGATGAACTGGATTCCATTCAGGTAGGGATATTACTTTTCCCGTTATATAAGAAGACGAAGGATGAACGGTATAAAAAAGCGGCAACTAAGCTAAGAAACTTGTATACCACCCTTAATAAAACAAAAGAAGGCGGCTTTTGGCATAAAGATAAATATCCATATCAGATGTGGCTTGACGGTTTATTCATGGCCGGCCCATTTGCTTTAATGTTTGATCAAGCATTTAATGAGCCTGAATTAGTTGACATGGTATTGTATCAGGAAAGCTTGATGAGAAAGTATATGACGGATCAAGAAACAGGTCTGTTATACCATGCTTGGGATGAGACTAGAAGTATGCCATGGGCAGATCCGGAAACAGGCTGTTCACCGGAATTTTGGGGCAGGTCTGTTGGCTGGTATGGCACCGCATTAATTGATATTCTTGATATCCTCCCTGAGAATCATGAGGGAAGAGCAGTTCTGATTGAAGCACTGCAAAAGTTAATCAGCGGCTATGCCAAGTTTCAAGATGAAAAGACAGGCTTATGGTATCAAATTGTCGATAAGGTAGACCGGACTGACAATTGGCTAGAATCCTCTTGCTCCAGTCTATTCGTTTATACGATTGCTAGAGCAGTTGAAAATGGCTATGTAGACAAAGAGTATCTAACAATCGCTGTCAAAGCCTACCAAGGCCTATTGGATGAGATGATTGAATGCGACAATGAATCATGGAAAATGAAAGGCATCTGCATTGGCACTTCAGCAGGTGTATACGATTACTATGTTTCACGACCTGTTTCTGAAAATGATTTACATGGAGTAGGTGCCTTTATTCTGGCAAGTATGGCAGTCGCAACTATAATCGAATAAGAAAATAATTGATTCCATCTTAGAGAAAACCCATGCAAGGTTCTTGTTATGGGTTTTCCGTCTTTATGTTATTTGGGGTTTTAGGGCTACTATAAATATATCTATTTACCATATATCAATAGTTTAGTATCTTATAAACTATAAGACTACGATAATTTTTCACTTTCAGAGGGGTCGTTAGACTGCCATGTTCAGACAACAAGTCAAAAAATGGATTAAAAAGTATTTACTATTCTCTTTAAGGTCGACTATCATCTCCTTATTTCTGCCTGTAATCATCATTTTTATTGCGATTATGGGCTGGGTTTCTTATATGCTGGCTGCTGCACAACTTGAGGAAAATGCTTATAAAAATATTGATGATACGGTTTTTCAGACAAAGGCTTATTTAGAAAATCGGCTGTCAGATGTATTCGAACAATTGGTAACGTTTTCAAATAATCCGCGGACTTTATCAATAATAAACTCAGAATCGGCTGAGATCATGCCAACAGATTATATTGATATGAGTAATTTGCTAAAGACTATTCACTTAAATAACACGACCGTCATCGATTCGATTTTCGTTGATATGCATCATGGAACATTTTCGTTGTATCGAAGTGATTATTCTTTAAAGATCAATGAATTCCCCTATAGTCAATATAACAATAACTACCATGGTAATCGAGAAGGATTTTATTGGCAAAATATTCATACAGACGATATTTTCCAAAGTAACAACAAGGTTGTCAGTGTTTTTAAGCTGATAGGAAACAATCAATCGAAGGCAAATGGTGTGCTATTGTTTAATTTGCGAAATGACTTTTTTGAAAAGGTTTTAAATAAATCCCTTATCGGTGAACAGGGGTATATCACACTGATTAGTCCTGATGGATATATGAACTCCAAGAATGTAACAGAAGAATATAGTTTGGATGCAAAAAATCTTGCCTATCTAAGAGGTCTTGAAGAGGAAAGTAGGAAATTTCAGTTTCAAAACATGGATGGCAAGAAAATGATGGTCGTGTACGATACAATCGGGATTAATAAGTGGAAGGTAGCGGCGATTTTTCCGGTAGACGAAATTTTAAAAAAGGCGAACTATATAAAATATGTAACGATTGTTGTGATTATTACGCTTACAGGTATTGCCATCCTACTTGCTAACTTTTTTGCCAGGTATATATCCAATCCGGTTTCATCTTTGGTGAATCAAACAAAATTAATTAGCGAAAATCACTTGGAAATGAAATATGATCATCGTGGTCCGCAGGAAATCCAATTTCTGAATATAGCAATCGAGGATCTAATGGTTAGGGTGAACGATCTGCTGAATCAAATAAGGCTGGAGCAGGAGGAAAAGCGGCAATTGGAGTTTGCGATTTTGCACGCCCAAATCAATCCACACTTTTTATATAATACGCTTTATTCAATTAAAGGCCTTTGTGATATGGGATTAAACAAGGATGCCAGTTCAATGGTTACCGCTCTATCCAACTTTTTCAGAATTAGCATTAGCCAGGGGCAGGAAATCATTACAATAAATGAGGAAATTACACATATAAAAAATTATTTATATATCCAGGAAATGCGATATGGCGATGATTTTTCCTATGAAATCGAAATAGGAGAAACTATTCTAACCTATAAAATTATTAAGCTCACACTGCAGCCATTAATTGAAAATGCTATCTACCATGGAGTAAAACAAACACGTGGAAAAGGCAAGATTACTATCAAGGGCTATGAATCAGGGGAAAATATTTGTCTTGAGGTCATCGACAATGGTACAGGAATGAGCATTGAAAAACTTCAAGCTGTTAGAAAAGAGTTATATGAAAAAAGATCGGGTCAGCCCACGATAGGGATTGGACTAAGAAGTGTACATGAAAGACTGCAAATGCATTTCGGTGAACCATATGGACTAGTATTAGAAAGTGGAGAAAATATTGGGACAAAATGTTTGGTCGTTTTTCCTAAACTAAAAGGGAGGCTAACGAATGTACAAGGTTGCAATCGTGGATGATGACCGCATCATTCGCAGGGGGCTATCAAGTGTCATTCCCTGGGAAGAACATGGCTTTCAATTAGTTGGAGAAGCAGCTGATGGCGAAAAAGGGTTGGAGCTGATTGAAAAAGAAAGACCACAAATTGTTGTGTCAGATATTAAAATGCCATTTATGGATGGCTTAGAAATGGCACGGATGAGCAGAAATAAAATGCCAAAGATTAAATTTATCTTTCTGACTGGATATGAAGATTTTCAATATGCCCATGAGGCAATTAAAATCAGGGCATTTGATTACTTGTTAAAACCGGTGGATTCCGAAAGCTTAATCCAAAAAATTAAAGAAGCCGCGGCGGAGTGGGAACAGGAAGAGCAAAAAGAAAAGCGATTGAATGAAAGCAGCCCTATTACACAAAAGAAGTTTCTCGAAAAATTGGCTGTTACTCATTTCACAAATGAGGAACTAAAAAAAGAGCTTAGCTTATTTGGAATAAAACTCGAGGGTCCGGAATTCCTCGAAGGAAATTTGATGAAGCTCATCGAATTAGGATTATCATCAAAGGTGAATGATTATCTAGAAGAAATACAAAACCAATTATCGAAAAACAGCAGTGCTGCACTTGAAGAAGTTCAATTGTTGGCCATCAGGATGGTGGGGCTTATTGGAGATGAATCGGAAAAATGGTCAAAAGGATCTAGAAAAACCCCTTTTAGTTCACGATACCAATCGGAAATCCTGGAAATGAAAACGATTTCGGAGATTTTTGAGCTTGTTAAAAGCATAGCAATCGACTTGTCCGTTTATGCGAATAAGCTAAATGAAAACAAAAAGACCTCACTGGTAGATAAAGCAATTGCCTTTATTGAAAGCAATTACCAGCTGGCAGAGATATCCTTACAAAAGGTAGCAGAAGCGATCCATGTGAATCCTGCTTATCTAAGCAATCTTTTTAAAGTGGAAAAAGGATTTAACTTTGGGGATTTTCTTGTTGAAACACGGATGAAGGCAGCGATGGAACTTATTCGCCAGAGCGACTTAAAAACCTATGAAGTTGCTTCCAAAATTGGCTACTCGAATCCCCAATATTTTAGTATTTGTTTTAAGAAGTATACCGGCTATTCACCGGCACAATTTAAGAAATTAATATAGATAGGCAAATGTAAATGGTCCTGGTACAAGGACCATTTACATTTTTAAAAAATATGCTCCATTAAAATTTTTTGATATTGAATAAACAGCTATTAAAAGGTAAAATGAAATTAGAAATGTTAACGTGAACATTATTGATAAATTGAAATAAAGGATGATGAAACTGTGGAAAAATTTATGAGTGAAAATTTTTTATTAAAGAATGAAACCGCTATCACATTATTCCATGATTATGCAAAGGAAATGCCGATCATTGATTATCACTGCCATTTAAGTCCAAAGGAAATCTATGAAAATAAAAGATTTAAAAATATTACAGAGGCATGGCTTTACGGTGACCATTATAAATGGAGAGCGTTGAGGGCAAACGGCATTTCCGAAGAATACATAACCGGAAAGGCAAGCGATTATGACAAATTTATTGCCTGGGCAAAAACAGTACCAATGACAATCGGCAATCCATTATATAACTGGACCCATTTAGAATTGCAGCGTTTTTTCGGTATCCATGATATATTGAATGAAAAGAGTGCCCCGGAGATTTGGGAAAAAGCTAATGCATTATTGAATCGCGAAGGCTTTGGAGCAAGAGATTTTATTGAAAAATCAAATGTCCAAGTTGTGTGCACAACGGATGATCCGATTGACAGCTTGGAATACCACTTATTATTAAAGGAAAGCAATGATTTCAACGTACAGGTTGTTCCAGGATTCCGACCTGACAAAGGCTTAGAAATCAATCGTGACGGTTTTCTTGATTGGGTAAAACAGCTGGAAACATCATCTGAACTAACGATTAACAGCTATGCTGATTTCCTAAAGGCACTAGAGGCGAGAGTGATGTTTTTCCACTCCGCTGGCGGAAGGGTTTCCGATCACGCTCTTGATACAATCGTGTTTGAGGAAACTACCCAGGATGAGGTGGAAAGAATCTTTAGTGAAAGATTAACAGGGAATAAAATCCCATTAATCGATGAAAAGAAGTTTAAAACGTATACTTTACTATTTTTGGGCAAACATTATGCGGAATTAGACTGGGCGATGCAATTTCATATTAACGCGAACCGGAATAATAACAGCAGAATGTTTAAGGAACTAGGTCCAGACACCGGCTATGACTCCATAAATGACGACCAAATTGCTAAACCATTATGCAGGATTTTAGATGCTTTAGAAAAAGAAAACAAACTGCCAAAGACAATCCTTTATTCATTAAATCCGAATGATAACCCTGTCATTGCCAGTGTTATTAATAGCTTCCAGGACGGGAAAACACCGGGTAAAATCCAATTTGGTACAGCATGGTGGTTTAATGATACGAAGGAAGGAATGCTTGAGCAGATGAAGGCGTTGTCCAGTATCGGTCTTTTCAGTCGTTTTATCGGGATGCTGACAGATTCAAGAAGTTTTCTTTCGTATACAAGACATGAGTATTTTAGAAGACTTGTCTGTAATCTAATCGGGGAATGGGTCGAAAACGGGGAAGTTCCACAAGATATCGAACTATTAGGCAGCATCGTTCAGGGAATTGCCTATAATAATGCAAAAGAATACTTTCAATTTCCACAATAGCAGAAAAGGAACATTAACGGATGGTAACTATTAAAGATATCGCCAAATTGGCAAATGTATCACACACAACCGTATCAAGGGCATTAAACAACAGCCCATTAATTAAAGAGCCAACGAAAAGAAAAATTTTAGAAATCGCTGCGCAGTTAAATTATACGCCCAATTTCAATGCTAAAAGCCTCGTGATGCAAAAATCGCATACGATTGGCTTATTCTTTACAAGTATCAGCGATGGGACATCTGCAAGCTTCCTTGCCGAAACCATCAAGGGTGTGAATCATGTAATCGGTCAGGACTACAATTTATATGTTCGCGGTATTGATGATTACAAGGAGTATTCATCGATTAATAATCAGCGGTTTGATGGCATTATCTTAATGAGCCAAAGTGTGAGTGACAACTCATTTATCTACCATGTCAAGCAAATGAAGATTCCGCTTGTTGTCCTAAATCGGGAAATCGAGGACGACAAAATTATTAATATAATATCGGATGATAAAGTTGGTTCACGGCAGGCGGTTGAATATTTAATTCAGCAAGGACACACAAATATAGCGTTAATTGAAGGCAGGGAAGGCTTTAAATCAGCCCAGCAGCGAAAAGAAGGCTATCTGACAGCACTAATTGATGAAAATGTTTCGATTAATAAAGCCTATTCTGTTGAAGGTAACTACGATATGGAAAGCGGCTATAAAAAGATGGAACAGCTTTTATTATTGGAAAAACCACCAACAGCCGTATTTTGTTCTAACGATGACATGGCAATTGGTGCGATAAACGCCATTTTTGCTAGAGGATTAAATGTTCCGAATGATATTTCTGTCGTTGGATTTGATGACATAGGCTTCGCACAGTATACCAATCCAAGGTTAACAACCGTAAAACGGCCAGTTGAACAAATTAGTATCATGGGTGCGGAAAAAATACTATCACTGATCCAAAGCAAGAATGTAAGCGGTGAAACAATCTTGGTAAATACAGAATTAATCGTTAGGGATTCGGTAAGGAAAATAAAATAGCATACGGAGGATGTCCAAGTGAATAGGCTTAAATCATCTTGAGACATCCTTGTTTTCGAGTATAAATGTTAACGTGTGCGAAAAGGATGGAGTGATAAAAATATGCAATTACTTAATAAAAAAGTTTATAAAAATTTCAAAACTTATCCGGAAAAGGTCCTCCAATTCGGGGAAGGCAATTTTCTAAGAGCGTTTGTCGATTGGCAGATTCAAGTATTAAATGAGGAAACAGACTTTAATGGCAGTGTTGTTGTCGTTCAGCCGCGGGGATCAGAAAAAATTGAGCGGCTCAATAACCAGGATGGACTTTTTACGCTATTCCTTCAGGGGATTAAGGAAGACCAGCCGGTCAAAGAACAGCTGGTGGTTGATACGATTAGCAGGGGGATTAATCTATATGCAGATTATGACGAATATGTAAAGCTGGCAGGGCAAGCGGAGCTGCGATTTATCGTTTCCAATACTACGGAAGCAGGGATTGTCTTTGATCCGGAAGACCGGTTCGAGGATCGGCCGCAAAAAAGTTTTCCCGGCAAACTTACCGCGTTTATTTATCATCGTTTTAACAGTTTTAAAGGAGATGAGGAAAAAGGCTGTATCATCATTCCATGTGAATTAATTGAAAACAATGGCGGTATGTTGAAAGAAGTGGTTCTTCAGTATGCGGAGCATTGGAATCTGGGTGAAGCGTTTATCAATTGGCTCAAGAGCGCAAATACCTTTTGTTCCAGCCTGGTTGATCGAATTGTGCCCGGATACCCGAAAGATTCAAGTGATGAAATCCAGAAGGAGCTTGGCTACGAGGATCAATTAATGGTTGTCGGCGAGCATTATTATCTTTGGGCAATCGAAGGGCCTGATTGGCTTAACGATGAACTTCCGTTTACGGCTGCCGGACTTAAGGGCACCTTGATAGTCGATGATTTAACAAAATTCCGGACAAGAAAAGTGCGGATTTTAAACGGTGCCCACACGGCAATGACCCCGGTCGCTTATTTATCAGGCTTAAATACGGTGGAAGAGTCAGTGAATCATAGCCTGACAGGGAAGTTTATTAAGGACCTGATTTACGAGGAAATCATTCCGACCTTGGATGATCCGCATGATGAATTAATGGTTTACGCGGGTGAAGTATTGGATCGTTTCAAGAACCCATACATTAAACATTATTTAATGAGCATTTCCTTAAACTCGATATCAAAGTTCAAAACAAGAGATTTGCCGATTTTGGTGGAATTCGTGAATAAATTTGGAGCTTTTCCTGAGAGATTGGTATTTTCGTTCAGCAGCCTGCTGTATTTTTATAAGGGTAAAAGGGGCGGGGAGGAAATCAAGCTCGATGATCATTCGAAGGTTTTAGACCTGTTTGCATCACTTTGGGAAAAATATGAGCGCCAGCAGCTCGGGTTAAAGGAGCTGGCCGTGGAGATATTGGCTGACTCTGTACTTTGGGGAGAAGACTTGACGGATATTCCGGGGCTGACTGACATGGTTGCCGCTCATTTGGACCGAATCGAAACAGACGGTATTACTGCAGTCATAAAGGATTTATCAACAGCATCCGTTACCAGGGGAGAGGGTTAACATGAAGGACTTTATGCAAATAAATACAAACGATAATATTATTTTGGCATTAAGAGATTTAAAAAAATCAGAGACGCTTGACGTTAACGGCCTGCAAATCGAGTTAATGGAAGATATCAACAGGGGACATAAAATTGCTGTAAAGACAATCAAGGATCAGGAAAATATTATTAAATACGGCTTCCCGATTGGCCATGCGCTGACTAATATTTCTCCAGGTGAATGGGTTCATGCTCATAACACGAAAACGAACCTTTCCGGCACTGAAGAATATGTTTACGAGCCGATACACACTGCCAACCCATATAAGAAAGAAGACCGCACCTTTAAAGGCTATCGCCGAGAAAATGGCAAGGTCGGCATCCGCAATGAATTATGGATTGTTCCTACGGTTGGCTGTGTAAACGGGATTGCAGAAAAAATCATTAAACGGTTTGAAAATGTTGTCGGTGATATCAGCCCGTTTGATAATGTGCTTGTATTGAAACATAATTATGGCTGTTCCCAGCTTGGTGATGATCATGAAAACACGAAAAAAATCCTCATGGATGCGGTCAACCACCCGAATGCAGGCGGTGTGCTGGTATTGGGGCTTGGCTGTGAAAACAATGAATTGCCAGAATTTAAAAAGGCGCTAGGCCAGGTGAACGAAGGCAGAATCAAATTCTTGATTTCCCAAGCGGTTACGGATGAAATTGAGGAAGGCTTGAAACTGGTAAAAGAAATCTATGAATATGCCAAAAATGATAAACGGGAAGATATTCCATTATCCGAATTAAAAATTGGCTTAAAATGCGGCGGCTCCGACGGATTCTCTGGAATAACCGCCAACCCGCTTCTGGGCCGCTTCTCCGACTACCTGATTGCTCAAGGGGGAACCACCGTGTTAACCGAGGTTCCGGAAATGTTTGGTGCGGAAACCATCTTAATGGAACGGGCCATTAATGAAGAGGTTTTTGAAAAAACCGTGCATTTAATAAACGACTTTAAGGATTATTTCCTTAAGCACGATATGCCGGTTTACGAAAATCCCTCACCGGGAAATAAGGCAGGCGGAATTACCACTTTGGAGGACAAATCGCTTGGCTGCACGCAAAAGGCCGGTTCTTCTCCGGTTGTGGATGTGATGAAGTATGGCGAGGTTCTTGAAACAAATGGTTTAAATCTGCTCAGCGCCCCGGGAAATGATTTGGTGGCCTCCACAGCCTTAGCTGCAGCCGGCTGTCAAATGGTGCTGTTTACGACAGGCAGGGGGACGCCGTTTGGAACCTTTGTGCCGACGATGAAGATTTCTACAAACACGCAAATTTATAATACCAAGCCTCATTGGATTGATTATAATGCCGGTATCTTGCTTGAAGATGGCGTTTCTTCAGAGCAAGTATTGGAGGATTTTGTTGACTATATTGTAAGAGTGGCAAGCGGGGAATTCGTCAATAATGAAAAAAATGACTTTAGAGAAATTGCGATTTTTAAAAGCGGGGTAACGCTATAAGAAAAGCACAAGCGCCCGTTTAGCGGCGTATGGACTGGAGCACTTTGACTGAGATAAAGGAAACACGGAGAGCGTTAGCGATCCGATGTTGACTTATCGTAGGGAAAAGTGCGAAGTCCACTAGCCGTTGTGCGCTGGAGCTGGACAATTCTCGAAGTCAAAATTTCTTATCCTTTAAAAAATAAACCCGTTATTTAACGATAACGGGTTTATTTCAAAGAATACATTATTGTAAGTCACTGATTATATCTGCCTTGCACGTTTGAATGGCCTGAATGGTTTCCTTGAGCAATTCATCTGTGACGCGATAGTGAGGAATGCTGACGCTAAAGGCACCATGATTCTTTCCATTTACGGTTATCGATGCGCCGATGCAAAAAACCTCATTCTCGTGTTCCCGGTTGTCAAAGGAATAGCCAAGATTTCTTATTTTCGCGATTTCCTTCATGAAAGCATCTTCATCGGTAATCGTATGTTCGGTCATTTTTACTAATGAAGTGGCAGCTAAATACTGTCTTATTTCTTGGTCCGTTTGATCTGCTAATACAGCTTTGCCCATAGCGGAGCAATACAACGGAATCGCTTTTCCGATTTTCGAATACAAACAGACCGGATTTTTACTTTCAATTTTCGTTACATAGACAATACTTGTGTTATCTAGGATTCCAAGATGCACGGTTTCTAATGTCTTCTGCTGTAATTTCTCTAAATGCGGCTGGGCGATTTGTTTAATATCGAGCTGATTAATCGCTTTATTCGCTATTTTGATAAGGGCAGTGCCCAGACTGAATTTTTTTGATTCGTGGTCTTTTTGAACATAGCCAATTAACAGCAGTGTGTCCAATATTTTTAAGGCAGTTGAATTTGTCAATTCAGCCTCTCTTGAAATCGTATTTAATGATTGCGGGTGATCGCTGGCTGACAAAAAATCGATTATACGGGCGGCTTTTAACAGAACGGTGCCATATGGCGGTTTATTCATATTCATCATTTATCCCTTCTCTTGTTCGATTTTGTTAATTAGTATAGTGGAAAATGGTTTAAATGCCTATTGCTCTTAAAATTTCTATAAAGTTATCAAAATATTTTTATCTATTGAAAACGTTAACATTATTATATATAATAAATCTATAATTTCCAAATAATAAATTAGATTTCCAAATAGGAAATTAATATGATTTTTCAAGGTGGTGAAAGGTATGAAAAAACTAAACGTTCTAAATAGCCTTACGGAGTGTGGAGTTGTTGCAGTTGTAAGAGCTGATACGATGGAAGAAGCCATCCTCATTTCTGAAGCGTGTGTAAAAGGTGGAATCACAGGAATTGAGATTACCTTCACAGTACCGGATGCAGAAGCTGTTCTAAAGGAATTAACATCTGTTTATTCAAATAGCAAGGTCGTGATCGGAGCTGGAACCGTTCTTGACGCTCAAACAGCACGGATTGCCATCATGAAGGGTGCAGAGTTTATTGTTAGTCCATGTTTTGATGTCGAGACAGCAAAGCTATGTAATTTATATCAAATTCCTTATATGCCGGGCTGTATGACGATTAACGAAATGAAACAGGCGCTTCAATATGGTGCCGATATTATCAAGCTATTCCCAGGTAATGCTTTTGGCCCGGAATTTATCAAGTCGGTTAAAGCACCGCTTCCCCATGTCAATATTATGCCAACAGGTGGCGTAAGTTTGGATAATGTCGCCGAATGGATCAAAAATGGCTGTGTGGCTGTTGGTGTCGGCGGAAATCTAGTAACACCTGCTAAAACGGGGAATTATGAGCAAATTACCGAGTATGCAAGCGAGTATATTAAAAAAGTAAAAGAAGCAAGAGAGGCGTAATGATGAAAAAGATTTCAGATGAAGTCTTTACAGTTGCCGAGAACGCACCAGGTAAAATCGTTCGTTAAAATTTGAAATGAAAAGGAGAAATGAACAATGGAAACACGTTATGCTCACCATCCAGAAGATGTAAAAAAATATACGACAGAGGAATTAAGAAATCACTTTTTAGTGGAAACACTTTTTGAAGCAGGCCAAGTACACTTAACTTATACTCATGTGGACCGGATGATTTTTGGCGGTGTTACTCCTGCGAAGGAAGAATTGACTATTAAACTCGATAAACAGCTTGGCGTAAATTATTTCTTAGAGCGCCGCGAATTGGGGATTATTAATATCGGCGATGCTGGTGTTGTCATTCTTGATGGTGTTGAATACGACATGGAGCGAAGAGACGGCTTGTATGTTTGCAGAGGGACAAAGGATGTACGATTCCGTTCAAAGGATGCGGATAAGCCAGCGAAATTCTATATCAACTCGACTCCGGCACATCATACATACCCGACAGTCAAGATTGATATTAACAACATTGACCCGCTGCAAGCAGGGGCTCCGGGAACATTAAACGAACGGAAAATTTATCAATACGTTCATCCAAATGTATGTGAAAGCTGCCAGCTTCAAATGGGCTTAACGATGCTTTCAACAGGAAGCGTGTGGAATACAATGCCTTGCCACACTCACGAACGCCGGATGGAAGTGTACTTGTACTTTGATATGGAACCGGAAACACGAGTCTTCCATTTCATGGGAAAACCAGATGAAACAAGACATCTTGTCATGAAAAATGAACAAGCGGCAATTTCTCCAAGCTGGTCGATTCATACTGGTACTGCTACTAGCAACTATACGTTTATTTGGGGCATGTGCGGCGAAAACATTACCTATGATGACATGGATTTTGTCAAAATGGAAGACTTGCGTTAATAGAAAGATAGCTTTTTAACAACATTGTATGGGAGGTATTCATGATGACGAGTGAATTAAATGCTTTTTCAATGGACTTTTTCCAGCTTGATGGGAAAGTAGCGATTGTAACGGGTGGAAATACTGGCCTGGGTCAGGGATATGCTGTAGCTCTTGCCAAGGCGGGTGCCGATTTATTTATCGTTACACATGGTACTAATTGGGATGAAACGCGCGAATTAATTAAGCAAACAGGCCGCTGGGCTGAGTTTTTCCAAGCGGACTTGACGGATAGACAGGCACTCAAGGAAGTGGCAGCCGAATGCCTAAAGGCTTATGGGAAAATTGATATATTAGTGAACAACGCTGGCACAATTCGCCGTTCACCAATCCAAGAGTACAAAGAAGAAGATTGGGATGCAGTGATAGAGCTTAACTTAAATGCTTTATATTTTCTAAGCCAGGAAGTGTCTAAAGTAATGATTGAGCAGCGGAGCGGCAAGATTATTAACGTTGCTTCAATGCTTTCCTTCCAGGGCGGAAAGTTCGTTCCGCCATATACGGCCAGTAAGCATGCCGCAGCCGGCCTGACAAAGGCATTCGCCAATGAATTAGCCGAATATAATATTCAAATTAACGCTATCGCTCCGGGTTATGTAGAAACGAAAAATACAGCGCCAATTCGCGCGGATGAGAAACGCAATGCCGAAATATTATCACGTATTCCTGCCGCACGCTGGGCAACACCCGCAGATTTGATGGGGGTTGTTGTCTTCTTATCCAGTAAGGCATCTGATTACATGAATGGGCATATTTTGGCGGTTGATGGAGGCTGGCTGGCGCGATAATGAATATAGGTATAAGAGCACACGATATTGACAATCAGTCTTTAGAAGAATTAGTAACGAAAATTAGTGATAAAGGGCTGACTTCAATCCAGTTAGCCTTAAACAAATCCTTTCCGTATATGAATACAGCGCCAGGCAGTTTATCACCTGGCTTCGCCCATCAAATCGGGCGCGCCTTCCGAGAGCAGGATATTCAAATTGCAGTCCTCGGCTGTTATATAAACATGATTCATCCAGATCAAACGGAGCGCAGAAAGGCGTTAGAGCGATTCAAAGAGCATATCAGATTTGCTAGAGATTTTGGCTGTGGTATTGTCGGGACGGAAACTGGGAATGTGAATGCGGAAATTGCTTATACCGTTGAAAATTTCAAAGAAAAACCATTCCTTGAAGTTGTCGAAAGCGTTCGTGAGCTTGTGGCCGAAGCAGAAAAATTTGGGGTGATCGTCGGAGTAGAGGCAGGTGTAAATCACCCGATTTATTCCTCGAAGGTGATGAAGCGGCTGTTGGATTCAGTCGACTCCAATAATCTCCAGGTCATCTTTGATCCGGTCAATTTGTTAACAATTGATACGTATCAAAACCAAGAGAAGATCTTCCAAGAAGCATTTGACTTATTGGGAGACAGAATCGTTATTCTACACGCAAAGGATTTTATCGTCGAGGACAATAAGTTAAAAACAGTCGCTGTGGGAAAGGGACTATTAAACTACGACTTCGTGTTGAATTATATTAAGAAGAAAAAGCCGTTTATGAATATCTTAATGGAAAGTACACGGGAACCTTTTATTGATGGAAGTATTAAATTTTTAAAGAAATCATTTCAAGAGGCTTAATGATTATGTTAAAAAGTCCCGCGTAAATTTAATTTCACACGGGACTTTTTCATTATGCAATCGGACCGCCTTTTTCTTCAATTTCAGTCGAAATAGCGGTAAATTTCTTAAAGTTTTCACGGAATTTTGCCGCAAGTTCCTTTGCTTTCTGTTCATAGGCATCCGTGTCTGCCCATGTTTTATTTGGTCTTAGTATATCATCCGGGACACCGGCAATATGAAGCGGAATATTTAAACCGAAGAATTCATCCTTGACCGTTTCAACCTGGTTTAGTTCACCTTCGAGGGCTGCTTGAACCATCGCTCTTGTGTAGGCAAGTTTCATCCGATTGCCGACGCCATATTCGCCGCCCGTCCAGCCGGTATTCACCAAAAACACATTCGCATTATGCTCAAGGATTTTTTCACCAAGCATTTCCGCATAACGGGTCGCAGGCAGCGGCAGGAATGGTGCTCCGAAGCAAGTTGAAAAGGTGGCTTCCGGTGATGTCACACCGCGTTCAGTCCCGGCTAGCTTGGATGTGTAGCCGCTTAGGAAATGATACATTGCCTGTTCCTTTGTTAACTTGGCAATTGGCGGCAATACGCCAAAGGCATCAGCTGTTAAAAAGACGATTGTATTTGGATGACCGGCAATACTCGGCAGGATAATATTATCAATCGCATCAATTGGATAGGCAGCCCTAGTGTTCTCCGTTAATGTTCCATCATCATAATCAGGGATTCGCGATTCCTGATTGATCACAACATTTTCGAGGACGGTACCAAAGCGAATCGCATCGAAAATTTGTGGTTCTTTTTCTCGCGTTAGATTAATGCATTTTGCATAACAGCCGCCTTCAATGTTAAAGACGCCATTTGATGACCAGCCATGTTCATCATCACCAATCAATCGGCGGTTAGGATCAGCTGACAGGGTGGTTTTTCCTGTTCCGGATAAACCGAAGAATAGAGCCACATCTCCTTCAAGCCCAACATTCGCTGAACAGTGCATGGAAAAAATATTGTTTTCAGGCAGCAAATAATTCATCACCGAAAAAATCGATTTCTTCATTTCACCTGCATATTCGGTTCCGCCGATTAAGACAATCCTGCGTTCAAACGAGATGATAATAAATGTTTCTGAGTTTGTGCCATCTACAGCGGGATCTGCTTTGAAATTTGGAGCCGAAATAACTGTAAATCCAGCATCGTGGGTCAGCAATTCATCCTCGGATGGGCGAATGAACAATTGATGCACGAATAAATTATGCCAAGCATATTCATTTACGACTTGAATGGGCAGGCGGGATTTTTTATCGGCGCCGGCAAAGCCTTTAAACACAAAAAGTTCAGGTTGTTGTTTTAAGTAATCAAGAACCTTTTGATACAGAACTGTGAAAGCGTCTTCGGAAATCGGTTGATTAGAAGGGCCCCAGGCAATTTTATCCTTCGAAGACTCCTCCATCACAATAAATTTATCTTGAGGTGAACGGCCTGTATATTTACCGGTAGAAACACGAACGGCACCTGTTGCGGTTAATGTTCCTTCATTACGGCTTAAAATTTTCTCGACTAATTGGGGAACGGATAATTGTACTTGGACATGATTTTCCTTTAACAGCTGAGTTAACTCATTAGGAATTTTTACAGAATTCATTTTATGAAACCTACCTTTATTCATGTTTTTGGTATTTAATAGTATAACACATTGACGCTAATAGTCTACACTATTCAACAAAATCAAATTGTATTTTATACATTATTCAATTTATTTTTAATAAGTTATAACATTCATTTAATTTTTGCATATGATTGAAAAAATAACGGTATTTTTTCTTGAGTTTTAAGGGAAGTTTCTTGAAAAATTCATTGACATTGCTCGATATTGTAGCGTATTATTCTAATTTGAACGGATACTCTCTTATCCCGAGCTGGTGGAGGGACAGGCCCAATGAAACCCAGCAACCTGCAATATGAAAAGGTGGCCGCTAACAGGTTCTTTTCAAATGCAAAGGTGCTAATCTGACGCAAGGCTCACGCCTTGAACGATAAGAGTGAAAGGCCCGGAACAACCTTTCCTCTGATAGTGGTAAGGTTTTTTGTTTTGTATAAGTCCTTTTAAGAAAAGAGTCTCTAATAAAAATCCTTTGTTTATTTCATACTAAGGCTTGGGAGTACCGTGTCAATTCACGAGGTTCAAGAAGTATTCCTGTAACCTTCAAAAAACCTCGATTATCTCATTATATAGGAGGAATTCAGATGTCAACAAAACGTCGTTTGTTTACTTCTGAATCAGTAACTGAAGGTCATCCGGACAAGATCTGTGACCAAATTTCTGATTCCATTTTAGATGCTATTTTAGCAAAGGATGCTAATGCTCGTGTTGCGGCTGAAACTTCAGTTACAACTGGATTAGTCCTCGTTGCTGGCGAAATCACTACGTCTACTTACGTGGATATTCCAAAGATTGTTCGTGAAACGATTAAAGGCATTGGTTACGATCGTGCTAAATACGGCTTTGACTCGGAGACTTGTGCCGTGTTAACCTCGATTGGCGAACAGAGCCCTGATATTGCTATGGGTGTCGACCAGGCACTTGAAGCACGTGAAGGCTTAATGTCTGATGAGGAGATCGAAGCAATTGGGGCAGGAGACCAAGGTTTAATGTTTGGTTATGCCTGCAATGAAACGAAAGAGCTTATGCCGCTTCCGATTTCACTTGCACACAAGCTTGCCCGCAAATTAACAGAAGTGCGTAAAGATAAGGTTCTTGAGTACCTTCGCCCAGATGGAAAAACGCAAGTAACCGTTGAGTATGATGAAAATGACAACCCGGTTCGCATTGATACCATTGTTATCTCAACTCAGCATAATCCGGAAGTAACATTAGAGCAAATTCAGCGCAACCTGAAAGAATACGTTATCAACCCGGTTGTTCCACAAGAACTAATCGATGAAAACACAAAGTATTTCATTAACCCGACAGGCCGTTTCGTTATCGGCGGACCACAAGGGGATGCCGGCTTAACTGGCCGTAAAATTATTGTTGATACGTACGGCGGCTATGCTCGCCATGGCGGCGGTGCCTTCTCTGGTAAGGATCCAACAAAGGTTGACCGTTCTGCAGCCTATGCGGCTCGTTACGTAGCGAAAAACATCGTTGCTGCCGGACTTGCTGACAAAGTAGAAGTGCAGCTTGCCTATGCAATTGGTGTCGCACGTCCAGTTTCCATTTCGATTGATACGTTTGGGACTGGCAAAGTGAGCGAAGAGGTTTTAGTTGATGTAGTAAGCAAAAACTTCGACCTCCGCCCAGCCGGAATCATTAAAATGCTTGACCTTCGCCGTCCAATTTACCAACAAACAGCAGCATACGGTCATTTTGGCCGTACCGATGTTGAGCTTCCATGGGAGCTAACCGATAAAGCGGATACGTTACGTCAAGAAGCAAATCTATAATAAAAAGGGGAGTTACATTCTGATGTAACTCCCTTTTCTATTTTTCGTCTAACATTTTGTGTAGTTGTCTTTAAAAATGAATAAAATGTTTAAGTAGGACTATAGAAGTAAAAACTGAAGGTACAGTAAATTTTCTAATGTTTTCAGTGCATTTTTTTAAAAAATAGTGGTAGTATTATATAGTATGTTTTTCAAGAAACATCCTTTTAAAGGATAGTTAGAAATGGAGTAGGTGAGGTACATAATGTGTGGTTTTATTGGTTGTGTACACGACAAAGCACAAAATTATAGTGATGAACAAAGACAACAATTTAAACATATGAACGATATCATTACTCATCGCGGGCCTGATGATGATGGTTTCTTTTTTGATGATCATATTCAATTTGGCTTCCGTCGTTTAAGTATTATCGACATTGAGAGCGGTCATCAGCCGCTAACGTACGAAAATGAGCGCTACTGGATTATCTTTAATGGTGAAGTGTATAACTATGTGGAGCTTCGTGAGGAATTACTCAAGGAAGGGTTATCGTTTGCGACGAGCTCTGATACGGAGGTTATCATCGCCCTATACAGCCACTTGAAGGAAAAAGCAGTCGAAAAGCTGCGCGGAATGTTTGCCTTTGTTATTTGGGATAAGCAGGAGCAAACCCTTTACGGTGCGCGTGATCCTTTTGGAATAAAACCATTTTTCTATATGCAGGACGGGGAAAGAACGTTGTTTGCCTCAGAGAAGAAAAGTATCTTACTCGCCCTTGAAAATGATGTTTTGGACTATGATTCGCTCCAGCACTATTTAACCTATCAATTTGTTCCTGAACCAAACACTTTGTCTGAAGGAATAAAAAAATTAGAGCCAGGTCACTATTTTACAAAAAAAATTGGCGGACCTATGGAAATTAAACGATATTGGAAAGCGCAATTTAAGCCGATCAACAAATCAGAATCTGATTTCATCAAAGAAATTAAAGATGTTTTGTTCGACTCGGTCAAAATGCATATGCGCAGTGATGTTCCAGTTGGCTCGTTCCTTTCTGGCGGGATTGACTCCTCAATAATCGCATCGATTGCGAAGGAATATCACCCGTCCATTAAGACGTTCTCTGTTGGTTTTGAACATAATGGCTTCAGTGAAATTGATGTCGCCAAAGAAACAGCTGACAAGCTTGGCGTGGAAAACATTAGCTATGTGATTACACCGCAGGAATATATGAATGAAATTCCAAAAATTATGTGGCATATGGATGACCCGCTCGCAGACCCGGCGTGTGTTCCGCTTTACTTTGTCGCACGTGAAGCACGTAAACATGTAACCGTGGTGCTGTCTGGTGAAGGGGCCGATGAATTATTTGGCGGCTACAATATTTACCGTGAGCCTCAAGATTTAGAAGTATTCAATAAAATTCCGCGGGTAGGAAAAGTCCTATTAAAAGGGATTGCGAACATGATGCCTGAAGGAACAAAGGGCAAAAGCTTTATCGAACGCGGTATAACACCGATGGAAGAGCGTTATATAGGGAATGCCAAGATGTTTACGGAAGAAGAAAAACGTGATCTTTTGAGCGTCTATCGTGAAGGCTTAAACTATTTAGACATAACGAAGCCTCTTTATCAGGAATCAAGAGGGTATGATCCAGTTGACCGGATGCAATATATTGATATTCATACCTGGATGCGCGGCGACATTTTACTTAAGGCAGATAGAGTCACAATGGCACATTCGTTGGAACTGAGGGTTCCATTCCTTGATAAAGCCATGTTTGAGGTGGCCTCGAAAATCCCGACAAGCTTAAAAACGGCAAATGGGACAACGAAGTATATTTTGCGAAAAGCAGCTGAAGGCATTGTGCCGGCACATGTGCTTGACCGTAAAAAGCTTGGCTTCCCCGTGCCGATTCGCCACTGGTTAAAGGCGGAAATGAACGAATGGGCGAAAAAAATAATCCGTGAAAGTAACACGGATCATTTAATCAATAAAACATACGTTTTAAGATTACTTGAAGACCATTGCCAAGGCAAAGCCGACAACAGCCGGAAAATCTGGACGGTGTTGATGTTTATGGTCTGGCATCAAGTGTATGTTGAAAAAATATATAATTTCCAAACTGCTGGTGAAAAAGTACTGGAAACCATCTAATACGACGAAATAGCACCCATAATTAATTTTTGGGTGCAATTTTTTTAATTATGACTGTAAGGACTTATAATATTGTGCCTTCTCCGCATATTCTGTATAAATGCGTTCCATGTCCTTTTTGTCTTCCGCTGTTAATTCTCTAATAACTTTTGCCGGTCTGCCGAATGCTAAGCTATTAGGGGGGATTTTTTTCCCTTGGGGAACGAGACTGCCGGCACCAATAAACGCACCTTCGCCGATTTCAGCTTGGTCAAGGATAATCGACCCCATCCCGATTAACGCCCTTTTCCTAATGATGCAGCTGTGAAGAATTACTTGATGCCCAATCGTTACTTCATCCTCTAAAATTAGCGGGTTATTAGGACTTTGGTGTAAGATAGAATTATCTTGGATATTTACTTTATTGCCTATCCTTGTTGGGGCAACATCACCTCTAATACTCGAGTTAAACCAGACGCTGGACTGTTCGCCAATTTCAACATCACCAGTAATCGTTACATAATCGGCAATAAATGCAGTTTCCGCAATTAACGGATATTTATCTTTAAAGGGGTAAATCATAGGTTCGCTCCTTTTTGAGTTATAATTCTATTGTAGCGAAAGCTTTACGTAAATTTCAAAACATTTATCTTTTTTATTTTTTTGTTGTGTTAAAAGTGAATGTTGATTTCCGTTCCAGGCGCTTCGCTTTCCGCGGGGCGGGCGGTGAGCCTCCTCGGCGCTAAAGCGCCTGCGGGGTCTCACCTGTCCCGCTGCTCCCGCAGGAGTCTCGCGCCTTCCACTCCAATCAACATTGTGATCAAAATCAACAATATTCTTTAACACAGCCTTATTATTTATAAACTTCAGGTGGAAGTTTAATTTTTATAATAATCGCTAATTACTTTTTCAAGGGGGAAAAAATATATGTGGAAGTGGGAAGCTGAAGGGGAAGCAAAGGCGGTAATCGTCATTGTTCATGGGGCAATGGAACACCATGGCAGATATGGCTGGCTGATTGAAATGTGGCGGTTATCAGGCTTTCATGTTATTATGGCTGACCTTCCAGGGCAAGGGATGACAACCAGAGCCAACCGCGGCCATATCGACTCCTTTGATGAATATATTTTTGAAGTTAAGGATTGGGTCCAAGCTGCATACCGTTATGATCTGCCTGTCTTTTTACTTGGTCATAGTATGGGCGGATTAATCTCGATTCGCTTACTTCAAGAAGAGAGAGTAAATGTAGCAGGGGTGATTCTATCTTCCCCGTGCTTAGGACTGGTCCATTCCCCTTCCAAATTTTTAGATGCGCTATCCCATGTGTTGAATGTGGTCTTTCCTTCGTTACGAATGAATTCAGGATTGACTGTCCAAATGGCGACGAGAAATGAAGACGTAAGGGAAGCGGACTCGAATGATACCCTTTACGTGACAAAGATATCGGTAAGATGGTATCGTGAACTTGCTGCGGCGATGAAGCAAGCGTTCCTTAATCTCGGAAAAACACAGGATATCCCCATGCTGGTTATGCAGGGCGGGGATGACAAAATCGTCAATAAAACGACCGTTAAGGAATGGTTCAATCACGTTCCATTATCCGAAAAGAGATTTAAGGAATGGCCGAAATGCTACCATGAAATTTTTAATGAACCGGAGCGCGAAGAGGTCTTTGAATACGCGAAAGATTTTGTTTTAAGTCAATTAAAAGCTATCGGATATATCGTTTAGAAAGGTTGTTGTTTCCATGATGCCAATCACCCTAATGTCCAGGGTATACCGCAAAATTCTTCCAGCAGTCCATCAAGAATTGGCTTATTGGAAAAGCCGGGCTGAAAAAATTCCGAATTCGGAGTTACGCACTCAGGCGCTTGCCAGTATTGAGCAAAAAACATTTCACTGTGAAGGTGGAGCGATCTTAGCACTTACTGCTGGCGCGGATTATAAAAAAGCAGTCAAGTTTATTGTTGCTTATCAAACGATTAGTGATTATTTAGATAATCTTTGTGACCGAAGCACATCGCTTGATCCTGAGGACTTTGCTGCCCTTCATGAGTCGATGGCAGATGCACTTATACTTAGGGCTGATAGGAAAAACTATTACCGGCTTCGTGAGGATCAAGATGATGGGAATTATTTGCATGATTTATCGGAGACCTGTCGTTCTGTCCTTAATGAAACCGAGCATTACGATTTAATCAAAGATTATCTTCAGGAGTTGTGCCAGTATTATTGTGATTTGCAAATTCACAAACATGTAGTCCATGAGGAGCGGGTACCGCGGCTTGAAAACTGGTTCCATCGTTATCAAAACCGGCTCCCTGAGATGGAATGGTATGAATTCTCGGCCTGCTCCGGTTCGACATTGGGGATTTTTTGTTTAATATCGTATGCAATAAGGGAGGATTTTCAGGCGAGTGATGCCGAAAATATTCGTAAGGGCTATTTCCCTTATATTCAAGGACTCCACATTCTCTTGGATTATTTCATTGACCAAGAGGAGGATATTGCCGGAGGGGACTTAAACTTTTGTTCTTACTATGACAATCAGGAAACCCTTTTTCAACGGTTAAAGCATTTTGTTGTTGAAGCGGACAGGCATACGGAGTATCTTCCGCATAAGAAATTCCATCAGCTTATCAATCGGGGGTTGTTAGGAATTTATTTATCAGACGCCAAGGTTCGAAAACAGAAAAATGTCCGCAAGCTGGCAAAGGGTATCATTAAATCAGGTGGATGGGTCAGTTATTTCTTTTATTTCAACGGACGTGCCTACCGCTCGGTGCAAAAATTAGTCCCAGCGTTTGTAACTAGACTTATGATTAAATAAAAACCAGGCGCTGCCTGGTTTTTAACGTTTTTCCAGCGCCACAATAAATGGCGGGTTATTTTGCTGATTGATAAATTGGTATTGCAGTACATGGGCTTTCTTTTGGTCTAATTGTTGGCAGAAATGAAGTAGGATGTCCCGTTCCACCGCACCTTGTTCGTGCCCGTGGTAAATAACAAGGACGATGATTCCCTCTGGTGCCATCATTTCCAATAACTGCTCGATTGCGGCAATTGTTGTATCTGGTTGAGTAACAATTGATTTATCGCTGCCAGGCAAATAGCCAAGGTTAAAAATCGCTCCAGTAATTTTTGGATGATCCCAAGTTGGGATTTTTGTGGAAAGCTGTTCGTGTCCTTCGTGAAAAATGGTCACCCGCTCTGACAAGCCATGAGTCGCCAAGCGGTCCTTTGTTGCCAGGATTGCCTCTTTTTGCACGTCAAAGCCGTAAACTTTCCCGTTATCCCCAACTAGCCCTGCTAAAAACACGGTATCATGGCCATTGCCAACTGTTGCATCAACGACAACATCACCGGGTTGAACGGCTTTTTCGAGTAAATTTTTCGCAAACGAAAGAATACGCTCCATTTTCATCGGTTCAATGCCCCATGATAAAATTTACCCTGCCAGCTGTCCCTACGCTTCAATTCTGCATCAATGGAATTCAATACTTCCCACTTATTCACACTCCACATTGGGCCAACCATCAAGTCAATTGGGCCGTCGCCGGTAATCCGGTGAACAATCATTTCCGGTGGTAAAATCTCCAATTGGTCGCATACTAAGTTGACATAGTCTTGTTGCGAAAGAAATTCAAGCATGCCTTTTTCATATTGCTTGACCATCGGCGTGCCTTTTAAAAGATGAAGCAAATGAATCTTTATTCCCTGCACGTCTAATTTGGCGACTTCACGGGCCGTTTCCATCATCATCTCATACGATTCAAGAGGCAGCCCGTTAATAATATGTGTGCAAATCCGAATCCCATGCTTTCTTAGCTTATTAACACCGTCAATATAACTCTGGAAATCATGGGCACGATTGATAAGAAGTGCGGTGCGTTCGTGCACAGTCTGCAGCCCGAGCTCAACCCATAAATACGTACGCTTGTTTAATTCCGCCAAATATTCAACGACATCATCAGGCAGGCAATCTGGACGAGTGGCAATCGACAAGCCGACAACGCCTTCCTGCTTAAGGACGGTTTCGTATTTTTCCCGAAGAACTTCAACGGGTGCATGGGTATTCGTAAACGCCTGAAAGTAGGCCATGTATTTGCCGTCTTTCCATTTCGTGTGCATTTTTTCTTTAATTTCATTAAATTGTGTTTCCAGTGTCTCAACACGATTACCGGCAAAATCTCCTGAACCGGCAGCGCTGCAAAAGGTACAGCCGCCATGTGCAACCGTACCGTCACGATTCGGACAATCAAAACCGCCATCAAGTGCTACTTTAAACACCTTATGGCCGAATTGGCCGCGCAAATGGTAATTCCAAGTATGGTACCGTTTATCATCAGCTGCATATGGAAAAGGTTTTGTCTGAAGCATATCAGAAAACCTCCTTTTATTTTTACATAAAGTCAATTTTATCATAAAAACGAAGGCCTTATCCAATTGTAATTGTTTCAAGGAAGGCTGGTAAAAATTTATCCTGCGGTTTCTGTCATAGAAGAAAGAATGGAGAACACAATAAGAAATGAAGCCGTATGCTTCATAGCAGGGATTGAAGGGGGTTCTTAAATGGCTACTCGTGATTCAATGGATAACCTGATGCAGCAGTGTGAGGATGCGATTCGATTTGCCGAGGAACAATACAAGCAAAGCAGCCTCCAAGAACAATATAACGATGATAATTATACACAGGCACTACAGGGTCTTGAAGGCACTTACGGTGACATCGCCAAAATGGCCCATTTTGCTAATTCGCAGCAGCGAGAGCAGCTCCATAGGATGAGACTGCAGCTACAGCAGCTGCAGAACTCGATGATTTTAAAAGGGCATTAAGAGGAGGAGAGACTTTTTGAAAAAACGATCAAAACAACAAAATCCAGAACAAAAAACTCGAAACGGAATCAATAATCAAGATCTCGAACTCGGCCGGGATGTTGACCTTGTTAAGAAGGCAAAAAGGAAATATGAACAATCAGGCGGTCAGCCAGTAAAATCCAAAATGCACCCAGAAAATGGACAATCCTAATAATAGATTAAAATCTCTCAACAATTTGTTGGGAGATTTTTTTGCGGGTATTTTAAAAAAATAACTCTAAAATTACTTGGGACATCAATTTCTTAATAGAAACAACATGAAAATAGAAGAAAAACCGTGTTCACACTTTTGCTACAACTACAATTTATTGTGTGATGTAGGTCACAGATGGGGATTATTTAACATGGTTTAAATGAGATATGGATTTAAAAATCCCATTCCAAAAACACCACTTTTTGTTAAGTGAACATATCTAGCACTATTTATAGAACAATATGTGAATCCGTTCACATTTTATCGACAAATTTTTCTTAGTAAAGGAAGTATTGAAATGAAAAAATACTTTTTTATCGCTAGCATCTTTCTGGCCTTTATGTTTCCTTCGGTTAGCTTTGCCGAAAATAGACCAATTTTAAGCATGGAAGAGCTGACAATTCAAGTCATGCCGGAGTTTGCTTACCATCCAAATGATCAAAAGAAAGAACATGCACCACTGTTAATTGGTTATCAGGGGTCGATGGTAAATAACTCCGATCGGCCGCAAAAAGGACAAATTGAAATTCCGCTGCCAATGGGTGAGAAAAACTTCCGAATTGGCTATGTGGCAGATTACTCAAGCGATTTACGAAACGCTTATGAAATTGAATATGCCATCGACCGTGATAAAGGAACGGTTTCCTGGACAACAAGCGAAGAGATTGGTCCAAATGAACGCTATAAATTTGTTATCGAATTTTATACAGACAGCTTAAAGGTAAATAAGGTTAAGAAGACCTTAGCGTATCAGTTTAAAAGCTTTGCTGACATCGGACTCGTCAATGTTACTTTTACAGAGCCGTCGAAGGCAAAAAAAATCAAGCTCACACCAGCCCCTGATGAAAATCAGAATCATGGTGAAGCAGCTAACACATTCTCCTACCTTTTCCAAGGAATAAAAGCAGGTGAAGAAAAAAACTTCACTTTAACATATGAACGCAGCGAAACGAAGCCGACCACAGAGCTTACCAATGATAAAACTTCAGCTGAAGTGAAAGGAAACGAGAATAAGAAATCCACAAATATTGCTGTTGCCGCATTTAGCGGGATAAGTGTTCTATCTGTGGCTGCATTGACCATCCTGATTAGAAATCGAAGGAAATGGCAGTAAAAAACCAAAGCGTCTTTTGGCGCGAATCAATTGGGATTAAGGTGCCTTCAAGGTTCTTTAATAAATAAATAGAGAGTACTTAGAAAATTAATGGGAGGTGAAGTAATGTTTAAAAAGCTTCTGAAGATGAACAAAAAGTTTTTAATTGTGTTGGCCTTGCTTGTTGGCGTGTTTTTATCGTTTTCAACTGTCAAAACAATGGCTTACTTGGATTCACCTGGTTTTTGTCAAAATTGTCATACGATGAAATCCGTTTATACGTCATTCGTGGATTCAACACATTCCGATTTGCAGTGTAATGACTGCCATTTGCCGCACAAGAGTGAAGTCGGGAAGTTATTTTTTAAAGGCCGTGCCGGGATGACACATATTTATTTCAACACACTCGGAACAGATGATATTCCGGATGTAATCCAGGCGACGGACCGCACGAAAGATATCATGAATGATAACTGTATCTCGTGCCACAACAGTACGCTCAGCAATGTATCACATGACGCAAAGGATAAGTGTATATCCTGTCACAAAACAGTTCCACATGGGAAAGGCTTTAAAGATGATCATTATAATAAGCCACCTAAATCAGGAGAATTATTAGAAAATAAGGGAGGATTTTAAAAAATGGGAAGGATCCGATATGGGGCATATCTTCTCCTGCTGGCATTTGTGTTGATAATCACCGGCTGCAGCAATGATTCCGGTGAAAAAACAGCTTCGGCAGCAGGTAAGAAAACAACAGGCCTTTCAGCCGATGAAATAAGCAATGAAGCGTTCAAGGACTTATTTCCGCTGCAATATAACAGCTACAAGAAAAATGAAAAGATGGAAGACACAAAATACAATGGTTCGGTCAAGCGCAGCAAATACGATGCCGATAAAGAACCATTACTGCCAATCCTTTTTAATGGATATGGATTTGCGACCGAATACAATGAAGACCGCGGTCATACCTATGCTTTAGAAGATATTCGCAGTGTTAAACGGATTACTGATAAGTCAGTTGGTTCTTGTTATACATGTAAATCGACGGCAGTTCCCAAAATGATTGAGGAAATGGGCGACAGCTACTGGGGAGCCAATTTCAATAAAGATATCTGGCCAAAAGGTGAAGCAATGGGCCACTCGCCAATCGGCTGTTCAGACTGCCATGACCCAAAAACAATGGATTTACGCGTGACCCGGCCTAGTCTTTTTAAAGCATTGAAAGCAAAGGGTGTCGATGTGTCGAACCCAACGAAAAACGAAATGCGCAGCTATGTTTGCGGCCAGTGTCATGATGAATATTACTTTGCTGCTAAAAATAGTGAAGTTACCTACCCGTGGACAAAAGGTTTTAAGCCTGAAGATATGTATGATTACTACAGCACGATTGCAAAAGAAAACGGTTTTGAGAAAGACTGGATCAGCAATATCTCCGGCACACCGATGTTAAAAGCACAGCATCCTGAATTTGAAACTCACTTATCAGGCACACACGGGAAAGCAAATGTATCCTGTGCCGATTGCCATATGCCTTATGAACGTGTCGATGGAAAAAGAAAAATCACTTCACACTGGTGGACTTCGCCGCTTAAAACGATGCAAACATCTTGCGGACAATGTCACGGTGACCGTGATTTAGACAAACTGAAAGACCGTGTTATAGAAATTCAAGATGCAAACGTGAAGGGGCTACATGATGCCCAAGATATTTCCACTTCAGCCCATTACTATGTAAACAAAATGATTACATCAGGCGTGAGCCAGGAAAAAATTAACCAAGCTCAGGAATTTGTCCGTAAAGGCCAATGGTTCTGGGATATCATTGCAGCTGAAAACTCCGCCGGCTTCCATAACCCGCAAGGATCAATGGATTCCTTAAGGATGTCCATTGAGCAGTCTAGCAAAGCGATCCGCCTTGCAACGGAAGAGCTTGTGAAAAAAGGCGTCAACATGGATGAGCTTGACAAGGAAATTGAAAAGGTTAAAAAGGCTGTTGCGGATGAGAAAGTGAATGAGAAGAAAAAAGATCACGCTGTAAACAGCTATTTCCCAGCTCAGGCGCCAGTAGTGCCGGCAGTTCCAAAAAAATAGACCCTTTCCATTAGAGGTTCTTATTCGTCCGACCAAGAAGGAATAAGAATTTAAGAAAGAGCCTTGCAATAAATTCTGGAAAACACTGTTCCTCTTTGGGGAACAGTGTTTTCTTACTTTTTATTGTGACAAAATGGCGTGGGAGTGTCAATTTGCAGGGCTGCCATTTTGGGATTGGCGGAATAGCTCCAGAAATTGGCGGAATCAGCACCCAAATTGGCGGAATAATTTCCAGCACTAATTGGAAAAAAAACGATTGCGCCTTAACAGAAAAACAGCTAAAATGACCAAGGGAATCAAAATAGTTAATCTTAAAGGAGCGTTTTTCATGCCGCGTGCCTTATGGCTCTTAATCATCGGGATGGCAGTGAATGTAATAGGCTCTTCTTTTTTATGGCCTTTAAACACAATCTATATTCACGATCATTTAGGAAAGTCCCTCTCTGTTGCCGGGATTGTCCTCATGCTCAACTCGGGAGCAAACGTCATCGGAAATCTTTATGGCGGCCATTTATTCGATAAAATTGGCGGTTATAAATCTATTATATTGGGAATCGGTATTTCCCTCTTGGCCTTAATCGGCCTATCTATCTGGCATGACTGGCCGCAATACGTCGTTTTTCTTACCATAACTGGCTTTGGAACAGGAATTATTTTTCCATCGATGTATGCGATGGCAGGTTCCGTATGGAAAGAAGGAGGGCGCAAATCGTTTAATGCCCTTTATGTCGCGCAAAACCTCGGGGTTGCAGTAGGTGCATTTCTTGGAGGGATAGTAGCAGCTTACTCATTCCAATTAATCTTCTTAGCCAACACCATCATGTATGTAATCTTTTTACTAATCGCTTTATTTGGATATAAGGGAATCCTGGTAGAGACAGCAATAACTGACCATAAAGAAAAAACGATAAATGTTGTAAAAAGCAAAGCAAATCTGCAGGCTTTACTAATTGTTTGCGGAGGGTATTTGCTTTGTTGGGTTACTTATAGTCAATGGACAACAACCATTGCTTCCTATACACAGGAAATCAACATTTCTTTGAAACAATATAGTTTACTATGGGCGATTAACGGGGCCATCATCGTTATTGGGCAGCCGCTATTAAATGGCGTGCTAAAGCATATAACGGCTTCACTTAAGGTGCAAATCCTTATTGGAATTGGTATCTTTATCGTTTCATTTTTAGTTGCTGGAACTGCGAGTGCCTTTTCAGGATTCTTCGTCGCAATGATTATCCTAACAGTAGGTGAAATGTTCATCTGGCCTGCCGTTCCTACAATTGCATTCGATTTAGCACCAAAGGGGAGAGAAGGCTTTTATCAAGGAATCGTCAACAGCACCGCAACCGGCGGCAGAATGGTTGGCCCATTACTAGGCGGAATAATAGTAGATATGTATAGCATGTCCTCATTATTTTTCGTATTGATTGGACTATTCCTAATCGCAATCGTCACCACACTTATGTATGATCGTGGAATAAAAAGGAAAATGGTGTCAGGCACCGTTCGTGGACAAATGTAGCATTTGTCCACGTGGGAAGGACAGTGAGGGAATTCTAAAAGAAGAAAAAAGTGCGGGAGGCGAATCCCGCACTTTTCTTAATTAAAATAGTTAACTTGAAATTAATTCCCCATATCCATTGCTTGATGATCATTGACGTCTACAGCTTTAAGTGTAAGACTTTTCGTTAAGCGGTTTTTTTGTCCATCCTTTAAGGCAGTTTCATGCTCTTTTGTAATCTTTCCCGTTTTAACTGCATCTGCAATGATTTGATTTTCATAATCGGTTAATTTTTGCAGAAAATCTGCCTTTGTTAATCCTTTGCTTTGAGCAATTTGGACAAGGGTCTTTCCATTTTTCATTTCGTTCATGATATCAATCGGCAGCACATTTAGAACTTTTGCGGCTTCACTGACAACGTTCATTTGCTTTAATCGGCTTCTGCGGAAGTTCGGGTCGATATTTTGCTTATCCTTTGCTGAGTATTTAACCATCATTTGTTCGGCTGACTTCTTATGATTTGACGTCTTATTTTTGGCTTCAGCATTACTATTATGCCAAAAAGTAGATACTAAACCTATAATCAGAAGCATGATTAGTAATCCCGTTACATTCATCCGTTTTTTCATCGATCGGGTACCTCCTTTATTATTTTTCATATTTCAGATAGGAAACTGCTTCCTATTTAGAGGTAGTTAAATTATCTGCTACCCATGCAGAAGCACCAAGTTGATTGATGGCTCTAATTCTAATATAGTAGGTCGTATTCTTAGCAAAACCGTCTATCGTAACAGACGAATTTGGAGCTGAGACCGTTTTTGTTGAAACATTATTTTTGAATGCCGAATCAGTGCTGTATTGAATTTCATAATTAGTAATCGGACCTGTTGGCTCTGTCCAGCTAACAGTTATTGAATTCGTTGTCGTTCCCTTTGTTTCTTTTAATTTCAACTTTGTTGGGGCAGTTGGAACATTAGGAATTTGAATTGAAACCGTATTCGAATATCCGGAAGGTGTTATTCCATTCAATGCATTCACTCGATAAAAGTATGTCATTCCCAGTTGCACTGTTGAATCGATATAGGTTACGGCTCCCTTATCAGGGCTATTTATTACTGTAAAATTTTTATTATCGGTAGACCGCTCAACTGTAAATCCGGTAGCATTTGTCGCATTATCTCTCCAAGTCAAAATGACACTTGTTCCGGATAGGAGGCTTGCCGCAAGATTGCTTGGTGCTGCCGGAGCCGGTGGTGCAATTGTGATGCTCGCCGTATTCGAGTATCCTGATTCGGTTGTTCCACTCACTGCTTTCACACGATATGTGTATGTTCCCGCTGATAAATTTGAATCAGTGTAGCTTGTTTGTGTAGGTCTGGCGATTACAGTATAGGTAATACCATCAGCTGATCTTTCTACAACGAATCCGGTTGTGTTTGCTGCATTATTCGTCCAAGTCAATTTTGCGCCGTTTTGACCGCTCGATGTAACAGTTAAGCTGCTCGGTGCCTTCGGAAGCGCAGAAGCTGTTACAGTATTCGATGGTGTACCGCCATCTAAAGCAGTTATCGGATTTGTCGAGTTTGGATTAGTGGCCGCATTAAATGAATCGACACGATATTGATAACTTGTATTTGGGTCTGCTGTTTTATCAGTAAAAGCGGTGCTGTTAGCCAGACCGACCGCAATTTTTACAAACGTACCGACCTTACCTTTACTATCAACAGGAGCACGCATAATATTGAAGCCAACTTCTTTAGCAGGATCGCCAAATGTTCTCCAATCAAGGTAATTTATTGGTGTCGGAGCCGTCCAAGTTAATGAAACTGAGCCATCGTTTGCTCTGATTAAGCTTAATACGGACGCTTTAGGTTTAACTGTCTTTACCGTAAATTTAATCGGGCGCATCATGTCATTTTCTTCATGACCTAATAGATGACAATGCCATACATATTCCCAGCCGAAATTTGTCATGACATTCCTTGTGGTAACTGGATTTCCAGTTAACGGATCGACATTCATGAACATTCCGGTCGACCCCAAAGGGATTGTTGGGTCTAAAAGACGGATGCTATCTGGAATACCAAACGGTAATTTTGGTGCAACAGGTCTTAGTGCAATGATAGTATCTTCCAACGGGTTCATTCGTACGGTATCCTTCCAGCCCCGTTCGTTAGCATCAGGGAAGCGGATGGAACCATCCCAGCCCACTCGGTTAATCAGCTGAACATCAAACAAATGGAAATGGATTGCATGTGTATCGACACCGTTATGTGTGACTTTCCAAATTTGTGTTCCATTTGCTGATGGCGGAGTTAGAGGTGTCATTGCATCGGTCAGATTCTCCGTTGAAGGGTCTACATAGCCAAGCATAATCGTCGTCTGGTTCTGGAAGTTTGTATTTGGCAATTCTGTGCCTAGTACTGCATTCATGCGTCCATACTCAACTTCAAATTCTTCAGCAATTGCCTTAGGCAGCATTGGAACGGTTACCTTTGACGCAGCGTTAGGAGGCAAGATAGAGATATTATTAGCTTGAATCGTGCCATATGTCTTTGGATCAGTGGATGGCAGTGGATTCTGACCAGCAGCAAAAGCTTTTGGAAGCTCTGTTTTTAATGTGTTCAGATCGTAAGCTGGTGCCGGTGTGGAATCTGCTATTTTTATTTGCATAATTGTCCTTGTATTTGGTCCGTAACCCGGCTGTGTTGTTGGCGCTCCTCCAGAGTTGTCGCCTGTGGCTGAGAAGTCAGGGTCGCCAGTGTAATAATCATAGCGTGGATCAAACGCCGGAACAGGAGCAGGGGCATCGTTGTAAAGAATAAGTGTTTCACCGGCATATTGGCTGAAATCGACAATTACATCTGCTCTTTCAGCAGGAGCTAAAAAGAGTGTTTTGTCTGAGACGTTTAGAACTGTAATGCTTAAGCGGCCATATTCATAATTAATCGGCTGGTTATCGAGTACAGCAGGATCTTTAAGAAAACCACTTTCAGTTCCAATTTGAACCATTTTTGGTCCTGCAGCTGAAGGGTCTGGAACCCCTCCATCCCGTCCATCTCTAGGCCATTTAGCAGGATAGCCTGCTTTTTTTACTGCATCAACCATCGGGACTTCACCAGCATTTGCATCATTCAATGTTCCATTATCGTTCCACATTTGCGCATTCGATGCAGCCTTATAAAGCTGCAAATTCCAATTTCGGTCATTAGAAGCATTTAATATCCGGAAACGGTAAGACTTAGGTTCAACCGTAAGTGTCGGATAAGCGGTTCCATTAATAACGGGTGTATCCATAAATGATTCTGGAACCCAAGATACATTTGGTGTGCCAGGATTCTCCGGTGCTTGGCCCTCTTGACCGGCTAATGGGTTCTTTACAGGCCCCTGTAATAGTCCAGTGTTAGGCGGCCAGAACCATGGGCCATAATCCCAGCGCCCCATTTCGTTTGCGCCGGTAAGGTCAAAAGGATTCTGATTCGGCATATACACATGGGGGAACCAAAGATTTCCCATTCCACCCCATTTCGTCTTATCCCAGGTTGGATCTGTTGCTGCTAATTGATTTTCAGAAGGCACGAAGGTTTTATCTTCAATTAGTAACGGAATTTCATCCTTCGGAATAATCCCTCTATCAATGAGATCTTTTTCAACATCATCTTGAAGCAAGTAACCGGCAGATTCTCCAGCATAAACATTTAATCTTGTAAGACCATAAGAATGGTCATGATAAAACATTAACCTGGCACTTTGCTGATTGGTGTAGAAGAATGTCATTGAACCATCGCCGGGATCAGGCATATCAGGGACATTCTTTACACTGACTCCTTTCGGATATGGAGTTTTTTCGCCTGCTGGCGTAATCCATTGATGTGGGGTTCCATCACTAATCCAAGGGGTAACACCTCCATGCAAATGGAGAGTAGCCCGGTTTTGTGTGTACATATTCTTTCCATCAGGTCCCATCCCTGATCCCATAATGGTCGTATCAACAGGTAAGAAGAGGTCACCATCCTTGCCCGTTGGAAGTGCATTGGTAAATTTAATTCGTACAGGCCGATTCTTTTGTGCGACAATGGTCGGACCAAACTTACTCGGAATATTTTTAACTGTAGTATCTTCTGTGTTTGTTTGCATATACCCACGGAGAAGTGTTTCAGGCAGATCACTATGCATTTTCTGAGAGTATTGAACGAGTGAAATTTCATAGTAATCAGAGCCTGGGTACGTAGTTGTATCCGGAATCGCTACCGGTATATATTGGTGTAAGTTGTTTTCATTGGCTTTTCCAAGACCAGGCAGAGTGTCGACAAATTTTCGGATTCCAGACCCAGGAACAATTTCGCTAGTTTCCGGATTAAACTCTGGTAACGGACTATTTGCATAGTTTGGAGTTGTCCAATAGTCCGGTATTCCTCCAGGTGTACCTGGTGCGGGTCCTGCTGCTAATGCATTTCTGAGATTAATTCCGGAAATTGGCAGGGCTGTTAATACTAATAATACCGCGATAATACTTAATTGAATTTTTCTACCAAATCTTTTTACCTTATTGAGATTAACCATAGTGCATCACAACATCTCTCCCTATGAGATTTATTTTTATAACGAACCAAACTCTTGGAAGAAAAACCATGTAAATGTTTGGAAGTTCATTATAAAAATATTATAATTCATTCTTTATAAAGATAGAATATATTCTTTATTAAGAAATAATTATTATAGTTTACACTGTTGTAATAGTGTAAACTATAATAATTAAACTAATAGGGTTAATAAAATAGAAAATTGTCAAGTATGAAATTAGGCACAAGTTTACTTGCAACCGATCGAAAAATTTAATACAATAACCGTAATACTTTTTATATAAGAAAAACAGTGATCAGGAGTAGTAATGGTCAATACCCGAACTGTAGAGAGTTGACGGCTGGTGAAAGTCAACCGGGTATATCATGAACTCGCCTTTGAGTTGCAGGCATGAAGGAATAGTAATGCTTGCCGTTTTCCGCGTTAAGGATGAATGAAGCGAGTGCAAGCATGCACTAATGTGGGTGGTACCGCGGGAAGATACATACAATCCTCTCGTCCCTTTTTGGGATGAGGGGTTTTTTATTTTTTTTAGGAGGAAAACAATATGAGTTTCGACCATCAACAAATCGAGAAGAAATGGCAACAGAAATGGGAAACAGAAAAGACTTTCAAAACAAGTGAAGAATACGATAAACGAAAATTCTACGCGTTAGATATGTTTCCATATCCATCAGGGGCTGGACTCCACGTTGGACACCCTGAAGGCTATACGGCAACGGACATTCTTTCCCGCTTAAAGCGGATGCAGGGATATAATGTTCTTCACCCAATGGGCTGGGACGCATTTGGATTACCGGCAGAACAATACGCATTAGATACAGGAAATGATCCAGCAGAATTCACAGCGAAAAATATTGATACTTTCCGCAGACAAATTAAAGCGTTAGGTTTCTCCTATGATTGGGACCGTGAAGTCAATACGACTGACCCGGAATATTATAAATGGACACAGTGGATTTTCTTAAAACTTTTTGAAAAAGGCCTTGCCTATATCGATGAGGTCGCAGTGAACTGGTGTCCTGCACTTGGAACCGTTTTGGCCAACGAAGAAGTTATTGATGGCAAGAGTGAACGCGGCGGACATCCGGTTGAACGCCGTCCGATGAAGCAATGGATGTTAAAAATCACCGCTTATGGTGACCGCTTACTTGAAGATTTAGAGGAGCTTGATTGGCCAGAAAGCTTGAAAGACATGCAGCGCAACTGGATTGGCCGTTCTGAAGGCGCGGAAGTAACTTTCGCCATTGAAGGTTATGATGAATCCTTCACTGTTTTTACAACTCGTCCGGATACATTATTTGGTGCGACCTATGCAGTACTGGCTCCAGAACACGTATTTGTTGATAAAATTACATCAGCAGAACAGCGTGGAGCAGTTGATGCTTATTTAGATAAGGTTAAAACGAAGAGCGACCTTGAGCGTACTGACCTTGCGAAAGAAAAAACGGGTGTTTTCACAGGGGCTTATGCCATCAATCCGGTAAATGGCGAAAAAATGCCAATCTGGATTGCCGATTATGTATTAGTAAGCTACGGAACGGGTGCGATTATGGCCGTTCCTGCACATGATGAACGCGATTATGAATTTGCTAAAGAATTCGGACTCGCAATTAAGCCAGTTGTCGCCGGCGGCGATGTGGAGAAAGAAGCCTATACAGGTGACGGAGAACACATCAATTCCGATTTTTTAAATGGCTTAAATAAAGAAGATGCCATTTCCAAAATGATATCGTGGTTAGAGGAAAAAGGCATCGGTACGAAAAAGGTAACTTTCCGCTTACGTGATTGGTTATTCAGCCGTCAGCGTTACTGGGGTGAGCCAATTCCAATTATCCATTGGGAAGACGGCACGATGACAGCTGTGCCGGATGATCAACTTCCGTTGATGCTGCCAAAAACGAAAGATATCAAACCGTCTGGAACAGGTGAATCACCACTTGCTAATATTGCCGATTGGGTAAATGTTGTCGATTCGGAAACAGGCAAAAAGGGTCGCCGCGAAACCAATACGATGCCGCAATGGGCAGGCAGCTGCTGGTATTATTTACGTTATATTGATCCAAAAAACAGTGAAGCACTGGCTTCTGCCGAAAAATTAAATCACTGGCTGCCTGTTGATATTTACATTGGCGGTGCGGAACATGCCGTGCTTCACTTGCTATATGCCCGTTTCTGGCATAAATTTTTATATGATATTGGTGTGGTTCCAACAAAAGAACCATTCCAAAAGCTATTCAACCAAGGGATGATTTTAGGCGAAGGCAACGAAAAAATGAGTAAGTCAAAAGGAAATGTGGTCAATCCTGATGATATCATCGACAGTCATGGTGCCGATACCCTTCGCTTGTATGAAATGTTTATGGGACCGCTTGATGCCTCGATTGCTTGGTCGACAAATGGTTTGGACGGTTCCCGTCGCTTCCTTGATCGGATCTGGCGCTTATTGGTGGAAGAGGACGGTTCATTAAGTCAAAAAATCCAATCAACAGATGAAGCATCGAGCTTGGAAAAGGTTTACCATCAAACAGTGAAAAAGGTTACCGAGGATTACGAAGGCTTGCGCTTTAATACCGCGATTTCGCAAATGATGGTATTCATTAATGAAGCCTATAAAGCAACCGTACTACCTAAGAATTATGTAGAAGGCTTCATCAAAATGCTTGCACCTGTCTGCCCGCATATTGCAGAAGAACTTTGGAATAAACTCGGGTCTAGCGAAACAATCTCTTATGAGGCTTGGCCTGCATACGATGAAGCAAAGCTAGTTGATGACGAGGTAGAAATTGTTATTCAAGTTAATGGTAAGGTAAAGACGAAGCTTATGGTGCCAACTGATGCCAGCAAGGAGGCATTGGAAGGAATCGCAATGGACGATGACCGCGTAAAGGAACAAATCGAAGGAAAAACGATACGCAAAGTCATTACGGTTCCGGGTAAACTAGTCAATATTGTGGCCAATTAATATAATAGAACATCCTCCTGCAAAACTGGGGGATGTTTTCTGAAGGGATGATTGGGATGGAAGCAATTCAAACGATAACACCAGAAGAGTTACAAAAGAAGCTCGAGGCAGGGGAAAAGCTAGAGCTTGTGGATGTTAGAGAAGATGAAGAAGTAGCGGCGGGGATGATTCCAGGGGCAAAGCATATTCGAATGGGAGAAATTCCTGCTAACTTGGACTATTTTGATAAGGATAAAGAGTATATTTTTATCTGCCGCTCAAGCGCCCGCAGCGGCAATGTTTGCTACTACCTGCAGGATCAGGGCTACAAAGTCCGTAACATGATTGGCGGCATGATGAACTGGACAGGAGAAACGAAATAACCGATTCCATTTTTGGAATCGGTTTTTCTCTTTCATAAAATTCGGTTATGACATCAATTTTGGCGTTTACGACATATTTTTGAGAACTTACGACATATATTCAGTCATTTACGACACATTTACAGAAACTTACGACATATCCTGGATAATATTTGGAAAAAACACAACTTTTCTAGTCCTCTCTTTTTTAAAATTCAGAAAAATTGTCAATAATGATAATAAAAAAGAGAGGGAGAGTACATTGATTCAGGTGAAATTGTTTGATCGCGAGCATGAGAAGGATTTAGAAAAGGAAATGAATCGTTTTCTCAGAGGGATAGATGAACGGAGTCTCCTAGATATTAAGTATAACGTTGCAGCGATGCCAGAAGAGGAAGAGGAAGAACAGATTTATTGCTTTACAGCGATGATTATTTACAAGGCCTGACAAAAGTCAGGCCCGATTTTTTGCTGCATATGCAGCATTGGTTCCCGCAAGCCTGCCGGTCACAAGTGCGGAGGTAATATTATAACCTCCTGTATACCCATGAACATCAAGAATTTCACCGCAAAAATATAAACCATCCATTAATTTCGAGCCCATCGTTTGCGGTTCGATTTCTTTAACAGACACGCCGCCGCCCGTGACAAATGCTTTTTCGAGTGGAAGTGTGCCGTTCACGTTAATCAGGAATTGCTTGCAGCTTTTAGAAAAACTACGAATTTTTTCATTGGAAATCGTGCCGCCTTGCTCGGAAGGATCCATACCATTTTGTTCTAAAAGAAAAAGTAAATAACGTTCAGGCAGCAAGCCCTTTAACGTATTTTTAATACTTTTCTTAGGGTCATTTTTTACAAGTCTAATAATTTCCTGAAAAATTTCTTCCTCCTTTTTATCTGGAAGGGCATCGAGGCTCATGGTAACCTCTGTTATTTTCCACTTCTTCATCGCCTTCACTACAAACTGGCTGCAGCGCAGTACCGCCGGGCCGCTGATGCCAAAATGAGTAAACAGCATGTCCATCCGGTGGGAGATAATTGGCTTTCCTTTTGGATTCAACACACTTACGACAATATCGCGTAAAGCTAACCCTTGCAGGATCTTATTTTTGATAAAAGGTTCACTAGAAGTGACAGGGACTTCGGTTGGGAACAGCTCAGTAATCGTATGTCCTGCCTTCTTTGCCCAGGCATAGCCGTCGCCGGTTGATCCCGTATGGGGGACCGATTTTCCGCCAACAGCAATGACGATGGATTTCGCGGCAATTTTTTGGCCATCCTTTAATAAAACTGCAGCTGTTTGTCCATTTTCATACATGACTTCCGCTACCGGGGAATTTTTGAACACACGAACATGAAGCTTCTCTAATTGCTCCAAAAGCGCATCGACCACAGATTGTGCTTTATTAGAGACAGGGAACATCCGCCCGTGATCCTCTTCCTTTAAGGCAATTCCTAATTTTTCAAAAAAGGCAATAATATCCTCATTGCTAAAAATAGAAAAAGCGCTGTATAAAAATTTCCCGTTTCCCGGCAAATGTTTAATGATTTCTTCCACCGGCAGACGGTTTGTGACGTTACAGCGTCCGCCACCGGATATAGCCAGCTTTCTGCCAAGCTTGTCCCCTTTATCGATTAACAGCACCTTTGCCCCTTTTTCACCGGCGGCAATGGCAGCCATTAACCCGGATGGGCCGCCGCCAATGACAATTACATCGTATTCCATATTTGCACCAACTTTATGTTCATTCATTTTTTTCGGTAACCTAATGGTATTTATACCAATTATTCCATTATAACCATTTCAGCGCTTACTGAAAACAAAACAAATAGACAACAATTTTTAATAAATTTTTGGGGTTGTTAGTGGCGTCATAATGAAAAGAGTTGTACACTACAATAGTGTGCAAAAAAAGTCGAATTTACTTGATGAGGCGCTTGCGCTTTTCGAATTAGGAAGGGATTTTATGCAGTCTAAGCTTTTAAGAGGAACATTTATCTTAACCTTTGGAACGATATTATCAAAGGTTATCGGCTTAATTTACGTTATTCCATTTTATCAAATTGTCGGAAAACATGGGACACAGCTTTACTCCTACTCGTATGTCCCTTATACAATTTTTATTAGTGTTGCCACGGCTGGTGTACCGCTCGCAGTGTCAAAGTTTATTTCAAAATATAATGCCCTAGAGGAATATGCCGTTGGCCGAAAACTATTTAAATCGGGAATAGTGGTCATGCTATTTACGGGAATTGCAGCATTTCTTGTCATGTTTTCAGCGGCACCGTTGCTAGCAGAGATGAGTCATCCTGATAAAAAAGACTTGGCAAGTGTTATTACAGTCATAAGATCTGTTAGTTTCGCGTTGATTGTTGTGCCATTTATGAGTTTAATCAGGGGATATTTTCAAGGACATCAATCGATGGGACCGTCTGCTGTGTCACAGGTCGTGGAACAAATCGTCCGGATTATTTTCACGCTTGCCGGTGCCTACGTTGTCCTGAAATTTTTAAATGGAACAATTGTATCTGCGGTTAGTGTCGCAACTTTTGCTGCCTTTATTGGTGCTATCGGCGGCTTGTTTGTTTTATTTTGGTATTGGTACAAAAGAAAACCATATTTGGATCAGCTTTTAGAACATGATAAAGGCAGCATCGATATCTCGTTAAAGGAAATTTATAAAGAGATTTTTATATACGCAGCACCATTCGTGTTTGTCGGGATAGCCAATCCACTCTTTCAATTTATTGACCAATTTACCTTGACAAGGGCTTTGAAGGAAATGGGGATGAATAAGAGTTTTGCGGATGTTGCATTTGGGATATTGAATTTCGAATCACATAAAATAGTTATTATTCCCGTCTCACTCGCGACGGCCTTTTCCTTAACGCTGGTACCAAGCATTACAAAAGCATTTGTAGAGAATGACCGTCAAAGTATGAACCGGCAATTAAACCAGACATTTCAAGTCTTATTGTTTTTAACATTACCTGCGGCGATTGGGCTGTCTTTACTGGCCGAACCAGTTTACACAGCCTTTTATGAGCATGATGTCCTTGGAACACAAGTATTAGGTGCCTATGCTCCGGTTGCGATTTTATTTTCCTTGTACGCAGTAACAGCTGCCATCCTGCAGGGAATCAATGAACAGCGCTTTACCATCTTAAGCTTACTTGTTGGTTTATTAGTAAAACTCGCCTTAAATATCCCGCTAATAAAAATGTTCGAAACAAGAGGGGCCGTTTTAGCCACCGCTCTTGGCTACAGTGTAGCGATAATAATTAATTTGATTGTTATTAAAACATTCTCGCGTTACCAATTCCGTCTTGTTTGGAGACGAAGCTTACTAATCGTGATTTTTGCAGGATTGATGTGGGCGGGGACAGAGCTTGTCTATAAATTCCTTTTGCTATTTCTTTCACCAGCATCAAAGGGTGAATCTGTCTTGATTATCCTAGTAAGTGCTGGAGCAGGTGCGCTCATCTATTTTTACCTAGGATTGAAATCAGGACTCGTCGACCGATTATTTGGGGACCGGGTTGTTCGCTTAAAGCAAAAATTAAGACTTCGTACCTGAAAATCTTCTTAAAATAAGGGGGATTATCATTGAGAATTGATAAAATGCTGGCTAATCTCGGCTACGGCAGCCGCAAGGAAGTGAAGCAGCTGCTGAAAAGCGGGGCCGTTAAAGTAGATGATGTCGTGGTTAAGGATGCCAAGCAGCACGTCGATACTGCAAAACAAACCGTCGCCTTAAATGGCGAAGTTGTTGAATACAGGGAATTCATCTATCTGATGATGAACAAGCCGCAAGGGGTATTGTCAGCGACAGAAGATAACTCCTGTGAAACCGTCATCGATTTATTGGAGATGGATGATCAGGTGTATGAGCCGTTTCCTGTCGGCAGGTTGGACAAGGATACAGAGGGCTTATTGCTGATTACGAATGATGGTCAATTAGCCCATCGTTTGCTGTCTCCGAAAAAGCATGTCCCGAAAACTTACTTTGCTGTGATTGATGGGGAAGTGGACGCGGCAGACGTTGAGGCATTTGCAGAAGGGGTAACCTTGGACGATGGTTATGAAACCAAGCCAGGCGAATTGAAAATCTTAAAGTCTGGCATCCGCTCTGATATTGAGCTAACCATCACCGAAGGTAAATTTCATCAGGTGAAAAGGATGTTCGAAGCAGTGGGAAAAAGAGTTGTCTACCTACAGCGGATTTCCATGGGACCTCTTGGGTTGGACGAAACCCTTGAGCTGGGTGAATACCGGGAATTGACCGACGAAGAAGTAGAATTATTAAGAGATTATCAAGTAAAATAGAGAATATTTATGAAGAAGCAGCTAAGAAGTAGGCTGCTTCTTCATTTTTACATACTTTTGCTGTCCAATGAGGGGATTTCCAGTTTCAACGAGCGAATCTTGGAGTCCAATGAGCGGATTTTCAGGTTCTACGAGCGAATTTTGGACTTCAATGAGCGAATTCTGATGTTCAACGATCGAATCTAAATTCCTAAGCTAACAGCATGAAATAAAAAAATTCGCATGTAATGTTCACATGCGAACTCAAAGAACAATTTTTTAGTTATTGATATCCTTTAATATTCAACAAATCTTGCAAGTCAACGATTTCAAAATCCCTTTTTTGCAATTCCTCGATTAACATTGGTAATGCTTTTTTGGTCTCTCCTTTATCGGAATCAGAGTGCATTAAGATAATGTCGCCATTTCGAACATTTGCCAGCACATTATTAACGATATTTTTGGAATCCTTTTGTGACCAATCTAAAGTATCAATCGACCAAAGGACAATGGAATAACCTTCTTGTTTTGAAATCGCCGCTACATCTGCATTCGTATCGCCAAAGGGGGTCCGAATGATGGTGGGTTCTTTTCCGGTAACAGATTTTATCGCCTGGCCAGTATCGGTAATTTCCTTGCGAACAGCTTCTTTACTTAACTTCGTTAATTCAAGATGATGATAGCTGTGGTTTAGGACGAGATTTCCTTGTTTGAATGCTTCCATAACAACATTCGGGTGATCTTTGACTTTACTTCCTATAAAAAAGAAATTTCCTTTAACATGATGGGCAGCTAAAATATCAATGATGGCCGGGGTGATGACTTCATCTGGACCATCATCAAATGTAAGGGCGACCTTCTTTTTATCAGGGCCATTTATATACACATTTGCTTGACTTTTCGCGAAAAGGACAATATCCTTTCGCCATTTCTGCATCGATGCCCATGCTGAGTCGGTTAGTTTATTTGATGATCCTTTTATATCTAGAATATAATCGCCTGACGATTCTGCTCGTTTAGGATTAAAAATGGAAATATGGTCGATTTTCTTGCTGCTTTTCGGAAAGATTATTTTTAATTGAATGTCTTGGTCCGCTTCATAACCATAAATATTTTCATTGTTGTTGTCCTTTATCTCTGCTGGCTGTCCGAATGCCTTTACAATCATCTGCTCGGATACATCCTTCAAATCACTCGCATAAGAGCGGACATCGAAAATTTCGCCTGCCTTGTTGTAACCTAGAACTATATTCTTTTTAGTAAATGTAGCATAGAAGCCAAGACCTGCTTGATCGACCGTATCAGGGTCCCCCCATTCTGTTTTCACCTGCTCCATAGTGCTATCAAGTGCATTAAATGGACAGTCTTTAACCGTTCCTTTCTTAGCCAAATCCATGATTTCGGTAAGCAGCTTTGAAGTGGGGCGGTTTACTTCCTTAGGCTGTATGGCATTTTCTTTTGGTGGCAGGTTCTTACTGTCGTGTGTTTTTTCAGAAACACATGCTGATAAAATGATAGAAGAAAAGAACAGAATCATCCACAAGGTTTTCTTCACAATCCAATCCTCCTTAAATTTCTTGCCTTTATCATAACAAAAACATCATAAACATCTAAATATTTTTAAAAATAAGGCTGTGTTAAAGAATATTGTTAATTTTGACACAATGTTGATTGGAGTGGAAGGCGCGAGACTCCTGCGGGAGCAGCGGGACAGGTGAGACCCCGCAGGCGCTTTAGCGCCGAGGAGGCTCACCGCCCGCCCCGCGGAAAGCGAAGCGCCTGGAACGGAAATCAACATTCACTTTTAACACAGCCAAAAAAATAAAAAAGGACAAAGCATTACGCCTTGTCCATTAAAAAGCTATTGGTTGTATTACGCCTGTAAGAAGGATTTCAACATCCAGTTATGTTTAGTAAGTTTGCCAATTAGGCCGAGGAACATATCGCTGGTAACTTCGTCGTTATTTTGTTCCGCGACGTCCATTCCCGTTTTTAATTCAGTAATGATTAAAGAAAAGTCATTGACCACTGTCTGAACCATTTCTTCTGCTGTTAATTTATCATTTGATTCTTCAATCGTTGCCAATTGAAGAGACTCTTTTAAAGTGGAAATCGGGCTGCCGCCATTAGCTAGTAATTGTTCTGCGAATTCATCGATTGTGGCAGCTGCTTCATCATAAAGTTCTTCAAATTTTACATGTAAGGTAAAGAAGTGAGGTCCTTTCACATACCAGTGAAACTGGTGTAATTTTGTGTATAATACGGTCCAGTTTGCGATTTGTTGATTAAGTACTTGTTCGAGTGTCATTTAGCATTCCTCCTAATTTCTTATCTAAATTAATTATATCATATATTATTTTATAATCAATACTAAATTATAATCATTATAAATAATGTAATTAATATTGAAATATGGGCAATACATTTTCTAGTGTTTTTCTTCAAAAAAGTCATATTGGCCGATATTCTTAATCCAAACCTTCGCATTTTCCCCATATTGATCAGCAATCCATAAATCTCTTCGTAATTCAGCCAGATCCCTTTTCCTTAGCCATGTTAATTTTCCCGCAACAGGAAGATAGGTCGGATTGTAATCACCAAAATCCTTTGGCGGGTGAGTAATTTGTATTTGCTTTTGTTCACCAATATTTATCGAAAATAATGAAGGGTCTGGCCTCTGCTTCGCATCATTTGACCATTCGCTTTCTTTCACTCTTGAAACAATTAAGGTATTGTCATCCTTTCAAGCAAAACCTAATTCCGCAAAATTTGGCGGGGTAAGGATGATTGATTTAAATGTGGGAAGCTCTTTTACTTTCATATCTTTATCTTTGAAGCCAAAGACTATTCTGCCGCCACCGGCAATATACCCTAGACGATTATGCTGAAAGGCCCATTTTACCCGGGATTCCCCATTTATTTCATCGATTGTTTCGAAGTGTTTCCCATCTGATTAAATTACACAAACCATATTACTATCCATTGGCCCTGATCCCGGTGGACTGACGACGAAAGAAATCCACTTTCCATCGGGAGAAAATTGAAAGTTAGATACATCAATTGACGGTATGTTGACGTTCCCTTTTTTCAGTTCATTCGGAATGGTATAAAGCTTTTTTACATTTTTCGTCAAACTGGTGATTTTCTCAAAATCCTTCTCAAGTCCGATTTGAAAAAGGACTGGGTTCGTCCAGCCATCGGGTCTCATGGACGCACCCGAGGCTGTAATAAAGGATCGTCCATCAGGGTACCAGCTATAATCCGCTACACCCAACGCAATATTATAAAAGTGTTCAAGGGTTGAGACATTTAACACCCAGCCGCTTTTAAATGCTAAGATATTCTCCACTGGTGACCATTTAGGGGCCGTGCCATCCCTAGAAATCCGTTTATGCTGTTTCGTTTCAAGATTATACACCCATATTTCAGTTGACTCGGTGTTCATTTTAGATTCAACTTCATAAGCAATCCATTTCCCATCATGCGACCATTGGGGCTGATAGTCGTACTTGTTTTTTCTATTCGTAATTTTTTCTTCCTTGCCATTTATTTTTATCCAAAGAAAACCATTCCTGACAAACGCGACTTTTAGATTACTTTCATTAAAGGGTTCCGCATTTGCCAAGATCCTTGGCATCAATAATAGAAATATTACAAACAAACAAACCTGTTTTTTCATCACTTCACCTCATTTAGAAGACCTTCAATTATTTTCTTCAAGAGAGAGTGAAATATGATTAAAACAAAGGATCTAAGGTAGATACTTTACTTTTTGAAAATATAAGTAACCGGGTATAACAATGGGTATTATAAAAGCTAAATAGGTTTAGGCTTTGAAGGGGGAACTGTCATGAAACTTACACACGAGCAGGCGATTGAATTACACGGCTTTAATAACTTAACGAAGTCGTTAAGCTTTAATATGTATGATATTTGTTTCACACGGACGAGGGAAGAGCGCGAAGCTTATTTAAACTATATTGATGAAGAATACAGTGGGGAAAGATTGCAGAAAATTTTACGGCATGTCTCAGATATAATTGGCGCCCATGTCTTAAACGTAGCCAGTCAGGATTTTGAACCTGCCGGGGCAAGTGTGACGTTGCTGGTATCGGAAGGGCCTGTGGCAAATGCTCCCTCAGAATCATTCGAGGAATCACCGGGTCCGCTTCCCGAATCAGTGGTGATGCAGTTGGATAAGAGCCATATCACTGTTCATACCTACCCGGAATTCCACCCTGATGAAGGAATCAGTACATTTCGGGCAGATATTGATGTCTCCACCTGCGGAGAAATTTCGCCGCTTAAGGCACTTCATTATTTAATTCGTACATTTGAAACCGATGTGATGACAATTGATTACCGTGTTCGCGGTTTTACAAGGGATAAAACAGGCCACAAGCTATTTATTGACCACGAAATCAACTCGATTCAGAATTACATCCCAGAAGACGTGAGCGAATTATTCGATATGATTGATGTTAATGTCTATCAGGAGCATATTTTTCACACAAAATGCAAGCTGCGGGAATTCGATTTAAATAATTATTTGTTTGGCTATACAAAAGACAAGCTAACTCCCGATGAGCATATTGAAATAACAGAGAGATTAAAGTTAGAGATGGATGAAATTTTTTATGGGAAAAATATTGTTTAATAAAAGAGCGCGGGTTTCAATTAACGGGTTCCATTTCGTATCACAAAACCCGAAAATGCAATCGAAAATGTTACCAAATTTGTACTGCCTTTTGTATCTGTTTTGCAATTAAAAATAAAAGGAGCTGTCCAAAAAGTCAGGTAATTGACCTTTGGTAGCCTCCTCTTCTTTTAGTTATTGGCTGGTTCATAAGGTCTGTTGATTTCCGCTCCAGGCGGCTTCGCTTTCCGCGGGGGGTGGGCGGTGAGCCTCCTCGGCTAAACGCCTGCGGGGTCTCACCTGTCCCACTGCTCATTTAAGTTTTCCCTCTTGTAATCACAATTCATATCTTCCTACATCTTTTCCTGAGGATAGCTAGATGCATATAGTTTTACAACTAGCAAAAAAAATTTTTAGCAAATGATTACATATCTTTTCAAATAAATGGTTATTATAAAATTTATTATTATATTAGAAAAGTTATTAATGAAACTAGAAGGTGGTATAACTTATGGTTATAGATTGGGCAACAACGGCAGTATATAATACGATTATGGCCGTATCAGTAGGTATTGGATTATTATTAATTGTTAGATTTTTTTCTCACTTACATGCAAGTAAAATTGGGCATTTAGAGGGTTGGGCTATTGGTTTTGCCATTCCAGGGCTCATTTTAACGATAACTGGATTTCACATGTCATTGACTTGGCCTCTATCAAAAATGGGCTTTCCATTTGATGATATTATCTTTGGTGAATCATCCATAGCTTTTGGGGTTCTTTTATTAGGCATAACGGTTCTATTATGGAGAAAAGCAAATTTATATTTAAAACAAGGTATCGATACGAATAATTCAACTGTAGTATCTGAAAATTTAAAGAAAGAATTGCCCTATTTACTAAAGCCATTATCATATTTTGGAGCTGCAATGGGATTTGCTCTTATTGCAATGGGATGTGCTGGTGTTACCTTTCATTTATTTGCCGCACCGCCTCAAGAACCTATTTCCGGATTATTCGCTGATTATCCAATGATTGAAGCAACTTTTATGTCTTTGTTACTTGCTCTTACAGGTGTTGGGGCTATTCTTTTCGCAGTAAACCAAAAAGAAAATCCAAGCCCAAGTTTGGTTAAATTCAATCAATGGGCATGGACTATTACTGGCATTATTTGGACTGCATTCGGTATTATGAATTATTTTACTCATATAGGATTAATCATACACACACTGGGGCACTAAAAATCATGAAAATGAGCAAACATCCTTTACACAAAGGATGTTTGCCTCTCTTATTAGGCTACTTATATAGATAAAAAGTTTTGTCCGATATAGATCACTTTCTATTTCATCTTCTACATAATTCAATATAATCACCTGTATTTTTAATCAAACTTACATTTTTAATGTTTACGACAGGAAACGGAACCCGTTAGGTTCCAATGCGCTCTTTTTGTTCATCCATTTAACAAATGATGAAGCATTCTATTTTTATCAATGAAAAATTGTTTCATGATTTGATAATGATTGGTTTCCTCAAGGCGGCGCTCGTTAATACCGTCCTCAGAGAATTCAAAAATCCTAGCCTCTGGATATGCCATGATGATCGGCGAATGGGTTGCAATGATAAATTGCGAATTCTCCTGAACTAGGTCGTGGATTCTTGTTAACATCGACATTTGCCGTAATGGCGACAGGGCGGCTTCCGGTTCATCCAAAATATAAATTCCATTGCCGCCAAAACGGTGGAGAAACGTGGCAAAAAATGCTTCCCCATGTGACTGCTCATGAAGGGAAACTCCCCCAAAGGAATCAATAACTCGAGGACCGAACCCTTCACGATCCAATTCCTCAATGTTAGAAGCAACATTATAAAAGCTTTCAGCCCTAAGGAAAAAGCCATCCTTAGGTTTTTCGATGCCTTTAATTACTTTGAGATAATCGCCAAGTGGTGAATGCGAATCATAGGTTGAAAAATTAAAATTAAAGGACCCGCCTTCAGGATTAAACCCCAATGCGGTTGCTATCGCTTCTAATAAGGTTGATTTGCCCATCCCATTTTCCCCGATTAGGAAGGTTACATTTGGATGAAAGCGTAGTTCATCTAAGGTTTTCAAGCTGGGGAGGTTAAAGGGATATTTTTTAAAAGATGGGATTTCCCCTCTCTTTAATTTGATGCTTCTCACAAATTGTCCATTAAAAAGCTCCATAAATTACTACCTCATTACGATTTTTAATAATTGTAGCATCTTTCCTTGATTGGCTACAGGATGTTACAGAGATTTAACAGATGAATATTTTTATAGCTTTTCCCATACATTGAAGTGATATGATAATGGGGGGATATCTATGCAATTTTACTATGGTCCGCAAATGCCACTGCGAATTTTAGATGAGGCTGAATTTTGGAAGCATCAAGAAGAGGAACATACAGTAGTAATTAGAGAGCTGGTCTCAGGACTGGAGCCTGAGTTTGTCGATGCCTTGAAAAAGTGGGAACAAGCACTTGGGGAAACGCACCAGCAGGTTGTAAGATTTATTGAATCTGTGATCCGCTCTGGTTCGCAGGTATCGGACCAATTGTATCAACAGGTGCTACAGCTAGTTACTTATTGCTTGCAGGAAAGCGAGTCTTTTATTCAATTATGTGAGCAGATTAAAACACATAGTCAAGCTGTAAGCGGTAATCATACAGCTAAAGTGGTTTTAAATCATATTATTCGCGAATCCGAGTACTTTGTCGGAATTGCACAAGCCTTGCTATCAAGCGGCCAATAAATATATTTTTTGAATGAAATGCTTTGTTTACGGTGACTTTACTTAATGTGGAGTCACCATTTTATTGCTTGACATGAAACCAAAAGGTGTTATATTATTTAAATGCGTAACCAAATGGTTTCGTATTTTATTGAAAGAGGAGCATTCATAATGGAAAATCAAACTCAAACATTACCTGATATTCGATACACACTAGTGTATAATGCACCAATTACGAAAGTCTGGAACGCTGTAGCAACATCAGAAGGATTAGCGGCATGGTTCATGCCAAATGATATGGAACCAGTTGAAGGTCATGAATTTCACCTAAACGCGGGCCAATTTGGAATGTCCCCATGTAAGGTAACGAAAGTCGACCCGCCAAATAGCCTTTCGTTCAATTGGGGCAAGGATTGGACACTAACATTTGAATTAAAAGAGCTCGATGGAAAAACTGAATTTACTCTTATTCATAGCGGTTGGGATGCTGCCAAAGTCACAGAATTTGGTGCTCCACATACTCCAATTCGCGACAACATGAATCAAGGCTGGGCTGGACTTGTGCAAAAATTGCAAGGATATGTTGAGGCATAAATGGCTGGAACACCCGCCAAGCATGATGTCTTTCAAGCCATTGCTGATCCAACAAGGCGAAAGCTGTTGAAACTTCTTAGCAATGAAGAAATGCCCGTAACCGCTATTAGCGGACACTTCCCGATAAGCCGGACTGCGGTGTCCAAGCATTTGCGTGTATTAGCAGATGCGGGACTAGTTAAGGAGCGGAAAGTCGGCCGGGAAACAAGGTATAAGCTTGAGCCGGAACCATTGTACGAATTAAAAGATTGGCTTCAATTTTTTGAATTATATTGGGAAAATAAACTTGGCGCGCTAAAACGTTTAGTGGAGTCAGATGAGCAAGATCTCTAAATATAAGGAAAGTTACCTAAGCCAGGCTAATCGCCTGGCTTTTTTGCTTACTTAGGTTGGTGGCCAGAACCGTTGGCAGGTGGACTTTAATTATTTTGCTTTAATTGACGTTGCCATTAAACCTGCCTATCTAGTAGAACAAACTAATATTCATGGTTAGAGGAAAGAAAAAGCCAGCAAATTTGCTGGCTTTTAATTAAGCAGTAAAATCAGTAACGCTAGTTTTTCTTATAAAAAAGGAAACGAAGATTAAAAAACCAATGGTTACAACGCTAACCGATGAACCGATAATATTATTTGAATTTAACAAAAATCCGATAAAGATAACGCTCAAAGACAGTATAGCAAAAATGGTCGTATATGGGAACCATTTTACTTTAAAAGCAGGTTGATTATTGTAAAGCGGTCGCAGTTTTAACTGTGCAGCACAAATACTAATCCAAATGAACATGACCGTAAAACCTGGAATTGTCATGAGATAGCCGATAACCTCACTTGGAGTCAGATAGGCTAAGTAAAGACCGGCTAAAATACAGATACTCGTAATGATAATCCCTGTTAATGGAATTCCCTTACTAGATACTTTGGCTAACCCCTTCGGTGCAACACCGCTTTGTGCCATCGAAAACAATGTTCTCGATGTGGCATATATTCCAGAATTTGCGGCCGAAAGCACCGCTGTCAACAAGACGAAGTTCATAATATGGGCTGCGCCTGGCAACCCGGTGCTGCTGAAAACCTGTACAAACGGACTGTCTGCGCCTGTGACCTTGTCCCAGGGCATGATGCCGCAAATGATGAGAATTGGTAAAATATAAAAAATAATGACGCGCCAAACGGCCCCTTTAATTATTGTTGGCAATACGCGCTCCGCATCTTTTGTTTCTGTTACAGCTACCCCGATTAATTCTGCTCCGCCATAGGAAAACATGACAACTAAAAAGGCGCTGAACGTTCCAGCGATTCCGTGCGGGAAGAAGCCGCCATGTGCTGTGTAGTTCGAAAATGGATCGTGTACCGTACTAGGAATCATACCAAAAAGAAGCAAACAGCCTAAAATGATAAAAGCAATTAAAGCAATTATTTTAATCCCGGCAAACCAAAATTCCATTTCCCCGTAATATTTTACTTGAAATAAATTAATGCCGACTATGACAATCGCGCAGAGAAAGCTAAGAAGCCATAACGGGATTGAAGGAAACCAGAATTGCAGGAAGCTTCCCGCTGCTAATAGTTCAACGACGGTGACGATAATCCAGTTAATCCAGTAAAGCCATCCAACGAGAAAGGAAAACTGGAAGCCAAATGCTTTGTTTACCAGATGCTGTACATTTAAATTTGGAAAGGCTAAGGCCATTTCCCCTAAGGCGGCCATAATAATAAATAGCAAAAGCCCGCCAATTAAATAAGCAACAACGACACTTGGTCCGGCAATATTTAACGTGTCAGAGCTCCCTTTAAAAATCCCTGTTCCAATCATGCCTGCTAAAGCGATGAACTGAACATGCCGCGGCAATAACCCTTTTTTTAATCCCTGATGATTATTCTCCATGATGAACCAACTTTCTATTCTGCTTAGACGCTTTTAAGCGTTAAAGTATTTTTATATTAATATAGCATAATTTTTATGACTGTCAATTAGAATTGAAGCTTCCCCGGCTCTTTTTTTAAATACAAAATAGCACGCGATTGGCTCGCGTGCTATTTTTATGCTTATTTTCAGATTTTGTAATAGGTTTTAAGATGACAACTTCACTTTCTTTTGGGTTGTTGTCCATTTTCCGCGGCTTGGGCTTATGACCAAGTCATTGTAAGCTAAGACATTTAAATCCCGTTGTATGGTGCGAGGAGTGATACCAAATTCCTCTACAAGTTCCTGTGTTGTGACAGTGCCGTTATTGCGGATAAACATGTAGATACATTTGATGCGGTTTAACATCCGGTTAGTTGAAGGTTTCACAAAACCACTCCCTATCCTTTTTTCAAACCCATGGCAATACCCTGTTACCGACAGCCTGTTTGAAGTATACACTTCAAGAATATGTAGTTTCTTTTCCGCGCAGCCATCTCCTTTTTGTTGGATGGAATGAAGTGAGTACTTTATTGTCTACCTCTAACCATATTGTACCCACAATTTTCAAAAATTTCTACCACAATAGTAAGAAATTAAAATAAACTTAACAATCTTATACAAAATAGGTGGATTCATCCCCTTTTTTTATTATTCTCATACTATAAGTTATGGTGTTGAATGTTTGTTTTATGATAAATTGTTTGAATTTTTAGTAAAAAGATTTCTATTATGTTTGCATAATCGCAATTTTATAAAGAAGTTCAAGAAAAATTGCTAGCTATTTGCACTAATGATATTGTTTAATATGGATAAATATCTTGTATAGGGGGTTAATAAAATTGACACAGATTAATTGGACAAGTGAAGTGGAAAAACGAAAAGAGGCCCTTATTAAGGACACACAGGATTTATTACATATTAAAAGTCTTTTGGATGATGAAAATGCGGAAGCTGATGCACCGCTGGGGAAAGGTGTAAAAAAGGCACTGGATTTTATGCTTCAGCTCGGTGAAAAGGATGGGTTTACCCAGAAAAACGTCGGAAACTTAGCGGGGCATCTTGAGTTTGGTGAAGGAAAGGAGCTGCTCGGTATCCTATGCCATGTGGACGTCGTTCCAGAAGGAGATGGCTGGACAAGTGATCCATTTGGTGCGGAAATACGCGATGGGAAAATTTTTGCCCGCGGCGCGTTGGATGACAAAGGGCCGACAATGGCAGCGTATTATGCAATGAAAATTGTTAAAGAGCTTGGTCTGCCGCTTAAGAAGCGTGTTCGGATGATTATTGGCACCGACGAAGAAAGCAATTGGCGCTGTGTCGATCATTATTTTAAGCACGAAGAAATGCCATCGTTAGGATTTGCCCCAGATGCTGATTTCCCAATCATTAATGCAGAAAAAGGAATTGCTGATTTTGATATGGTTCAGAAGGCGTCATTGGAGGATTTCGCTGAGACAAATATAGAAGTCGAGAGCTTTGTTTCCGGAAAACGCTACAATATGGTCCCTGACCATGCCAAAGCTGTCATTTTGTTTAAGAGAAATCAAAATGTTGTAGTCGAACAATTTATCACCCACATGAAGCAATATGAGCTGGAATATAGTTACCAAGCTGAAAATGGAAAATTAATTTTAGAAGTAATAGGCGTTTCAGCACATGGAATGGAGCCGAGAAATGGGAAGAATGCCGGTTTGTTTTTAGCTGAATTTCTATCTAAACTCAGTTTGGATGCAAAGTCAGCCCACTATTTCCAATTCGTAACCCGCTATTTCTTTAACGATTCAAGAGGTGTCAACCTTGGAGTGGCTTATTCTGATGATATTTCCGGAGAATTAACGATCAACCCTGGAAAACTGGCTTATTCTAAGGATTCTGGCGGCAGAATCGGGATGACTTGCAGATATCCTGTAACAAACAAAATGGAAGATACGAAGGAGAAGTTGGATGAGCTTTTACTCGATGAAGGATTTGCGATTGAAAACTTTTCTGATTCAAAACCGCATCACGTCGATGAAAAAGAATTCCTTATTCAAACCTTGAAAAAGGTATATGAAGAGCAAACAGGTGAAAAGGCAGAGTTGATTGCGATTGGCGGCGGTACATACGCCCGTTCGCTGAAAGCGGGAGTGGCCTTTGGTCCGTTATTTCCTGGAAGACCAGATATCGCCCATCAAAAAGATGAATATATGTTTATTGAGGATTTACTAAGAGCTACGGCCATTTACGCACAAGCTATTTATGAATTGGCCAAAACAGAATAAATAATTCAAAGGGGAAATGGGAGCATGGGATTTGCAATTTTAAATGGAAAGATTATTGATCGTTCAGAAGCGAAAGTGGATGTCGAGGACCGCGGCTACCAATTTGGCGACGGGGTTTATGAAGTCATCCGTGTTTATAACGGAAAAATGTTTACCGCCGCGGAACATTTGGAGCGTTTTGTTAAGAGTTCGGACAGTATCGGGATTTCTCTCCCATACAAAACTGAGGAATTGTCGGCTTTACTAGAAGAGCTTATTGAGAAAAACAACCTCGAGCTTGGGATTATCTACATGCAGCTAACAAGAGGAGTGTCTCCTCGCAATCATGCTTTTCCAATTGCGAAGGTCGCACCTGCCCTAACAGCCTATACGAAGGAATTCGAAAGACCTGTTGAAAGCATGAAAACGGGTGTGAAGACGATACTGACAGAGGATATCCGCTGGCTCCGCTGTGATATTAAGAGCTTAAATTTGCTGGGCAATTTATTAGCAAAACAAAAAGCAGCGGAAGCAGGCTGTTTTGAGGCCATCCTGCATCGCGACGAAAATGTTACCGAAGGAAGCTCGTCGAATATCTACATCGTCAAAAATGGTGTGGTTATCACGCATGAATCCAATAATCTTATTTTAAAAGGGATCACTAAAGATGTGATTCTCGAATTGTGCTTGGCAAATAATATCCCTGTAGAAGAGCGGACCTTCACGCTTGAAGAGCTGGCAAGTGCGGAAGAAGTGTTCCTTTCGAGCACAACTTCAGAGGTCATGCCAATTGTGGGAATAGACAATAAAAAAGTAATCGAAGGTCAACCAGGCCCAGTAACAAAAACACTACAAAAACTATTTCAACAAGAAATCGAAAATCAGTGCGGCAAACTGAACTAATACTGGTGTCAGGCACCATGTGAAAAATTCACATAGTGCCTGACACCCTTTTTACATTAAGATGGATACAATTTGGAGAAAATAGACTAAAATTAAGAAAAGGAATGGTAAACGATATGGAGCAGCGAAACCACATTTTCTTTGCTGTAAAACTTCCGGAAGAAACGAAATTGATTATGAAGAATCATCTGAATCAATTAAAAGAAAAGATCCCTTTTAGCCGCTGGGTTGAGTTTCAGGACCTCCATATTACATTGGCCTTTCTTGGCGCAGCACCTCCTGAAAAACGTGCAGCCGCAGAAAGAAACGTCAATGAGGCCATAAAGGAGGCAGCAGCACTGTCATTGAAAATTAACAAGCTTGGTTTTTTCGGGATGGAGAATGCCCCGCGTGTACTTTGGGCAGATACCGAGGAAAGTATGGAGCTGAAGAATATCAGGGATAAAGTGTTTTCTGCCTGCGAGAAGGCGGGATTTCAACTGGAAACAAGACCCTTCCGTCCTCATATTACCCTTGCCCGAAAGTGGAACGGGACCGCCGCTTTTCAACAGGAATTGCTGGAAGTCTGGCATGAACTTCAGCCTGAACCCCTTCAATTTCAAACAAATGAGGTCGTATTATACCAAACACATCTTCACCAAACACCAAAATATGAAGTAATTAAACGGTTCGAATTACAAGCTTAGAATTATTAAGATAAAGGTTGGTTTTATGAAGGACATCTACTTTATTATTAATCCAAAAGCGAGAAACGGTCATTGTTTAAAAATTTGGGGAAAGATTGAAGCGCATCTAAAGACGGAACAGATTCCCTATCTTGCCTTTTTCACCGAATATCCCGGTCACGCTAAAAAACTCGCCAATCATATTGCTGAAAACAAGAATGACAACGAAAAAATCATTATTGCAGTTGGCGGTGATGGCACGATACATGAGGTCATGAATGGGGTAATCAAGCATAAGAATATAACACTTGGATTCATTCCCGGCGGGTCTGGGAACGATTTTTCAAGGGGATTTCAGATTCCGTCAAACCCGCTAGAAGCCTTAGATGTGCTATTAAGGCTTATGAAGCAGGAACCAGCGTTCATTGATGCCGGAAAAATGACGCTCGAAGATCAATCGGAACATTATTTTATTAACAATATGGGTGCTGGGTTTGATGCGATTATTTCCTACGAAGTGAATCAATCTCAGATAAAGGGATGGTTAAACAAGCTTTCGCTCGGCCGCTTAGTTTATGTTTATTTTCTCCTAAAAAAGCTATTTACTTATCAAACTGCCACAATTGATTTATCAATTGATGGGCAAAAGCATATATTTGAAAAGACATGGTTTGTGACTGTCTCCAATCAACCTTACTATGGAGGCGGGATGAAGATTGCCCCGGAGGCTGAGCCGGATGATGGCCAGCTAGATATTACCGTTGTCCACCAGTTAGCGAGATGGAAGCTCTTACTTGTATTCATCAGTGTTTTTTGGGGAAAGCACATCCATTTTAAAGAAGTAAAAACATTTAAAGGAAGAGTAGTTTCTATCCAATCGGCAACATCATTGTATGTTCATGGAGACGGGGAGCATATTGGCTATACCCCCTTAAACATAGAGATTCAGGTAAAGGGATTGCAGGTGTTAACGAGAAGGGCTAGGAAAGAAAACCTTGATTTGAAAGAGAGGGAAGCGAATGGTAGCCACTGACAGGAATTTCCTTGCCTATTTGGATGAGTTGACAGTCATTACGATACTGCTTCCACTTTCCTATCATCAAGGGGTGTCAGCCTCGTTTTATCTCACCGATCATTCCGAGAAGAGCCCACTGTCAATCCTTAGCATCAACCAGATTGAAAATAATCAAAAATATACTTGTCAACTTGAGATTGACATTTCATTTGGTAAGCAATATTGGATCATGGACGAACATGGGGGGCAAACAGACCTGCAAATAGGTGCAGTGATTCGAACGGAGTCATTTGATCATCTATTTTATTATGATGGGAATGATCTTGGTGTTACCCATGAAGCCAATCAGACACGATTCAAACTTTGGGCACCGACAGCCACTCAAGTGAAACTCAAATTACTTCCGCCAAACAGTCATTTTTCAGAAATTATCAAGATGAAACGGGAGGACTTAGGAGTATGGTCTGTTGATATCAACCGTGAGCTAGAATCCTTTCAATATCGTTTTCTCGTTCAAGTCAATCAGGAATGGCGAGAGGCTGTTGACCCGTATGCTAAGGCTGTGACGGCTAATGGAGAGCAGGGTGTTATTGTAAAGCTCGAGAAAACCCGCAAAACGAAACACGTGCTGCCGCCCATCGAAAGTCCAGTGGATATGATTATTTATGAAACCCATATCAGAGACTTTACCATTCATGAAAATAGTGGAATTATCAATAAAGGACTTTATCTGGGTGCCGGAGAGTTGAACAGGAAGGGAAAAGACGGCGGGCCAACCGGGTTATCCTATTTAAACGATTTGGGTATTACCCATATTGAATTCCTTCCGTTTAATGATTTTGCCGGTATCGATGAAATGGAACGAAATAAAGCCTACAATTGGGGATATAATCCGCTTCATTTCAATGCTCCAGAAGGCAGCTATGCCACCGACCCCTCAAATCCATATGCCAGAATTATTGAGTTAAAACAATTAATTGACCAAATTCATCAGAGCGGTCTTCGCGTTATTATGGACGTAGTTTATAATCATGTCTACATTCGTGAAACTTCCTCGTTTGAAAGGATAGTCCCTGGCTATTATTTTCGCCATAATGAAATGGGATTGCCTTCTAACGGAACCGGTGTTGGAAATGATATTGCTTCCGAACGGAGAATGGTTCGAAAATATATCGTGGATTCTCTTCGTTATTGGCAGGAGGAATATGATATTGATGGTTTTCGGTTTGATTTAATGGGGATATTGGATGTAGCGACCATATCAAAGGTTTGTGAGAGTTTGCCTAAGGGAACGATTCTTCTGGGCGAGGGCTGGAACTTGAATACGCCCCTTCCTCCAGAACAAAAAGCAATGATAGCCAATCAAGCGAAAATACCTCAAGTAGCCATGTTCAATGACAAATTTCGCGACACGATTAAAGGCAGCACCTTCAATTTGTTTGATAAAGGGTTTGCCTTAGGGAATGAACATCACACTGAAACGGCATTCGAGGTCATCACAGGGAGTATAGGTTTTAAAAAGAAAGAAAACCGGCTCTTTAACGAACCCGTTCAATCAGTAAATTATATTGAATGTCATGATAATCATACACTATGGGATAAGCTTCTCTCTTGCCTGCCAGATGCGGATGACTTGACGCGCATGAAATATCACCGGCTTGCTACAGGTATTGTAATATTGTCTCAAGGAATTCCCTTCCTTCACAGCGGGCAGGAATTTTTCCGGACAAAACAAGGTGATGGGAATAGCTATCGCTCTCCTAACGAGATTAATCAGCTAGATTGGGACCGAAAATCGGAGTTTATAGAAAATGTAAATTATCTTAAAGGATTGATTCAAATTCGGAAATCATTTCCTTGTTTCCGAATGAGAACTGCTGGTGAAATTCGCAGCCAAATCCAGCAATTATCAACAGCTGGACCACTTTTAGGCTACTTATTGCACAAGGATACTCATGAAGTAATCTTGTTGATTAATCCCTCTCCCAAACAGCAATCTCTATTACTTCCTGAGGGAGAATGGTCCATTTTAGCTGATCATGAATATGCGGGAATTTCCCCAAAAGAATCCCTTGTTAGGGAAGAACTCACGGTGGATTCTATCTCGCTAAATGTTTTGCTAAAAAAATAGTTTTCCAAGATGACTTGACGAAAAAAGGCAATTGGAGATAAAATTTAATAAGATGGCTATTGTATGGAATGAGATCAATAGCTTTTTTTTTATTTTTAAAAAGTCAAAGCTGTTGATTTGAATGTGGTAAAATAAAACCTTCGGCAGCATAGCGTTACCTCTGAATAAGATGAGCAGCAATGCTCGTTAGAACGGCATAAATTGAAGGTGAACAATTTTGGAACATATATTAGGACAAGAATGGGAGATAATCCCTGCTGGGGGCGCAACGGGAGAGGCCTTTTATGCAAGCTATAAGGATCAGAGGCTTTTTTTAAAGCGGAATTCTTCTCCCTTCCTTGCGGTTCTTTCAGCAGAGGGAATTGTCCCAAAGCTTGTTTGGACGAAACGATTGGAAAATGGAGATGTTATTTCGGCACAACAATGGCTGGAAGGCCGTGAACTGAAACCTTTTGAGATGAACCATGAGGCTGTGGCCAGGTTATTAAAGAAGATTCACTGTTCAAAGCCGATGCTTGGGATGCTTAGCCGGTTAGAGACATCCCCATTGCTTCCGGAGACTTTTTTTCAAGCGGTGGTAAATGAGTTGGATGAACAAGTGCTTTCATTGATGGAAGTGCAAAAGGCGATGAGCTTTTTAAAGAAAGAAGCTGTCAATGTTTATTGTGAGGAAAAAGTCGTTTGCCACGGTGATGTGAACCATAACAACTGGCTGCTTGCGGAAGACAACCAGTTGTACCTGATTGATTGGGACGGGGCGATGATTGCCGACCCTGCCGTTGACCTGGGATTACTGCTATATTGGTATATTCCTGAAGAAAACTGGCAAGATTGGCTGAACATGTACGGCAAAAGCTTTACCGATCATTTAAGGTTACGAATGAAATGGTATGTTGCCCTGCAAACCTTAACCTCGATTCAATGGTATAAAAGTAAAAATCGCTTGGAAGAAATGAACAAATGGATAAAGTTTTTGGACGATATCCTTTAACTAGTCCAAAGGCCATTGACCAGGGCGCTTGCGCTTTTCTTAGGAAAACTGATCAATATTGCTTACCCATTGTGACAGGTTATCTTGATTAGATAAAATATGCTGATCTAAATCAGCAGTCTCTGCACCGTGCTGGCTGTACTGATAGACCTCCTGTAAAATGGTTTTTACATTTTCATCAACTTGAGTGTTGACCATCAGAGATTTTACCAGCCGTTCCAATTGTTCACATTCTGCTACGGATCCACAACAATCGGCCTGGTGGTTGTTTAAGATATCTTTTAATAACGTTACCTGGTCATCATGACTTAATGGCATGAAAACACGCCCTTTCAACGTGGGAATTTAAAAAAGAATTCACAGTTAGGATGTGAATTCTTTTTTTGTTTATACTTAAACTTATTTTCCAGAAAAAATTACTTGCAGGAGAACAGTTTTTAGTGATATGGTTTGAACGAAAATTTTTTTAGGAGTGTCATAAATGAGACTTAGGAATAAGCCTTGGGCAAAGGATAAAATAGAGCAGCATCCACAATATATTGTCGCAAATCCCGAAATGTACAAAGGAAAATGGTATGAAGTATTTGGCAACGAGCAGCCCCTTCATATTGAAGTCGGAACAGGAAAAGGCCAATTTGTCACCGAAATGGCAAGAGCGAATCCAGACATCAATTATATGGGGATCGAATTGTACGACAGTGTCATCGTTGCGGCATTAGAACGTTTAATTGAAGCCGATTTACCGAATCTCAGGCTGTTAAACGTTAATGCAGTTGATTTAGAGAAATATTTTGCTAAGAATGACGTTGACAGAGTTTATCTGAATTTTTCTGATCCATGGCCAAAGGTCCGTCATGAAAAAAGAAGATTAACGTACAAAGATTTCTTAAAGCTTTATGAGGATATTTTGGTCGATAAAGGTGAAATTCATTTTAAAACCGATAATCAGGGTTTATTTGAATACTCCCTTATGAGCTTTTCCGATTATGGATTATTGTTAAAGTATGTAAGCCTTGATTTTCATAAAAGTGGATATCAAGGAAACATCATGACAGAGTACGAAGAGAAATTCTCCGAAAAAGGGAATCGGATTTATCGCTGTGAAGTTAAATATCAGAATTAATTGGATGGACAGTTCATTACAAGGGCTGTCCTTTTTTGTTTTCTAAATAATCAGCCAATGGTAAAATGGGGAAAAAGAGGAGGTATTGGATGATGGAGACCTTACAGATAGGGAATGTTTCACTGACATGGTTATCAGGAGGGGTAACAAATCTAGACGGCGGTGCGATGTTTGGGGTCGTTCCGAAAGGGCTATGGTCGAAAAAATATCCTTGCAATGAAAAAAATCAAATCGAGTTGCCGACAGATCCAATTTTAATTCAGATGGATGGAAAGAATTTGTTGGTCGAATCCGGACTTGGAAAAGGAAAATTAACTGAAAAGCAATTAAGAAATTTTGGCGTCGCCAGAGAATCTGAGCTTGAATCTTCTTTGGAGAAAGTAGGCTTGAGTGTGGAAGAAATTGACTATGTCCTAATGACTCATTTGCATTTCGATCATGCCGGTGGTCTGACAAAACTTGATGAGGGACAATATGTATCAACCTTCCCAAATGCAAAAATTATTGCCACGCAAGTTGAATGGGACGAAATGCGCAATCCTAATATTCGTTCAAAAAATACATACTGGAAAGAAAACTGGGAAGCAATTGAATCGCAGGTGGTCCCTTTTGAGGAAAAGTGGAACCTAGGGGCCATCACGATGATCCATACCGGCGGGCATAGTGATGGACATTCAATCCTAGTTATTGAAGACGGCGGAGAAATGTCCATCCACATGGCTGATCTGATGGCTACACATGCTCATCAAAATGTTTTATGGGTGATGGCCTACGATGATTACCCAATGGATTCAATCGCGGCAAAGGAAAAATGGCTGCCATACGGATTGGGGGAAAATGCCTGGTTCACCTTTTATCATGATGCCTTTTACCGGGCAGTTAAATGGGGCGCCGACGGAAAACAGATAGTGGAGAGCATTAAGAGGGAAAGATAAGCGATTTTTAAAATTTCCTAGTCACAAAAAATAGCCGTATCTATTATTAAGATACGGCTATTTTGGTAGTTAAGATATGAGTTCATCTGATAAAGAGCGTATGTCCAAAAGAGTTCCTGTTTGGGCATCGGCGATGAATTCAAATTGTTCATTCGAGCCGTTGGTATTTTTCGAAATGCCGCCCTTGTAAACTTTATAGTGAATTTGGTGTTTCTCATACGGCTCTGCTTCCATATGTATCCATGAACCGCTAATTGGTCCATTCTGTTTAAATTGATTCTTAACCTGCTCTAATACCTTTTCGGGTGAAACCTTTAACTTGTTATTTAGGACTTCATGAACAGCATATCCGCCAATGATACCAGCCGCTGCACCCAGGATAAACGACTTCCAGTTCATTTGAAAACCTCCAAATATTAAATTGGAAAAGATTACATTTACCATTCTCCTCTTTAGTATATCGTATTTAAAAGGAAGAAGGTAATATTACTAATATTGAAATGAAATGTTGGTAAGCGGTCAAAAATTTCTGTAAAATAAACAGTATACATAAATTCAAGATTAGAAGGAGTCGCATAATGAACGAACAAACCTTAAAGCTATTTCAAACGTTAACAGAGCTGCCCGGTGCACCCGGAAATGAGCATTTAGTAAGAAATTTCATGAAGGAACAACTAGCTCAATATTCTGATGAAATTATCCAAGATAAATTAGGCAGCATTTTTGGTGTGAAAAAAGGAAATGGAACTGGCCCAACCGTTATGGTTGCTGGACATATGGATGAAGTGGGTTTCATGGTGACTGCCATTACCGATAATGGCATGCTTCGTTTTCAAACACTTGGCGGATGGTGGAGCCAGGTGCTGCTTGCACAGCGTGTTCAAGTGATGACCAAGAATGGTCCGGTTATTGGTGTCGTTGGCTCGATTCCACCACATTTGTTAGACGAATCGAAGAAGAACAAACCGATGGAAATCAAAAATATGCTTATTGATATTGGCGCTGATAATCGCGAAGATGCTGAGCGAATTGGAATCAAGCCTGGTCAGGCGATCCTGCCAATTTGTCCATTTACGCCAATGGCAAATCCGAAGAAAATTTTAGCCAAAGCTTGGGATAACCGATACGGCTGTGGTTTAGCAATTGAGGTGCTTCAGGAATTAAAAGATGAGACATTACCAAATATCCTTTTTTCCGGGGCGACTGTTCAGGAGGAAGTAGGATTACGCGGAGCGCAAACGGCGGCCAATATGATTAATCCTGATATCTTTTTTGCGCTTGACGCAAGCCCGGCCAATGATATGAGTGGAGATAAAAATGAATTTGGTCAATTAGGCAAAGGGACCCTGCTTCGTATTCTTGACAGGTCGATGGTGACCCATCGCGGTATGCGTGAGTTTGTCCTCGATACGGCAGAAACAAACAAAATTCCCTATCAATATTTTGTTTCACAAGGCGGAACAGATGCAGGCCGTGTACATTTATCTAATGAGGGTGTTCCAAGTGCTGTCATCGGTATTTGTTCGCGTTATATTCATACCCATGCTTCAATCGTTCATATTGATGACTACGCTGCCGCAAAAGAACTCGTCGTTAAACTTGTCAAAGCTTGCGACCAGACAACCGTGGATACCATTAAATCAAACAGCTAATATTCGTGGGAAGGGGGGCATTTTTATTTGCCTCCTTTTTAGGTTTAAAAAGGAGATACGTACATGAAAATCATCATCGGCTCAAAAAACCCAGCAAAGATTAATGCAGTAAAAAATAGTTTTTCTCAACAAGAAGCAGAATTTATTTCGCTTGATATTCCATCCGGTGTGAACGCACAGCCATTTTCCGATGAAGAAACAATCCAAGGAGCAATCAATCGAGCTGTAGGTGCGTTAAATCAAGGAAGCGGCCATATTGGGATTGGCCTTGAGGGCGGCGTTCATGAAACAAGCCGCGGTTTGCTTCTGTGCAACTGGGGGGCACTTGCCACACACAACATGGAACCGATTATCGCTGGCGGTGCCAGATTCCTTCTCCCGGAGGAGGTAGCTGCAAGACTTAGAATGGGGGAAGAGCTCGGTCCGGTTATGGATGATTACGCAAAAATGAAAAATGTTAGAAAACATGAAGGAGCGGTTGGGATTTTTACAAATGGCATGATTAACCGCATGGAAATGTTCACGCATGTTACAACACTTCTAGCAGGACAATATACCTATATCCAAAATCAAAAAGGAAGATAATCTTACTTTTTCGACAGCAATAATTGACAAAGGACTTGTCATACGAATATTCCGACGGGTATGATAGGGATAGGACTTTGTTCATATTGCGAGGGGGCGGAAAATCTGAAATTCTTCAAAACCATTACTTTATTCATGGTATCAATCCTGTTATTATCTGCGTGTAACAATGCTTCGTTCAAAGATGAAAGTAAGGCATCGGTAAAAACGGCAGAGGCAACATTCAAGGAACAGGAAAAAAAGCCAAATCAAAAGAGTGGAAAAACTTATTTTTACTTACCTTCTGGTTACAGTATAAAAGATAAATCACCAAATAATATTATTCTACAAAATGGTGCTGACACCTATATTCTGTTCCTTAACCCGCAAGAAGGCAGCTCAAGTGATGTTGTCTATAAAGCAACGGTCGACCAATACAAGAAACTCGATACGAACGAGAAGTTTACAAATGATAATAAACTTGGCTTTTTAACAATAAAGCAGTTGAAGGATAACAGCCTGAACGAATTAACCATCGGTGTCGGCGGGGCAAAAATAACGACGCAAGCCAAAACAAGTAATCTGAATGATGTTGCCAAAGAAATGATGGAAATTGTCAATTCAGTTGAAACCGAGAAATAAAACGGAGGGGATCCCTTCGTTTTTTTGTGGTGTCAATATACTCCTGTATTAAAAAAACAATTAAAATTTGCTGTAACCTTTTTATTATTCATTCGTGGTTTAAGTGAAAGGAGGGGGAGCCTTGGACGAAAAGCGGAATATCAAACTAGAAGATATTTATCGGAAATACGCCGAGGGATTGTATTATTATCTACTCCGTCTAGCAGGCTCTCCCACCTTAGCTGAAGAGCTGGTTCAAGAAACCTTTTATCGTGCGACCATTTCCTTGCCATCGATTAAGCATCAGGAAGTAAAACCTTGGCTGTTTAAAATAGCACGAAATATTTATATTGACGAATGGCGAAAAAGGCAAAGGTGGAAATGGGTTCCGTTTTTTGAAAAGGAAGAAATGATTAGTCCGTACGGCATTCCGGAAGATGAAGCAGTAAAGAAGGAAAATAAAAAAGAGCTTAAGGATTTATTAGCCTTGCTGCCGGAAAATTACCGGACAATTCTTTATTTCCGAGAGTATGAGGACTTTACATATCAAGAAATTCAAGAAGCTATGGAATTATCTGAATCCCAGGTAAAGGTATTACTTTTTCGCGCTAGAAAAAGGTTAAAGGGATTAGCTGAGAATGTGAAAGGGGAAAGCAAACATGACAGAATGGACAAAGGATAAAGAGAAAAAAGTATTATGGAAATACCGTTTTTTGTTAACATTTAGAATCCTTAGAGTCATTGTCATTCTTCTCTGTCTTTACGGGGTATATATGATGCTATTATCGATTGGCTATTCAAAAACAAATCTCTACAGCAAAAATGAATTTCAAATGAATTTGGCGATTGATTGGACACAAGCTGGTAACTATGGAGAATCCGGTCTTCATGGAGAAATCACACCGTTTTTAAGTCAAAAAATCTCATTTCCACTGTACCGGACAATCGGAAAAGAAGAACAACCAATTGGCACAGTTAATTTAACCAAAGGGATTGGACCCTTTTCCACAAAAGAAATAACCTATTTAAATCCGGCAGATGCAAAGCTTTTTCAGTTCTATTTACCAGAAGATCCGCGAACGGGAAAAGCTTTAAGACTTCAAAGCACCCCAGAAGTCTGGAGTTCCTTGAACAAGGTGCATGAAGGGACTGTTGCCAACTTAGCTTTTTCGACAACAACATTTCTTAAGCCTGAAGAGTTGCTTGATCGCTTAAAGGATTATGATGTCGATGTCCTTTGGATGCCCATATACACGGGAGAACTTAAAGAGCTTAAGGATATTGGTTATACTCTAGGAGGAGATAACTATTTATCTGTCGATTCCCTTGGATTATCTAAAGCAAGGCAGAGTGATGATTACCATTCCTATAGTGTAACTGGTATTCGCAAGGAAACAATAAAGGAAAATGAGAACATCATGCTTTCCAATATGAAAATGCTAATTGATAACGAAAGCAGCTCGTATCTTGAAAATGTATTGGGTCTAAGATATTTAAATGAAAGGTACCAGTATTTAAAAAAGAATGGCTTTCATGTATATGGTGCAGTTGTAACGGGTCCGGTAAAGGAATTATTAAAGCTTAAAAACTTGGATATCGTACAGGGAGCAGAACTAGGAAAATTTGAATACTGGAATTGGGTAGAAAAAGAATAATCCTCATAAAGTCAGCTTGATTCTGGGTATGATATTAAGAGGGCTTCTGCAAATACGGTGCATATCGTTGGACTGAAAAGTTGGAAGACTGATATGATTTGAAAAGTAAGCTACTAAAATGGATTAATTCAAACGGAGGCGTTGAATTTGAAAAATTTAGAGTCAATGGAGCAATTTGAACAACTTCGTGACGGATCAAAAACGATCTTTATGTTTTCAGCAAACTGGTGCGGGGATTGCCGCTTTATCGAACCTGTGCTGCCGGAAATAGAAGCTAAATTTACTGAATTTACATTTATTCATGTAGACCGCGATCAATTTATTGATTTATGCCAACAGGTTGACGTCTATGGCATTCCAAGCTTTATCGCTTATGAAAACGGAAAAGAGCTTGGCCGCTTTGTCAGCAAAGACCGAAAAACGCAAGAAGAAATCGAAGGATTCATCTCGGGTTTAAAATAATCTAGCCTAACCCTCTCTCTTCTTTTGAGATGAGGGTTTTTTTAATGTACAATAGAAAAAGCAGCTCCTGGAATTGGAGGATTACAAAGTGAAAATGGATAGCAAAAAAATGAAAAGAGAATTAGAGGCGCGACTGGCTGGGAAAGACAGAGTCATTTCTTACGACCGTGAAAAAGATCAGCTGCGCATTGAAAGTGAATTAGTCGGTAAAGGTATTACCATTTCATTGCCTGGAATCGTTGCTAAATGGCATGTCAATAAAGAAAAGGCCATTGATGAAATCGTTTATTACGTCGAGGAAGGACTCCGAGCAATGGAGGAGCCCATTCAACTGACAGACCACGAACGAAAAATATTCCCTATCATCCGCTCCACTTCGTTCCCGTCAGAAGCGGAAGAGGGAATTCCGTTTTTGAGTGATGAGCATACGGCAGAAACCAAGATTTATTACGCCTATGATATGGGCAAAACTTATCGATTGATTGACATACGAATGATGGAAAAAGAGGGCTGGGAACCTAACAGGATAAAGGAGATTGCCCTTTTTAATGTCAGATCACTGTCAACGCAATTAAAAGAAGATCAAGTGGCTGGGAATACGTTTTATTTTCTCAATACGAATGATGGTTACGATGCCAGCCGGATATTAAATAAAGGTTTCCTCGCTGATTTTGAAAAGAAAATGACGGGGACAATGGTTGTTGCTGTTCCCCATCAAGATGTGCTGATTATTGCCGATATTCAGAACGACCGAGGCTATGATGTTATGGCCCAAATAGCCATGAGTTTTTTTGCAAATGGGCATGTGCCAATTACGGCATTGTCATTCATATATGAAAATGGGGAATTAGAACCGATTTTTATTATGGGAAAAAATAAATAACACATCATTCGAAAAAGGATCACAGAAAAAGTGGTCTTTTTTCCTTACCGCTAATAGCCATTTAGAAGATAATTTGACTCATTCTCAAGAATTATCTCGAAAAAATAATTTTTACTGCTAAAATAGAGTGATAGATAAAGTAGAAAGAGTGATAGTTTTGAGTTGGATTCAAGACTTTTTCCAAAAATTCAAAAGAGATGATGATGAAAAGTACGACGATTATAGCTTACATAATCATAGACCTGAAAACCTCCCGCTTCTTAACCAATATGAAAGTCTGAAGGATTTAGATACGAAAATTTCTTATCAATATCCAAAAGGCAGTGTTCGTCCTACTCCTGCACCACGGGAAAACCGAAAGGCAATCGAAGCACCTTTACGCCAAATAAGAACCAAGAAGCTTCTCGAGGAAAGAAGAAAGATAGAGCAGCAGGAAGTTCAACCAGTAAAAGAGGAAGTGCCTAAAATAAAGTATGAACAATCAGCAAGAAGCCGGGGGCCGTTTCAACCCACGGAAATTCCTTCACCGGTTTTCGGATTCAATAGGCCGAAAAAAACGGACACAGTCGTGGAGCATGAATTGAGCCACTTTATAACTGAGGATTTTGATAATCAGCTAGATGAGCTGGTTCTTAGAAAAGAGCCAGCGCCATTAACTTCCATTCACGAAGAGCCAGCGCCAAGAACTCCAGTTCACGAAGAGCCGGCGCCATTAACTTCCGTTCAGGAAAATCCATTTCCACTAACTCTAGTTCACGAAGGTCCATCTCAACGAACTCCAGTTCAGGAAGTGCCAAATGAACTAGGTGCTGCAGTGGAACTAGAGGTTATTGATACAGCCACTGAAGCTATTGAAATCATTCAGAATCAAAAGACCATCCCACTAGCCGAAGAGTTTGCGGAGGGTCTCAAGGAAGCAATGGAAGAGGCTGCGCCTGGACTTGAACTTGAAATGGAGTCTGAATCTAATCCTGAACAAAAAATTGAAATGAACCCTGAACCCCCGCCTGCACCAAAGCGTTCCCATTTGCCTTTCAATGTCATGATGCTAAAGCAGGATAATCAAAAATGGGAAGAACGAAAACGAAGAAGAGAACGGGAACAGCAGCAAGTTATTTCGACCGAAATCAAACCTGCCGAAATCGTTCAGCAGATTAATCAGCAAGCTCCTGACATAGTGGAGGAAATCCAGCATAAGATGGATGATGAATTATATGCACTTCCGAAATCCAGTTTGTTAAACCCACCTGTTACTGAGGTGAGGGATACCAAATGGCTGTTAGAACAAGAGGAGCTTTTAAACCTTACATTACAAAACTTTAATGTTGGTGCAAGTGTTGTCCATGTGACCCAAGGTCCGTCGGTTACTCGCTTTGAGGTACAACCAGAGCCGGGCGTTAAAGTAAACAAAATTACTAATCTAAGTGATGATATTAAACTAAGCCTTGCAGCAAGAGATATTCGAATCGAAGCTCCAATTCCCGGGAAACATACGATTGGGATTGAGGTTCCGAATCAAAAGTCACGTCCTGTTCTTATCAATGAAATTATTCAGACGAGTGTGTTTGAAGAATCAAGCTCACCGTTAACGGCGGTACTGGGCCTTGATATTGCCGGGAAGCCGATTGTAACTGACCTAAAGAAAATGCCGCACGGCTTAATTGCCGGGGCGACAGGCTCAGGAAAAAGTGTGTGTATTAACACGATATTAGTAAGCTTGTTATTCAAAGCTAAACCTGAAGATTTAAAGCTTTTGCTAATTGATCCAAAAATGGTGGAACTTGCGCCATATAATCGGATTCCCCACCTTGTCAGTCCGGTAATCACGGATGTGAAGGCAGCCACTGCCGCGCTTAAATGGGCTGTCGATGAAATGGAGCGGCGTTACGAGCTATTTGCCCATACTGGTGTTCGCGATATTAACCGGTTTAATGATCTGGCAATGCAACATAAACGCTATTCAGATAAGCTTCCGTTTATTGTCATCGTAATCGATGAGTTAGCCGATTTAATGATGATGTCTCCGGCAGATGTAGAAGAGGCCATCTGCAGGATTGCCCAAAAGGCTAGGGCTTGCGGGATTCATTTAATTGTTGCGACACAGAGACCATCTGTTGATGTGATCACCGGGCTAATAAAGGCGAATATTCCAACTCGGATTGCCTTTTCAGTTTCTTCCCAGGTTGACTCACGGACAATAATCGATATAAGCGGCGCTGAAAAATTGCTTGGCCGCGGCGACATGCTGTTTTTAGAAAATGGTTCTTCAAAGCCTGTCCGTTTGCAAGGAACGTATGTATCAGATGAGGAAATAGATCTTGTCGTTGCCCATGTAAGAGAACAGCGGGAGCCTGAATACTTGTTTGAGCAAGAAGAGTTATTAAAAAAGGCCCAAGTAACAGAAGAGGAAGATGAACTTTTCTACGAGGCTTGTGAATTTATTATTGAGCAAGGCGGTGCCTCCACCTCAAGCCTGCAGCGGCGCTTTAAAATTGGTTATAACCGGGCGGCGAGGTTAATGGATATGCTAGAAACGAATGGATATATAACCGGAGCAAATGGCAGCAAGCCGCGTGATGTCCTAATAACAGAGGCCGATTTAGAAGCGATTCATGACTAGGACTATCTAATTATCTTTTGTATTCTTTGTAGACAGAAACAAAGAATAAATAGTACACTGACCGGAACGGATTTAACTGCAAAGGTTATCAAATAGTTTTTCTTAAGGAACAATGTTATAATAATGAAATGATTTTAAAAAACGTAAGTGAACCTTATTCCATTTTTCAGTAAGGTTATAAATAATGTCAAATACAGACAGATGTCATATACTGTTTACAGTATTACGTTCGTTGGAGGTTCTTCTATGACTATTTACCATTTTGTAGGTATAAAGGGGTCTGGAATGAGTGCACTTGCACAAGTTCTACACGATATGAAATTTCAAGTGCAAGGCTCTGATTATGAAAAACATTTTTTTACTCAGGATGCGCTTGAACAATCAGGGATTACAATCCTTCCCTTTCAAAAGGAAAATATCAAGCCAGGAATGACGATAATTGCCGGGAATGCTTATCCCGATACTCATGAGGAAATTCAAGAGGCGATGAAGCTTGGGCTTCCTATTGTACGTTACCATCGCTTTTTAGGCGATTTTATGCAAAGCTTTATAAGTGTGGCGATTACCGGTGCACATGGAAAAACGTCCACAACTGGACTGCTGGCACATGTAATAGAAGGAGCTAAGCCCACCTCTTATTTAATTGGCGATGGAACAGGTAAGGGCCAAGAAGGTGCAGAATATTTTGTGTTTGAAGCATGCGAATACAGAAGGCACTTCCTATCGTACTTTCCAGACTATGCCATCATGACAAATATTGATTTTGATCACCCTGATTATTTTGCCAACATTGACGATGTTTTTTCGGCTTTTCAAGAAATGGCAATCCAAGTGAAAAAAGGGATATTTGCTTATGGTGATGATGAGCAGCTGCAAAAGATTCAGGCAAAGGTTCCTGTTTTGTTTTACGGATTTGGTGAAGAAAATGACTATCAGGCCAAAAATCTTGTCAAAACAACAAATGGAACGAGCTTTGATGTTTTTATTCGTAATACATTTTTTGATAACTTTTCGATTCCGACCTTTGGCGACCATAGTGTTTTAAATGCACTGGCCGTGATTGGTTTATGTCATTATGAAGAAATAAATGTCGATGTCGTTAAGGAACTTTTAACAACGTTCCAAGGTGTGAAAAGAAGATTTACTGAAAAAAGAATCGGGTCACAAATATTAATTGATGATTATGCCCATCATCCAACCGAAATTAAAGCTACCATTCAGGCGGCTAAACAGAAATATCCTGATCAAAAGATTGTCGCTGTCTTCCAGCCGCATACATTTACGCGCACCCAAGCCTTTTTAGAGGATTTTGCCGAAAGTTTAGGCTTGGCGGATAAAACGTATTTATGTGAAATCTTTGGCTCGGCACGGGAAAATCACGGAAAGCTGACAATTAAGGACTTACAAGATAAAATCGCTGAGTCTGAAATTATAATGGAAGAAAATACTTTCGTCTTAAATGAACATACCAACAGCGTCATTATTTTTATGGGCGCTGGGGACATCCAAAAATTTCAGGAGTCTTACGAAAAACAGCTTTCCTAATGTAAAAGGATGCCGGCATTTTGCCGGCATCCTTTTACTGTAACCATAAATCAAACTTCAGAGTGAATTTTTTAACACAAAAGGCAGGAAAACGAGACAAAGATAGGGAACTATTATAAGATAATTAGTGAGGTTTATATCCATCTAGGATGGGTAATACATAATGATAGAATTAAGGCGGGGGTGCATGATGCAAATTATTTTATACTTAAGTGTAGCCTTGATTGCGATTGCGTTTTTAGTGCTTGTTATTTACTTAGCAAAAACGCTTAAATCACTTCAGGGTACACTGACAAGCGTTTCGAAAACATTAACAGGATTAGAAAAACAACTGGATGGTGTGACAAGTGAAACAACGTTGCTGCTGCAAAAAACAAACGCACTAGCTGAAGATATTCAGCATAAATCCGAAAGTTTAAATAGTGTGGTTGACGCGGTAAAGGACGTTGGGACAACAGTCTCTAAATTTAATGGCACGCTTAAGAACATTACGAATTCAGTTGATAAGCAGGTTGATGAAAACAAAGAGAAAATCTCGCAAATTGTTCAATGGAGTAATGTCCTGCTTGAACTAAAGGATAACTGGCAGGCTAGAAAAGAAGCGAAAAATAAAATAAGCCCAGCTGAGGGCATGAAGGTAAGATCACATTAGAGGTTTCAAGGAGGTTAATAATTGATGGCTAAAAGAGAATATGAATCACGTGAAACGAATCAAGCTCGGAATGAGGGATCTTCGAATAGCTTTTTACTAGGAGCCCTCATTGGCGGTGTTGCCGGGGCTGCTGCAGCGCTGTTTTTGGCGCCTAAAACAGGAAAAGAGCTTCGAAATGCAGTAACAAATCAAGCTGGTTCTTTAATGGATAAAACGATTGAATTGCGGGGAAGCGTGAAGAACAAGAGCAATGAATTGGCCACGAAAACATCTTCTCTTTCCCAAGGGCTCGTCCAGCAATCCTCTGACCTATTAAAGAAAGTAACAGGAAGAACTAGCAGCCAAGATGAAACCGGGGAAGAAGCAGATTTAACCTTTATTCCGATTCATGAACCAAAAGAAAAGAAAGCCATCAAAAAAACCATTTCGATTGGGACATTAGACAGCTCGGAAATTAGAAAAAAGTTGGAGGAAGCCCAAAAAGCTTTTGACGCGGAAGAGAGTAAGGTAAAGCTTTAAAGGGAATTTATTTGTGATACAAACGGTGGAGTGATAAAATGACTTCACCGTTTATTTTTTATTTAATGGAGGTTGATGAGATGCTTAAGAAAGTGGAATCGGTTGAAGAATTTAAACAACTGGTAGATAAAGAAAGTAAATTTTTTCTTTTAAAACATAGTTTAACCTGTCCAATTAGCCATGCTGCGTATAAAGAGTATGAAAAATATGCTAATGAACACCAGGATATTCCAACGTATTTCTTAGCTGTTCAGGAAGCACGTCCTTTGTCTAACGAAATAGCGGAGAAATTCCAGATTAAGCATGAATCTCCGCAAGCGATTCTTTTTTCGGGCGGAGCACCATCATGGAATGCCTCCCACTGGAAAATAACGAATCGTGCATTGGTAAATGCCAGGATGGACACTCAATAAGACTGTACCCGTTGGCAAAGGAAAAAATTACAAGCAAATGATGCACAAATTAATAGTTTGTAACATAATTTAATTTAATAGACATAAAAATACTTTAATACTTAAAAGCGTTTAATTGTTAAAGAAAAAAAGGGTGACAAAGAAATATATTTCCGCTATAATAAAGCCTAATTAAAAAAATTATAAAATTTAAAAAAATTTGCTGGCAAGCTAATATCTCGTGATTATTGAATGTTACAAACTTTGGTATTAGACTGATTTGCAAATGAAAGGACGGGGACGATGGATGGGCAAAAATGATTTGGATCAACTAAGGGCGCGTGTCGATGAACTTAACTTGGAGCTGCTGAGGCTGATAAATGAAAGAGCAGGGCTCGTCCAAGAAATTGGACAAGTAAAAGGAAATCAAGGGGTTTACCGTTACGATCCAGTCCGTGAAAGAAAAATGCTAGAGGTTATTAAGGAGCATAATGATGGTCCGTTTGAAAATTCAACTATTGATCATATCTTTAAGGAAATTTTTAAAGCTGGCCTAGATTTGCAAAAGGATGACCATGAGAAAGCCTTACTTGTTTCAAGAAAGAAGAAGCCTGAAAATACAATTGTTACCCTAAAAGGTGACAATATTGGTGATGGAAAGCCGCATTTCGTTTTCGGTCCTTGCGCGGTAGAGTCATATGAGCAAGTGGCAACCGTTGCGACAGCAATGAAAGAAAAAGGCCTGAAGCTGCTTCGCGGCGGTGCTTACAAACCAAGGACTTCTCCGTATGATTTTCAAGGTCTTGGGGTAGAAGGATTAAAAATTCTAAAACGGGTAGCAGATGAATTCGATATGGCTGTTATTAGTGAAATCGTAAATCCTGCTGATATTGAAATGGCGGTTGACTATATCGACGTCATTCAAATCGGGGCACGGAATATGCAAAACTTTGAATTACTAAAAGCAGCCGGTGCTGTTAAGAAACCTGTGTTATTAAAAAGAGGTATTGCAGCAACAATCGAAGAATTCATCAATGCTGCTGAGTACATTATGGCACAAGGGAATGGACAAATCATTCTTTGTGAGCGCGGGATTAGAACATACGAGCGAGCAACAAGAAATACCCTTGATATTTCAGCAGTACCAATTTTAAAACAAGAAACACACTTGCCAGTCATGGTTGACGTAACCCATTCTACTGGAAGAAGAGATTTACTGCTGCCTGCAGCGAAAGCGGCGATTGCTATCGGAGCAGACGGAGTAATGGCCGAGGTTCATCCGGACCCTGCCGTAGCCCTTTCTGATGCCCAGCAGCAAATGGACCTGAACCAATTTGACAAATTCTATAATGAATTGCTCGCATCACACTTTGTTCGGATTTAAATAACAGTAGAAATCTTATTAAAACCCTTCTGCAGTCTTCATGCAGAAGGTTTTTTTAATAAAATATCGAGAAATTACGAAAAATGTTGACAAAGACAATTGCGGCTTTATTCTTCTTATCGTATGATTAAATACATATATCAGATTGTATATTTCCTCACAAATGAGTAGATTTATATTAGATGTTGTAAAATAAAGAAAACAATGTACGTTTTAGGAGAGTGTTATTAGTGAATATAACTATTTATGACGTTGCAAGAGAAGCCAATGTTTCCATGGCAACCGTTTCCCGTGTAGTAAACGGGAATCCAAATGTAAAACCAGTAACCCGCAAAAAAGTTTTAGAAGTCATCGAAAGGTTAGGCTACCGTCCGAATGCTGTTGCAAGGGGTTTGGCAAGTAAAAAAACGACAACTGTCGGTGTCATCATTCCAGATATCTCCAATATCTTTTTTGCTGAATTAGCCCGCGGGATTGAAGACATTGCCACGATGTATAAGTACAATATCATTTTGAGCAATTCCGATCAAAATAAGGAGAAGGAATTACATTTGCTTAATACGATGCTGGGGAAACAAGTGGATGGGCTTGTCTTCATGGGAGGAAATATTACTGCAGAACATGTGGAGGAGTTTGAAAAATCACCTGTGCCAATCGTTCTTGCCGGCTCAATTGAAGAATCGAATCAGATTCCTTCCGTAAATATTGATTATGAACAGGCTGTTTTTGATTCTGTTAAAGAATTCATCGAAAAGGGACATAAGAATATTGCCTTTGTTGTTGGGCCTCTTCATGAGCCGAAAAATGCCCTGAAAAAACTCAAAGGGTACCAAAGAGCATTGCAAGAAGCAGGGCTCCCTTATAATGAAGAGTTGGTTGTTGAAGGTGACTATACGTATGACTCTGGCATTGAAGCAGTGGAGAAATTACTTGAAGCACCAGAGAGACCAACGGCTATTTTAGTGGGTGCTGATGAAATGGCACTGGGAGTTGTCCATGGGGCGGAAGATAAAGGCTATAAAATTCCTGACGATTTTGAGGTTATCACTTCTGATAATACAAGGCTGTCGTTGATGGTACGACCGCAGCTGACAACTGTCGTTCAGCCGTTATATGATATTGGTGCCGTTGCCATGAGGCTGTTAACTAAATTAATGAATAAAGAGAAAACAAGTGAACATACTGTTGTTCTGCCTCACCGAATTGAACACCGTCAATCCACGAAGTAATGAGCAATGCAATGGAGACTCATCGAACGCGAAGTTAGATAATGAAAAGGGCTGCCAAACGTAATGGCAGCCCTTTAACTTGATTGACTTTTTTTCTGATTGCGAATCGGATACAGTGCTTTTTCAAGCGTAATTAAATTCTTCTCGGTTATCTCCGCTTTCCTAGGAATTGGGGGATATAAGTTATCAGGATCATCCCATTCCTTTGGCAATGGTACAGGTGATTCCTTTTGCCAGTAATCTACCCAATCAGCAGGTAAACTGCCATAACAATTGGAGTTTTCCGTCATTTCCAACCAAATGTGGGCCCAGGCTCTCGGCACAACCCTCCAAATATCATAACCGCCGCCTCCTACCGCAATCCATTTTCCACCACAATATTGATGGGCAATTTCATGGGCGAGCTTTGGAATTTCCCGGTAAATCTTCATCGTAGCTGATAAATGTGTTAAGGGATCATAGTAATGGGAATCGGCCCCATTTTGTGTCAAAATCACATCCGGCTTAAAAAACTCAGCTACTTCCTTAAGGGCTTGTGTGTAGGCATACAGCCACGATTCATCTTCAGTAAAGGCATCTACCGGAATATTAAAAGAATAGCCGTAGCCCAATCCCTGTCCTCTCTCATTGATATTTCCGGTTCCAGGAAATAAATATCTTCCAGTCTCATGAATCGACAGGGTACATACGTTAGGATCATCATAAAAGGACCATTGGACGCCATCACCATGGTGTGCGTCAGTATCGACATATAAAACACGGGCATGATATTTTTCTTGAAGATATTTAATTGCTACTGAACTATCATTGTATATGCAAAATCCTGAGGCTTTTCCGCGAAAACCGTGATGCAAACCGCCGCCAAGACTGAGGGCGTGCAGCGCCTTGCCAGTCATCACCTGATCGACAGCTGTCAGTGTGCCGCCAACTAATAAAGAGCTCGCCTCGTGCATATTAGTAAATACAGGAGTATCTTCTGTACCCAAGCCATAGTTCTCGGCAATTTCGTTTGGAAGCTGCCCATGTCCTGCTTTTTTAACTGCATCTATGTAGCTTGGATCATGAATAAGAGCAAGCTCTTCTTCTGTTGCCATTCTTGGCGCAATAATATGTTCTGAATCTAATCCACGAATTTTAGTTAATAAGTCTACTGTTAGTTTGAGCCGGTATTGATTGAAAGGATGATGACTGCTGAATTTATAACTCAGCAGTTCTTCTGAATAAATAAAGGCTGCGCGATCTTTCATATAGAAATCCCCGGCAGATTTGGCCATAAGACATGATGACCAGCCATTTTAAGTTCATGAATTAATCCCGTGGGATTCATTAATTGGACTCTAATGACAAGGATTTTATATTGCTCATCGTGTTTATCCGGGTATACCAGCACACTAAGAATATTTGCTTTTCGCTTGCGAATGATATCAGCAATATTACTGAGAACACCGGAGATATTAGGAACCCTTAGTTCGATTTGAGAACCCGGCTGATGGGCGCCTGTTAACTCGACCATGGTTCGCAGTAAATCTGTTTCAGTAATAATACCGACTAATTTCTTATCCTTTATGATTGGAATGGCGCTGATTTTTTGCTCGTAAAAAACTGCGGCAATTTCCTCAACAAAATCAAGTGGATGTCCGGTGATGACATTGCGCTCCATAATCACTTCAAGCGGTTTTTTCAAATCATCCGGATTGTCATTCGTCCGAAAAGTCGATGGTGTTGCCTCTTTTAATCGGGAAATGGTGACAAGACCGACTAAATTATTTTCATCATTAACGATGGGAATATGGCGGATATTATTGGTTTCCATTGCTTGGATAGCATCTGCAATGGAGTTTGTCGGTTGTAAGGTTACCACATCTGTATTCATAATTTCTTCTACAATCATTAGGAAATCCCCCTAATTATAAAAATTTCAGGCGAAATAAACTGAATTAATACATGAACCGATTCATAAAGCGGAGCCGGTCAAATTTTTGCACGGTTTCGAGATCAATGCGTTTCCCAATTCGGGCCATTAGGCAGTTAGCCGGATGTGAGCATATTTCGGGATCATCTGTTGCATACCATTCTAAACCGCCTGCGTTCATCATTTTTTCCATGATTTTGCGATATTCCCAGACATTTAATTTGGTGTTTTTTAAATCCCAATGCCAATAATACTCGGTTGTGATGATAAGATAATCCTCCATCGCATCATCCATCATCGATACGATTAATAGATTCTTTCCGACAGCGCAGCCCCGGAATTCTGGGATTACCTCAATGGCTCCAAGTTCGATTAAATTATCCATTTTTCCTTCAGACCAGCGCTCTAGCGGGTCTGGGTAAAGGTAGGTTACATAACCAACGATGGTATGCCGGTTTCGTGCGATAATAATCCTGCCTTCTTCTAGTTTCGCAATCCCTATTAAGGCCTGATGCTGCTGGGCAGGGGAGCGAAATGCGACAAGATCTTCATGAAATTCATAGCCTGCTAGTTTATCTGAAGAAATAGGTCCTTCAATGATTAAGTTCCCATGAGGAGTTTTTAATTGTTTAGCATTATAAGTCTTTTTGTGTTCCATACGGTCACCTACCCGGTAAGATCGTTTGTATTTCAATTCTATTATACATAAAAACAAAAAGAAAAAGTTGACTTTACCAAATTTTCAGTGTTGTTAAAAATATTGACAAATAGAAAAGGGAAAATATTAAAATAATTACAAGTGTATTTTTAAAATTGTGAATAGTTACTATTTGTACTATAATAATCTCATATTCTTCAAGAGGGGGAGATTGGAATGAAAGTGGAAGCGTTGCCAGTTGTGCAGGGGGAACATAATTTACGTAATTATGATGAGACGTACAATCAATTCGACTGGAAAGAAACCGAGAAGGCATTCTCTTGGAGTGAAACAGGGCTTGTTAATTTGGCCTATGAGGCGATTGACCGCCACGCTCAAACCTTCCGAAAAAATAAGGTTGCCTTATACTATCGTGATGCAACAAGAAATGAAAAGTACACCTTTAAGGAAATGAAGGATCTTTCAAACAAAGCTGGGAATGTGTTAAAAAATTATGGTGATGTAGAAAAAGGTGACCGAGTTTTTATTTTCATGCCGCGTTCTCCAGAGCTTTACTTTACAGTTTTGGGAGCGATTAAGCTTGGAGCCATTGTCGGCCCATTATTTGAGGCCTTTATGGAAGGGGCTGTCAGAGATCGTCTGCAAGACAGTGAAGCTAAAGTATTAGTTACGACCCCGGAATTGCTGGACCGTGTTCCAGTAAATGAATTACCGGCATTAAAGCATATTTTCCTAGTCGGAAAAAATGTCGATGAAGAGGGCCCTTATATTAATTTCTTGAATAAATTTAGTGAGGCAAGTAAGGATTTACGAATTGAATGGGTGGACCGGACAGATGGTCTGATTCTGCATTATACCTCTGGTTCTACAGGGAAACCAAAAGGAGTACTGCATGTACATAATGCAATGATTCAGCATTATCAAACAGCAAAATGGGTCCTGGATTTAAAAGAGGAAGATGTTTACTGGTGTACGGCCGATCCAGGCTGGGTTACCGGGACTTCCTATGGAATATTCGGCCCTTGGTTAACGGGAACCTCAAATGTGATTATTGGCGGACGCTTTAGTCCTGAAGCCTGGTATCAAATGATTGAGGATTTTGGGATCACGGTTTGGTATAGTGCTCCGACCGCTTTCAGGATGTTAATGGGTGCAGGTGACGAGGTTGTTAAGAAATTCGATTTAAGCAGCCTCAGGCATGTGCTGAGTGTTGGCGAACCATTGAATCCGGAAGTAGTGAAATGGGGAGCAAAGGTATTTAATAAACGGATTCATGATAACTGGTGGATGACTGAAACAGGTGCCCAGCTGATTAGTAACTATCCTTGCTTGGAAATTAAGCCAGGTTCGATGGGGAAACCAATTCCAGGAGTGGAAGCTGCTATTGTCGATAATCAAGGGAATGAACTCCCGCCATATCGAATGGGGAACCTTGCAATCAAAAAAGGCTGGCCATCGATGATGAATGCGATATGGAATAATCCGGAGAAATATGAATCCTACTTTATGCCAAATGACTGGTATGTCTCCGGTGATTCCGCCTATATGGATGAGGACGGGTACTTCTGGTTCCAAGGACGGGTTGATGATGTCATCATGACGTCCGGTGAGCGTGTTGGACCATTTGAAGTAGAAAGCAAGCTTGTTGAGCATCCCGCTGTTGCAGAGGCTGGCGTTATCGGAAAGCCGGACCCGGTCCGCGGAGAAATCATCAAAGCCTTTATTGCCCTGAGGGATGGATATGAACAGTCAGATGAACTGAAAGAGGAAATCAGGCAATTTGTTAAAAAGGGTCTTGCAGCCCATGCAGCGCCGAGGGAAATTGATTTCCGCGACAAACTGCCGAAGACGAGAAGCGGTAAAATTATGCGCCGCGTCTTGAAGGCTTGGGAGCTAAATTTACCAGCAGGTGACCTTTCCACATTGGAGGATTAATTAACAATTAAAACCGCACCGGTCAAATGATCGGTGCGGTTTTTAGTATTATGGTGTTGTTACAGGTATTTCAGTTTTTTCAGGCGCAGGTATGGCAGCTCCGACCTCAACAAGATTAGATGGAGCGGATTCGTTACCAGCGATATCTACGGCTGTTACATAATAAACACCGTTTCCGGCATTATATGAAAGGCTCGAACCATTGATTACACTCGCGACTTTAGTTGAAAACACATTCCCTTGGTAGACTCTGTAGCCCACAATATCATTATCCGAGGCTGCTGACCAAGTTAATTTATTTCCTGAGGCTGTTAATCGGACACTATTAGGCTTCTTCCCATTGTCGACCATTTTGGCGTCAGGAACCAGAATTTTCCCCCAACGATCTCTCTCAGGAATAAGCTGTCTAGTATTTTTGAAATTCTTTCCAACCATTCGAGTAATAAAGTCCGGATTTAAGATAAGACCAAACTGGGCAAACTCATTTGGCGTAGAATCTAACGCTAAATATCTTTTGCCGCCAATCGTGACAAACTTTCCTTCAATCAAGCTATCATCAATTTTCGTTGGAACATCTTTCACATTAAAGTAATCACTTTCGATTAAGCCGGCCTTTGAACACGCAGCGGATGGCAGCATGCCTGAAACAGCACAATAGGAGCGTTTTACGATTCCTTCAGGCATGGTAAATGACTCTTTTGGGGCCACTAAATCCGGCCTGATTTTATAAGCTGCATTCATTAATTCAGCCCAAAGGTTATTTGTGCGCTGGCTGTAGGACAGCACTCCTTTTGACTGCAGCGATTTTGGCGTATCGTAACCAGTCCAAATTCCAAAGGTAACGTTAGGGTTTGTCGCAACGAACCAGGAATCAGTATATTCATTACCTGTCCCTGTTTTCCCTGCCCAATCAGCTTTAAAGTTCAATTTACCATTAATCCCTGCGGCAGTACCCATTTTAATAACATCGCGCATCATATCTAGCGTGATATAAGCTGTTTGCGGTTTGAAAACATCCACTGGCTTCACTTCATGTTGATAGATAACCATGCCGTTTTTATCAACAATTTTATCAATTAAATAGGCATCAATAAATTTCCCATTGTTTGCAAAGGTACTAAAGGCATTCGTATTCTCTTCAATGGTAACACCCTTCCCTAACGAACCAATGGCAGCTGAAAGGTTTGTAAAATCATCTTTTAGAAGAGATGTAAATCCCATTTTTTCTAGGTATTTTGCCGGTTGTTGATCAACTATATCCTTGTATAATTTTACTGCCGGCACGTTATAGGATTTTGCAAGCGCATAGCGTGCAGAAACTAAGCCGCTATAACCTCCACTGTAATTTCGCGGCCATGGTTTACTTCTACTGGGATCCAAATATAATTCAACATTTGGCAGCGGTGTTCCCGGTGCCGCTTTACCTAATTCAACCGCAGGGCCATAGACAAGAAGCGGTTTCATCGTGGATGCATTTGGCCTGTAAGCACTAGTTGCATGATTAAGCTGCTGTTTGTTGTAATCCCTTCCGGCAACAAAGCTAATAATCTTCCCGGTCTTATTTTCGATTAGTTCTGCTCCAACCTCCACAGGCTCCATAATCGTTTTCTTTTCTCCAGTTTCCGGGTCTTCCACTTCCTGAGGTTTATCTGCTCCATAATATTTATAATTGTCTTTTACCTGCTGCATGACATCGTAAATATCTTTATCAATTGTCGTATGAATTTGGTAGCCGTTTTGATGCAAATTATGGTTAGCTAACGTTTTGTACTTGTAATAAAGATTATCATCATTTTTTAAGTCTTTTTCTGTATAGCCGTCCTTTTGAGCTAACACGGCAGTCATCGTCTCGATGGCACGCTTTTCGATTTCAACCGTCAGCCAAGGGTATTTTTCAAGTGGATTTGCAACCGGCTCGATAAAGTCCTTGGTGATATCATAGGCAGAGGCATCGGCGTACTGCTTCTCGTTTATATACCCGCCGTCAAACATTCGCTTTAATACTGTTTTCATCCGGCTAAGTCCTGGTTCAAGATTGTTCTTAATTGTTCCCTCTCTTGTAAAAGGGGTATAGCCAAATGGACTTTGCGGCAGCCCAGCGATGAAAGCTGATTGTGCCAAGTTTAATTCACTTGCTTTCTTGCCGAAAATCCCTTTAGCCGCCGTTTGTACACCGGCAATGTTTCGTCCGGATGAGTTTCTTCCAAAGGTTGAAACATTCAAGTAAGCTTCAAGAATTTCTTTTTTGTCAAAAAACTTCTCTAACCTGAGGGCAAGTAATATTTCATTGGCTTTCCTTTGAAATGAAACCTCATTAGTTAGAATTTGGTTTTTTATTAATTGCTGTGTTAAGGTACTGCCGCCTGTTTGGACAGAAGAGTTAGATACTTCCTGGAAAACGGCGCGAAAAACAGCTTTTGGGACAACGCCATTATGCTTGTAAAAGTATTCATCTTCGGTAGCGACAACAGCGTTTATCAAATCCTTCGATACTTGATCAACCGTCACTTCTTCGCGTTCAAGATCGGTTCTAAGTTTACCAAGATAGACATTATTAGAAAAATATAATTCCGATGTTTCTGTGTAATTATAAATATCCTTTTTCATACTCTCGTATGAGCGAACTGGCTCATCCTTTACAAGCGAGGCGAAATAGCCGGCCCCAACCCCTGCAGCGAATGAGCCTCCAATAATGACAACGGTCAATATAAGGAGAAATAAGTTCCAAACAACTTGATATGTGATTCGTGCACTTTTCACCGTTTTTTTATGGGTAAACAAGTTAAGTGCGGATTTCGCTTTTTCCAACCAAGCTTGTAATTTTTCATTATTCAAAAGCATCACCTCTTTTAAAATCACATCCATTATAGCATACAGATGGCGAAATAATTGACAAACTTCTACATTTTTCTGAAATTTCCAGTTCGGGTTTGACAGTAAGAAGAAAATATGATAAAAAAACTATAAGTTAATTTTATATTAAAGCTGTGAAGGGAACCAATTGTAGTTCTTCTATCCCTGTTTAAAGAGAGCCTGGCGGTGGTGGGAGCCGGCACATATAGAAGAGTGAATTACCTCCTTGAGCTTTCTCTGTGAATTTTATTATTAGTAACGGAGAACGGTGATAACCGTTATTTTTTTCGAGTTGGAGGACTTTTTTCCTCAAGCTGGGTGGTACCGCGTAAAATTACGTCCCTGCATATTGCAGGGGCGTTTTTATTTTGTAGTTGGAGGGATTTAGAATGGATTTATTAGAGGATTTAGCATGGAGAGGGATTATTTACCAACAATCAGATGAAGCAGGTTTGAAAGAGCTATTAGGTAACGAAAAAATTTCATTATATTGCGGAGCCGATCCGACGGCGGACAGTTTACACATCGGACACCTGGTTCCGTTTTTAACACTGAGAAGATTTCAACAGCATGGTCACCGTCCCATCGTATTAGTCGGCGGTGCAACAGGGTTAATTGGCGATCCTAGTGGAAAGAGCGAAGAGCGTAACCTTCAAACATTAGAGAAGGTACAAGAAAATGTCGCCGGCATCCAAAAACAGTTAGCGGCTATTTTTGAGTTTGAGGGTGAAAATGGCGCTACAATGGTGAATAACTACGATTGGGCCGGGTCGATGGATATTGTTACTTTTTTACGTGACATCGGCAAGCATATCGGGGTTAATTACATGCTCGCTAAAGACACGATTGCCTCAAGGCTTGAAACAGGTATCTCGTTTACTGAATTCACCTATACGATTTTACAGGCAATGGATTTTAATCATTTGTACCAACACCACAATTGTAAACTGCAAATTGGCGGCAGTGACCAATGGGGTAACATTACTTCTGGGTTAGAATTAATTCGGAAAATGCAGCCGGAAGGGGCAAAGGCATACGCTTTAACAATTCCGCTCGTGACAAAAGCGGATGGGACAAAATTTGGCAAGACAGAAGGCGGCGCTGTTTGGCTCGACCCTGAAAAAACTACACCATATGAGTTCTATCAGTTCTGGATTAATACAGCCGATGCTGATGTTATCAAATACTTAAAGTTTTTCACGTTCCTTTCTCATGAGGAAATCGAGAAATTGGAAACAGCTGTTGCGGAAGAACCGCATCTCCGTAAAGCTCAAAAGGCATTAGCGGAAGAGATGACTCGCCTTATCCATGGCGAGGACTCATTAGAGCAGGCGATTAAGATTTCGCAAGCATTATTTAGCGGTGATGTTAGCAGTCTTTCTGCTGCTGAGATTGAACAAGGCTTTAAAGATGTGCCAGCCTATGAGTCAGCTGCTGAGGAAAACTTGGTCGACCTTTTAGTTGCCGCAAAAATTTCCCCATCCAAGCGCCAGGCGCGTGAAGACATTAGCAATGGAGCGGTTACTGTAAATGGAGAGAAAGTAACGGACACCAGCTACGCCTTGGTGGAATCCGATAAAATCGAGGGACAGTTTACCATCATTAGAAGAGGCAAGAAGAAATATACTTTAATAAAATATTAAATAATCAGAGCTTTGGATTCCCAAAGCTCTTTTTTATAGAACTTCTTTAATACAAAAACCCCCGTGCCAAATTGGAACGGGGGTTTTGTGAAAGATTAACGTGAGTAGAACTCAACGATGAATGTTTCGTTAATTTCAGCAGCAAGTTCAGAACGCTCTGGTAAGCGAGTGAACGTACCTTCTAATTTGTCAGCATCGAATGTTACATAATCAGGAATGTAGTTCGTTACTTCGATTGCTTCTTTGATCACATCAAGGTTACGTGATTTTTCACGAACGCTGATTGTTTGACCAGGAGCTACACGGTATGATGGGATATCTACGCGAGAACCATCAACTAAAATGTGACCGTGGTTAACTAATTGACGAGCTGCACGACGAGTGCGAGCAAGACCTAAACGGTAAACAAGGTTGTCAAGACGTGATTCAAGAAGAATCATGAAGTTTTCACCGTGAACGCCGCCCATTTTGCCAGCTTTAACAAAAAGATTGCGGAATTGACGCTCATTAACTCCGTACATGTGACGAAGTTTTTGCTTTTCTTGCAATTGCAATCCGTATTCAGAAAGCTTTTTGCGTTGGTTTGGACCATGTTGTCCAGGAGCGTAAGGACGCTTTTCTAATTCTTTACCTGTGCCGCTTAGAGAGATTCCAAGACGACGGGAAATTTTCCAGCTTGAGCCAGTATAACGAGCCATGAATGACTCCTCCTTCGTGTTTTTATTTTGGTAAAATAAAAACCGTTAAGAAACACAATAACAGTCATTTTGTTTTCATGCACCATCGCCCTAGCAGCGGAGGGTTACTCGATGCACCATCACAAAAGTGTGAGGAACAAAATGAAACAATTAAGTTTATTCTTATAGGCTGCAATATTTTACACAAAGAGTATTATATAATTTTTATTCCCATTAAGTCAAGTATAATTTTGCTTTCATCACGAATGTCCTAGTGCTTAAAAAATAAATAGAAAAAATTAATAAATTATTCAAAAAAACCTTCCAAATGTATGCCAATATTAACTATAATTGGATTGTGATGTATATATCTGGAAGCGACGCTCGAAAAATTGAATGGATGCTTTTAAAGGAGATTTAATTTTGGAAGAAAACAAATATAAAAAATTATTTCAAATAACCGAAAAACTTCATTCGACCCTGGATGTGAATACTCTGTTAGGTGAATTATTCGTTATTCTTCAAGAAGTATATCCTGACTTTTCGTATTACTTACTTCTTTCACAGGATACTCACAGCCACAATGACCTACCGATAATTGACCTTGACTATGATAGTGAAAATATGACAGCCATTAATGCTTATGTATCGGGGAAAATCCAATTTGAAAAATCTATTGTTGCCAATCATGCCATTCTTTATGCCCCATTAAAAGGAGGGCGGGGGGTATATGGAGTATTGCAGATAATCGCGCCAAATACTCCTCAGTTTCCCGATTATGAAACCGAATTCATTACTTTATTAGCTAGGTGTGCGGGAAGCGCATTAGAAAATGCCCAGCTTTATCAACAGTCAAGGAAAGCCATATCTGATTTGCAATTAATTAACGAAACCTCGCGCCGCTTAAATTCTAACCTGCGGCTGACCGAGACGATGACGTTTATGTCGGAACAAATCATGACTTCGTTTGATGCGGAAGAAGTTGGTTTTTTTCTATTTTCTGATGATCAAGAAAAGGTGAAAGTACTCTCAGGCTCCACTCCCTATTTTTTTACAAAACAGGCTAGGAGCTATATTGACTACATAAAGGAAAAGATTCAAAAAGGAAGTGGTCCGCTGTTTATTGGAGATTTAAACCTTCCTACTATAACGAGCTTTCATTCTATAATGGCAGTACCAATGATTCAGAGACAGAAATTAAAAGGGTTTTCGATTATTATGCATCAACTACCTTATTTCTTCTCATTCCAGACATTTAAACTGCTTCAATCACTATTACATCATTCATCATTAGCACTTACCAATTCTCTGCTTCGAGAGGAATTGGAAACATTGGTCATCACGGACCATCTTACAAAGCTTCATTCCCGGAAGTTTTTGGATGAAAAAATCCAGCGTTCGATGAAAATGGATGAAGAAGGTACCTTTATTCTCATCGATATCGATAATTTCAAAGAAATCAATGATACCTATGGACATCAAATTGGCGATAAAGTGCTAATTCAGTTAGCCGATTTAATTAAAAGGAATATTCACGGGCGGGATATAGGTGCCAGGTGGGGCGGGGAAGAACTGGCCATTTACCTTCCTATGGTCCCTTTATACACCGGAACAGCAATCGCAGAGAGATTAGTTGAAAAGGTTTCAGAAAGCACGAACCCGCATATTACGGTTTCATGTGGTGTTTCTTATTGGAATAAAGAGCAGCTTGATTCTTATCAAAATTTATTTAAAAGAGCTGATGAAGCTTTGTATATCGCCAAAGAAACAGGAAAGAACAAGGTTATTATCCAAGGTGACAATATTACTGTAGTCTAGGCACCCATGATTACGGGTGCCCTAACGGTATACTGGTAACCGTCATAATGTATAATTAATTTTGATAGCGCTTATAAAAATGGAGGGGTCCACATTGGAGAAAAAGAAATCGCGGTTTGAGACGGAAGCTATTCATGCAGGCTATTCTAACGATGAACACCAAGGGAGCTTAGTTCCCCCTTTGTATCAAACATCCACGTTTACCTTTGCAAATGCTGAACAAGGGGAGAGAAGGTTTGCCGGAAAGGAAGAGGGCTTTATTTATTCCCGCTTGGGAAATCCAACGGTGAAAATACTTGAAGACAAGATAGCCGTTCTTGAAAAAGGAGAAGCAGCGTTAGCTTTTTCGTCAGGGATGGCTGCTGTAAGTGCGGTATTGGTGGCATTAACGAAAACGGGCGATCATATCCTTTGTTCTCAAGGAGTTTATGGATGTACATTTGGGCTGATGGAACTGCTAAAGGAGAAATATGGAATTGGACACGATTTTTCGCTGATGGATTCAGTGGAAACATTAGAAAATGATATTTTGCCTAATACGGCTTGTATTTATATCGAAACGCCAATAAATCCAACTATGAAGCTTGTTGACTTGGAGATGGTTGCAAGGATAGCGAATGAAAAGGGGATACCTGTTGTTGTCGATAACACTTTCTGTTCTCCGTATTTACAGACGCCTCTCGATTTAGGCTGCGATATTGTTATTCATAGCGCGACAAAGTATATATGCGGCCATGGCGATGTCATTGCCGGGCTGGTGGTCGGAAACAAGGAATTTATTGGACAGGTGTCCCGAACGACACAAAAGGACATTGGCGGCATTATCTCACCGTTTGATGCCTGGCTTTTGCTAAGAGGAATAAAAACACTTCCAGTCCGGATGGACCGCCATTCAGCAAATGCAGTTCGTCTGTTTGAATTTTTGAAAAATCACGCAAAGGTTGACTCCATCTATTTTCCTGGGGATCCCGAACACGTGGATTATGAAACTATGAAAAAACAAATGAAACAATCAAGCGGTCTCATTTCTTTTACCATAAAAGGAACAAAGGAAACAGCGCAAATGTTTATGAATCACTTACAATTGATAAAAATTGCGGTTAGCCTTGGCGATGCTGAGACATTGATTCAGCACCCAGCTACCATGACCCATGCAGTTGTACCGGAGGAAGAACGGAGAAAAATGGGGATTGAGAATACCCTGCTCCGTCTCTCAGTAGGCCTTGAAGCATGGGAAGATATCAAAGAAGACCTAGAGCAAGCATTTGATAAAATTTAAAGAAAAACTCGCCAATCGGCGAGTTTTCTTTATAAGTGTTCAACAAGGACAGCTGCGAATTCTTCGAGCTTTTGTTGGTCTAGTTCATCGAAGCGGTTTGTTTCTGGTGAATCGATATCTAATACACCAATTAATTGGCCGTCTTTCACAAGCGGAATGACTATTTCGGATTGAGAGGCAGAGTCACAAGCAATATGGCCTGGAAACTGATTTACATCTTCAACACGAATGGTTTCCTGCTTCAAGGCAGCGGTACCGCACACACCCTTGCCAACAGGAATGCGGATGCAGGCAGGAAGACCTTGAAATGGCCCCAGCACAAGTTCTCCATTTGTATCTATTAGATAGAATCCGACCCAGTTAACACGATCAAGAAATTGATTCAACAGGGCAGATGCATTACTTAGGTTAGCAATTTGGTTTTTCTCGTCATGAAGAAGAGCACGCAATTGCTTTATAACGAGTTCATAATTTTCTTCACGGTTTCCAGTATACATTTCGACGTTAAACATGAAATTTCTCCTTTTTTTCTTATACTTTATAATATATTTTATCAGAAATAGAAGAAAATGAGCAGACTTTGTCGATATTTTCATAAAGGAATCAGCAAGGACGTAAAGAATCATTATGTAAGGGGATAATGGGAAGACCTGAAGGGGGATAAATAATGAATAAAAATGCAAAAGAAGCAATAGTTAAGGCCGCTATTTCGTTGTTTAATTCAAATGGGTATTCGGGTACGTCGATTAGGGATATTGCAAGTTTAGCAAATGTAAATCCAGCAGCCATTGCCTACCATTTCAAGAATAAAACAGGACTCTTAGAATATTGCTTTATGCATTTTTTTGAACAGTACATCAGCAAAATTGAAGATGCTTACGCTTTCATTGATAGAGGTGCAAAAGAATGTTTAAAGCGGATTGCAGCAGATTTGCTCTTTTATCAAAGTGAACATAATCAGTTAACCAGTTTTGTGTATCGGGAGATGTCGATAGAATCACAAGTTGTCAGAGAAATCATGTCGACGTATTCGTTGAAGGAAAAGTACTATTTTCAGAAAATATTTGAAAGGGGTTTTGAATGGAATGAATTCCGTCCACATTCCATTCCCTATTTAATTATCCAGCTAAAAGGCCTGTTGATGATGCCATTTATGAATACGAGTTATATGAGAGAGGTCTTGTACGTTTTTCCAAATGAGCCGTTCTTTCAGCAAAAATATTTAAAAGAAATTCACTTATGGATTGATAAAACTCTCTGCTCGGATGTGCCTATAAAAAAGGGAGCGGTTGTAAAATAGCGATATTCGCTATTTTTTTTTGCCGAAATGTGCCTAATTTTAAATTAAATTAGGACTTGAAACATCCATTTATTTTATTTTACAAAAAAATTGAAAATTATAGTCAAAAATTGTCGTTTACATGGTATCATAAAAGCATTGAATCGAAAATTAACGTATTAATATAAATAGATGAAATCATATAACAGAATCAATGTTTTTGGATATAGGGGGCTTACAAGTGATTTATTATTTCATTGGATTTTTCATCCTCGTACTTGCCTTATTTGTATTGGGATATTTAATAAAGAAGAAATACTTTAAAGAAATGGACCGGTTGGAAGCGTGGAAAATCGATTTATTGAACCGCCCGGTACTCGATGAAATGTCAAAAGTGAAGCAGTTAAATATGACTGGCCAAACGGAAGAACTTTTCGAAAGTTGGCGCAATCAATGGGACGATGTTGTTACCGTCCAGCTTCCTGATTTAGAAGAGATGCTTTTTGATGCAGAAGAGTACATAGATCGGTATCGATTCAAAAAAGCAAAGGGTGTTCAACAGGCAATTCAAGCAAAACTACAGGAAACAGAGGAACATATCAAGAAGATATTGGAAGAGATACATGAGCTCGTTGGCAGTGAAGAAAAAAATAGGGTTGAAATTGAGGAACTAAAAGACCTCTATCGAGAATCGAAAAAGATGCTCCTGGCCCACCGTCACAGCTTTGGCAATGCCGAAAAACACTTAGAAGTGCAGCTGAGTGATGCGGTCCAAAAATTCCAAGAATTTGATGAAAAAACCGAACTTGGTAACTACCTTGAAGCCCGTGAAGTTGTTTTACTGCTGCATAACCAGCTTGGAACGATTAAAAGCCATATGGATTTGATTCCACAGCTTTTAATTGAATGTCAATCCCTTCTTCCGAATCTGATGTCCGAATGTTTAGACGGACACCGTGAAATGACAGAACAGGAATATTACTTAGATCATATTAATGTGGCGAAGGAAATTGAGCGGTTGGAAGAAAAGCTTGCGGAGAATTTACGTTTAATTGAAGCAACAGAAATTGAAAAAGCGGAAGAAGGAATCCAAGAAGTAAAGCAAAGAATTGATATCCTTTTTGACCTCTTAGAAAAAGAAGTTCACGCTAAGCATTATGTAGTAAAGAATGAAAAGGCTGCCTATGAACTTCTAGCTGCTGCTCAGGAGGAAAATAAACTTCTTTCAGATGAAGTGGTCCATGTACAGGAAAGTTATCAGTTATCTGAAAGTGACTTTGAAACACAAAGGAATCTTGAAAAGGAACTTGGCACTGTTTATAAACACTATGATATTCTGGTTGAAAAGTTGAAAATGAATGCAACCGCTCAAAGCGTGATTGGCGAGGAATTAAGTGCCCTTAAAGATCAGCTGGATGTCATCCGTGAAGGGCAGCAGGATTTTGCACTAAAACTTCAAGCGCTTAGAAAAGATGAACTTGAAGCAAGGGAAAAGATTAATGAGCTTACAAAACAGGTGGGCGAAACGGTTCGTTTTGTTTCTAAAAGTAATGTGCCTGGATTGCCGGCCGATTATAAATATTTATTAGAGGATACAAATGAAAGTATTCAAAATGTTAGATTCCAGCTGGAAGAAAAGCCATTGAATATTTCTGCCCTTAATCAGTATTTAGAAATTGCCGAGTTAACGGTTGAAAAACTTGTTAATACTACCTATGAAATGATCGAGAATGTCACGCTTGCTGAGAAAGCCATTCAATATGGTAATCGGTATCGAAGACATTATCCATCCGTTGCAAAAGGATTATCAGAAGCAGAAATAGCATTTAGACAATATGATTATCAAGAAGCATTAGAACAAGTCGCCGCCTCATTAGAGGGCATCGACCCGGAAGCCTTGAAAAAAATAAAAGCAAGTATTGAAGCTTAATAACCAAAAGGAAACTCGCTGGATAACCAGCGAGTTTTTTTTACTTTTTCAATTCGACAGGTTTATGATAAGATTTATTTTTGAAAGTGCGTTTTTGTTGGAGGAGAGAAAAAATGATTTATTTCGATAATAGTGCAACGACTAAACCATATAAAGAAGTATTAGATTCATTTATGACGGTTTCTAGTGAATATTTTGGAAATCCCTCTTCACTCCATGGATTAGGGGGACAGGCCGAAAAGCTCCTTTCACAGGCGAGGGAACAAGTCGCCAAGCTGCTGGAAGTGAAACCGTCCGAGATTTATTTTACCTCCGGCGGCACAGAAGGGAATAATTTAGCCATAAAAGGTGCTGCATCGGTTAATAGGAATCGCGGCCGGCATTTGATTACATCAAGTGTGGAGCACCCATCGGTTAGGGCGGCAATGGAGCAGCTTGAGCAGGAAGGCTTCGAAATAACGTATTTACCTGTTGACGAGGCTGGAAGAATTTCAGCCGCTGACGTTGAAAAGGCAATCAGAAAAGAGACCATCTTAATTTCGATTATGCAGGTAAACAATGAAGTGGGAACAGTGCAGCCGATTGAAGAGGTTGGAAACATACTAAAAAAATACCCAGCAATTTTATTTCATGTCGATGCAGTTCAAGGCATAGGAAAAGTTCCCTTGTCTTTAACTGAAAATAGAGTAGATTTTTGTTCTATTTCCGGGCATAAATTTCATGGATTAAAAGGTACAGGTGCCTTGTATATTCGTGAAGGTGCAAGACTTGCTCCGTTATTTTCCGGGGGCAGTCAAGAACGGAAAATGCGGAGCGGTACCGAAAATGTCGCGGGAGCAGTTGCGCTGGCAAAAGCGCTTAGAATAACGATGGCAAAAAGTATAGCAGGTACCGCGAAAATGAAGAAAATCCAGAGCATGCTAAGAACAGGTTTGAATGGAATCGAAGGAATCAACATAAATACCCCAATTGAAGATGCAGCACCGCATATTTTAAATTTTTCACTAAATGGAATGAAGTCAGAGGTATTTATCCATGCACTTGAGCAGCGGGAGATCTTTGTCTCGACGACCAGTGCCTGTTCTTCAAAAAAGAAATCACCAAGTAAGACACTTCTCGAAATGGGTGTCCCAGAAAGTTCCGCTGAAAGTGCCGTCAGGATAAGTCTTTCCTTTGATAATACTGAAGCTGAAGCCGGGACCGTTATCGAGGCGATTGAAAAAACGGTAAACCAACTACGAAAGGTTATGAATTAAATGAACTATGACCGTATACTAATCCGCTATGGAGAAATATCAACAAAAGGCAGAAACCGCAATAAATTTGTGGAAAAGTTAAGAAAAAGTGTAAGAATCGCTCTTGCCCCCTTTCCGAAAATAAAAGTTGAGGCAAGCCGTGACCGGATGTATGTGTTATTAAATGGCGAAAATGGTATAGAAATCATCGGAAAATTACAGACTATATTTGGGATTCAGTCCTTCAGTCCGGCAATAAAGGTAGCTAGGGATGTGGAATCGTTAAAACAGGCCGCACTTCAATTAATTCAAAACCTCTATAAGGATGGGCAAACATTTAAAGTAACCACTAAAAGGTCCGATAAAACATATGAACTAGATACGGATGGTGTCAATCAAACGATTGGGGCACATTTGTTAAAGAATATTCCCGGCATAAAAGTTGATGTAAAAAATCCTGATATTAATTTGCGGGTTGAGGTCAGAAAGGAAGCCATTTATTTATCGTGCGAAACCATTCATGGTGCCGGCGGCCTTCCGATTGGCTCAAGCGGCAAAGCAATGCTCATGCTTTCCGGCGGCATTGATAGCCCGGTTGCTGGCTTTTTAGCAATGAAGCGGGGTGTAGAGATTGAAGCTGTTCATTTTTTCAGCCCGCCATTTACCAGTGAAAGATCTAAGGAAAAGGTTATTGATTTAACGAAGAAGCTGGCGGAAATTTATGGTTCAATCACTTTGCATATTGTACCCTTTACCGCTATTCAACAAGCCATTCGCGAACAAATCCCGGAAAATTATTCAATGACAACAACAAGAAGAATGATGCTGAGAATCACGGATGAAATTCGGAAGAATCGTGAAGGGCTTGCTATTATTACCGGGGAAAGTCTGGGGCAGGTGGCGAGTCAAACAATTGAAAGTATGTATGCAATAAATGAAGTGACCAATACGCCTGTTTTGCGTCCGTTGATTACGATGGACAAGACCGATATCATTAAGATTGCGCAGGACATTGATACGCTGGAAATATCTAACAGGCCTTTTGAGGATTGCTGTACCATCTTTGTTCCAGCCTCTCCAAAAACGAAACCGAAAAGAGAAAAAGTAAATCACTATGAAAGCTTTAATGATTTTGAACCAATGATCCAAAAAGCTGTCCAGGAAATTGAAACACTTGTGATTAAACCGGACACCGAAAAGCAATCAGAATTTAATGGGTTATTTTAATAGGTTGTGTTAAAGAATATTGTTGATTTTGATCACAATGTTGATTGGAGTGGAAGGCGCGAGACTCCTGCGGGAGCAGCGGGACAGGTGAGACCCCGCAGGCGCTTTAGCGCCGAGGAGGCTCACCGCACGCCCCGCGAACCGCTCGCGCCTGGAACGGAAATCAACATTCACTTTTAACACAGCCATAATAAAGCAAATTTTGAACTTTTTGTGAACAATTACCAGTTGTGAGATAGAATGAAGCTCGGCAATTCTACACATTCTATACTCACAAGGAGGTGATATCACATGGCAGGCAACAATTCAAATCAATTATTAGTTCCTGGTGTTGAACAAGCTCTTGACCAAATGAAATATGAAATTGCAAACGAATTTGGTGTAAATCTTGGAGCAGACACTACTTCACGCGCTAACGGTTCAGTTGGTGGTGAAATCACAAAGCGTTTAGTTCAAATGGCTGAGTCTCAATTAGGCGGCGGATTTTCTCGATAATAAAAAATAAATATAATGGCTACAGAGAGTGTGGAGGGTTTCCTCCCACTCTTTTTTGTTTTCGTTTTTAAAAAAGAGGTATATAATTAGCATCAGGTACTAGGAGTAAATAAAAATTAAATCATATTTTAAAATTTTTATTTAATTCTGTATAATTAAGCTAAAGAAAATAATTGAGGGGGAGAACCATGAAACGCGAAGAATTAATTGCACCTGAAAAGTATAATCTTGTTTCTGAAATGGAGCGTTTTGCTAAGGATCCGAAGAGAGTTGCATTAAAATGGGAAAATGAAGCAGGTGAAACAAAACAAGTTACATATGAGTATCTAATGAAGCAGGTAAACCAAGCGGGAAATGTTTTCTCCCAAAATGGTTTAAAAAGGGGCGATGTCGTTCTTATTATCGTTCCGCGTCTTATTGAAGCATATGTCGTTTATTTAGCAGCCTTAAAATCAGGAATGGTTGTAATACCAAGCTCAGAAATGTTAAGGGAAAAAGACTTGCAGTACCGGATAACTCACGGTGATGTTAAAGCAGTAATAAGTTATTTTCCATATGTTGATCAATTTGAACAAATTACCGAAACACAGCCTCTGATTAAATTTACGATTGGGGCAGAGGAAAAAGGCTGGATCCATTTGGATGCTGAAATGGAAAAGGCTAGTACCCAATTCGCGATTGCTGATACGCAAAGCGATGATATGGCCTTTTTATCCTATACTTCTGGAACAACAGGCAATCCAAAAGGTGTTGTCCACACACATGGCTGGGCCTTTGCTCATTTAAAAACAGCGGCACCTAAATGGCTTTGTATTGAAGATGGAGATACGGTTTGGGCAACAGCCGGCCCAGGGTGGCAAAAATGGATTTGGAGTCCATTCTTGTCCGTACTTGGCTCCGGAGGTACGGGCTTAGTCTACAACGGAAAATTTGACCCGAAAAAGTATTTAAGCCTGCTCCAAAAATACGATGTCAACGTCCTCTGCTGTACGCCAACGGAATACAGGTTAATGGCAAAGGTCGACAACCTAGATGAATATCAATTGCCAAACCTGCATAGCGCTGTATCTGCAGGTGAACCGCTTAATCGTGAAGTGATTGATATATTTAGGAAGTATTTTCATATCGATGTCCGTGACGGCTATGGGCAGACGGAAAATACCTTACTTGTCGGTGTAACTAAAGGGATGGAATTGAAATCGGGTTCAATGGGCAAACCGACACCTGGGAACAGAGTAGAAATAATTAACGAAGAAGGTCAGGTTTGTGCCGTCGGTGAAGTGGGTGATATTGCCGTCCATGTGGAAACACCAGCGTTATTCAAAAATTATTATAAGGACCCGGAAAGAACCTCGATGCAGTTCCGCGGTGATTATTATGTGACTGGCGATAAAGCCAAGATGGACGAGGATGGCTATTTCTGGTTTGAAGGCCGCAGTGATGATATTATTATCAGCTCCGGCTACACGATTGGACCGTTTGAAGTAGAGGATGCTTTAGTTAAACATCCGTTTGTAAAAGAATGTGCGGTTGTGGCCAGTCCTGATGAAGTCCGCGGCTTTATTGTTAAAGCATTTGTGGTCTTAAAGGAGGAAGTCGACTCCAGTAATCCTGACTTAACGAAAAACCTGCAGGATCATGTCAAGGCCCTTACAGCACCATATAAGTACCCAAGAAAAATCGAGTATTTGACCGAGCTCCCAAAAACAACTTCAGGGAAAATTCGCCGGATTGAACTGCGACAAAAAGAAATGCAATCTGCGAAACATGTATAATTTTAAAATGAAGGCAGGCGGTTTTACCGTCTGCTTCTTAACTTTATATTCCGAAGGAGAATGAAAAATGGGGAAATTGTGGTATGGCGGAACGATTTATACGCTTGAAACGGAAACGGAAATGGTTGAGGCTGTTTTGACAGAGGGAGACCGAATTATTAAAACAGGGGAAAAAGCAAAATTAGAAGAAATTTATAACGAAAGGATTACGGAACGGGTCGACCTGAAAGGCGCAACGATGTTTCCAGGCTTTGTCGATAGCCATATTCATTTAATTGGCCATGGGGAAAAGCTAATCCGGCTTGACCTTTCAGGATTCAATTCGAAAGCAGAGGTCCTTGCCGCTGTTCGAGAATATGCCGCGGATGTGAAACCGGGTGAATGGATTATTGGCGAAGGCTGGAATGAAAACCGCTGGGCGCGAAAAGAAATGATTCATCGTCAGGAATTGGATGAAATTGTTCCGGATAATCCAGTCATGTTGAAGCGGGTCTGCCGCCATGCAATGGTTGTTAATTCACAAGCACTTACATCCGCTGGAATCTCAGAAGAAACTGTTTGCCCTCCAGGCGGGGTGATTGAAAAAGATATTCAAGGAGGATTAACAGGTCTGCTGAAGGATAAAGCCCAGGAATTTATTCAAGCAGCGATCCCGATGGTTTCAGAAGAATATTTGCAAAAATCAATGAGATCTGCAATTAAAGATTTATATCGCCTAGGCATTACCGGTGTCCACACGGAGGATTTAAACTATTACGGCGGGTTCCATCGTACATACAAAACGTTTAAAAAGGTAATCGAAGAGGAGGGGCTGATATTCAGAGCTCACTTACTTGTTCATCATGAGGTCATTGATGATATGGCTTCCATAGGAGCAGGATTTTTATCTGGTAACAAATGGATTGAATTCGGTGCGATGAAGATATTTGCGGATGGCTCGATTGGCGGAAGAACAGCACTATTAAGCCGCCCTTACAATGATGCACCAGAGACAAATGGGGTGGCCATTTTTAGTCAGGAAGAATTAAATGCCCTTGTCGCCAAGGCACGTGGAAATAACCTTCCAGTAGCAATTCACGCCATTGGTGATTTAGGATTTGAGTATGTCCTTAATGCGATTGAAGCACATCCACTTGTCGGACTAGGGAGGGACAGGCCGATACATGCTCAAATTTTACGGCAAGACCTTATTGAACGGGCTAAAAAGCTCCCAGTTGTCCTTGATATCCAGCCCGTATTCATGGCATCGGACTTTCCGTGGGTCATCGAGCGGGTCGGAGAAGATAGAATAGAGTATTGCTATGCCTGGAAGACATTATTGAAAGAAGGTCTGCACTGTGCCGGGGGATCTGATTCCCCAATTGAGCTGCCTAATCCGATGTTCGGTATCCACGCTGCGGTAACAAGGACCAATAGGAATGATCCTGAAGGAATGGTCTATGGTGAGAATCAGGCTTTAAGTGTGTATGAAGCGGTCAGTTTATTCACGAAAGGCAGTGCCTATGCAGCCTGTCATGAGGAGGACCGTGGAATGATTAAGGAAGGATTTTTGGCGGACTTTACTGTGCTGGAACAAGATATTTTTAATCTTCCTCCATCCAGTATCCCTACCGTTAATGCTGTATTGACGGTCATTGGCGGAGATATTGTTTATAAAAAAGAGTAACCTGGAAACAAATAAATCCCCTAAATAAACTGTTTCGCGTTATAATAGAGATTATTTCGAAACTAGAAAGAATAGGGGCTCGGGGACAGATGAAAAAAAATGAAACACAGCTTGGAGCTATCCATGCCGGCTTTTCCTATTTACTATGGGGATTATTGCCAATCTATTGGAAGTTATTAAACAATGTTGAGGCAAAAGAAATCCTCGCAAACCGCATTTTTTGGTCGTTCGTGTTTATGGTGGCCGTTCTGATTTTAACGAAAAAAGGGGATTTATGTGTACGAACGATTAAAGGCTTTGCGCAAAACAAAAAACAGCTCTATGCCCTGACACTTGCCTCCCTTCTAATTAGCGCGAATTGGTTTACCTATATTTGGGCGGTAAATAATGGTCATATGATTGAGGCAAGTCTTGGCTATTATATGAATCCGCTTGTCAGTATCGTATTAGGAATGATTGTTCTAAAGGAGAAATCAACCTTTTACCAATACCTTTCCTTCATTTTAGCTGCTGTCGGAGTATTGATTATTACCTTTTCCCATGGTGAGTTTCCATGGATTGCGATTATTCTTGCTCTTTCCTTTGGTTTATACGGGTTGGCAAAGAAGTTAATCAATGTGGATTCCTCAGTTGGCTTAACATTAGAAACACTTGTCGTGACGCCGTTCGCAGCAATATATATGCTTTTCCTTTTCTTGAACGGTTCAAGTTCCTTTTTAATAGCCGGTGCGGGAACGGACCTGCTATTAATTGGTGCCGGTGCAGCGACAGCCGTGCCGCTTCTCTATTTTGCAAAAGGAGCGCAGAAAATTCCCTTATCATTACTGGGATTCCTGCAATATATTGCTCCAACCTTAACATTACTTTTAGGTATACTTGTTTATCATGAACATTTTTCAACGGTACAGCTGTTATCGTTTTTATTCATTTGGATGGCATTGGCAATCTATTCTCTTTCAAAAACAAAACTATTGACTGCAAAAGAATTAAAATGGCGGAAAGAAAAACGTGCCAGTATGTAAATAAAAAACCTTATCCTAAAAAGCCGGATAAGGTTTTTCCTTTTATAGGAACGTCCGCTTAACTTTATCCCAAAAAGAATTATCCTTTAGTTTTAACGTTTTTATTTTTTTATCACTAATTTTTATGTTGATTTTATCAACACTGCGGATGCTTAGTGCTTCATTATCCATACCCATTGTAGGTTGGTCGTTATCATCTGAAATTACCTTAAGTGTGAGTGTCCGTTCTCTGCCGACTATAAAGGATGTACCAAGTGTGCGGTAAATGTTGTTGTTGACCGATGCAACCTCGCTAACCTGCATACAGGGGAGGAGAGGGTCAACTATTGAGCCATTGACGGATTTATTATAAGCCGTACTCCCGGTCGGGGTAGCGATGACAAGGCCGTCGCCACGAAATGTTTCTAAATGAAGCTGGTCGACAAATACATCAATGACAAGTGTTTTAATAACGGACGAGCGGATACTGAAATCGTTTAAACACGAAAACGTTCCCTGACCGTCAACAGAAACTTCAATTGTCGGATAGCGGCGGACCTCAGTACGTTCGCTTGCTGTAACTGTTTCAATCATCTTCGATGTATCGCTGAGGAGAAAATCGCAATACATGCTTAAACTATTTCCTGTTGCAATCCCCACGTAAAGGCAATCATTGCGGAAACCAGTCATTCTAACAGCCTGGAGGAATGTTCCATCATCACCAATGCTAGCAATAATATTCGCCTTACGATAATCAGAAACAATAGTAAAGTCATAGCGTTCTGCAATTTCGAAAAGAGGAGCAGCCTTTGCCAGCAAATCAGCATCACGCTTATGATAAAAATAAATATTTCGACGCATATCCATATTATGTACCCCCTGTAAAATGATAGAGTAAATCCCACTTTTTTAACCATATCAGAAATAACTTTGGTAAAATAGTGATAGTCTGAAATTAGTTTAGCACTTTTTTGAAACAATATGAAATGAATGATGTTAATTTTAGACGGAGAAAAAGGGGGAATACATATGAATGGAAAACGCTGGGCCGCTCTTGGGATTGCGGCAGCATTATTTTTTGTTTCGATTTTGATTAATGTTTTGTCTGCGGTCGCCTTTAAGGGGATTGAAACGGATTTCACTGATTTCATGAAGACAAAAGAACAGCCCTTTACAGAAGAAGTGGTCAAAAAGGGCAGTGAATTAAAGAAAATCGTCGTTCTCGATGTTGATGGCGTCATCCAGGACACAGGTGATGCAGGCTCATTTTTGCAAAGCGCTGGTTACAATCATCAGGATTTTATGAAAAAGCTGAACTATATTAAAGACGATGATACGGTTAAAGGTGTCATTATCCGAGTCAATTCTCCCGGTGGCGGAGTTGTGGAGAGCGCAGAAATTCATGAAAAATTAAAGGAAATTCAAAAGGATACGAAAAAGCCGGTTTATATTTCCATGGGTTCGATGGCTGCATCAGGGGGTTACTATATTTCAACTGCAGCGAAGAAAATCTTTGCCAGCCCAGAAACATTAACAGGATCTCTTGGAGTCATTATGGAAGGATATAATTACAAAGGCTTGGCAGATAAATACGGCGTCGATTTTGTCACGATTAAAAGCGGACCGTACAAAGACATCATGAGCCCGACGAGAAAAATGACGGATGAAGAACGACAAATTTTACAAAAAATGATTGATAACTCGTATGAAGGATTTGTCAAAGTCATTTCTGAAGGCCGCCATCTAACGGTTGATAACGTCAAAAAAATTGCGGATGGCCGTGTATATGATGGCCGTCAGGCGAAGGATTTAAAACTCATCGATGATTATGGCTACTTAGATGATGTTATTACGCGCATGGAAAAAGACGAGAAGCTGAAAGGTGCGAAGGTGGTCCGTTTTTCGGAGGATTTTGGGTTTGGCTCATTATTTAAAATGCAGACAAATAAATGGCTCGGTGAGAATGCTGAAATGGCGGGTCTAATGAAAATTCTTTCCAAGCCTAATTCACCCCGTCTCATGTATTTATATGCGGAATAAGGGGGGCATGCCACATGGAAACGATTGAACATCAAAATGAACGGAATGGATCAAAGGAATCACCTCTAAATCTGACGGACAATCAATCTGAGGCGTTAGATGCTGTTGTCCTTACCCCTGAAAGGGCAGTTGTTGAACAGAATTGGCCGATTAGATACGCCGGTTTTTGGATGCGCTTTTGGGCCTATCTTCTCGATCTAATTGTTGTTGGCAGCATTGAACGGATATTGATTAAGCCGCTCTTTCGTGTGCTTGATATTTCCTTAACGGAATTTAATATGTTTGCCCCTATTTCCATCGCGTCTGCGGTGATCTTTTACTTATATTTTGTCCTGATGACGAAATACTTTAATCAAACGCTTGGAAAAATGGTTTTTGGTTTAAAAGTAGTCGATTTGCATAATGACAAATTGACATGGGGAACTTGTCTTTTTCGTGAATGGATTGGCCGGTTTATTTCGGCAACGGTCATCGTCGGGTATCTCATAGTTGCCTTCTTACCGAAAAAGCAAGGCCTGCATGACCTCTTCACAGATACAACCGTCATTCATGTAGAACGCTAGAAATAGACCTATCAACTACGAGTTGATAGGTTTATTTTTTTCCTCAAAAAGGAATACTAGAAGGCGGAAAGGTTGTGAATGAAATTGTTTTGGCTGCTGCTTTCCTTGTCGATTCTATTGTTCTTATTCTTGTTGATTATTTTTACTAAACTAACGATTCTTGTAAATTATTATCATCATAACGACAATGATGACTTAAAGGTCGAGTTTAAAGTATGGTTCGGCCTCATAAAATACAAAATAAATGTTCCATTAATCAAAATCGATGACGATTCCCCGAGCATTGTTGTGAAAAGTCATACTAATATGGGGGGAGGTCCTGCCAAGGAAGCAAAACCTGAACATAAATTAACCCAAGTCACCAAGAAAGATGTGCTGACTAATTTAAAGAATGCGCAAGAATTGCTGCACCGCGTTTTTAATTTACATGTCATTGTCCGGAAATTCTTTCAAAAGGTTACGATAAAAAAAATAGAATGGCAATCCCTGATTGGGGTGGGGGATGCCGCTTATACTGGAATGGCAGCCGGAGCATTATGGGCGATAAAAGGCGGTATTACAGGACTTCTAAGCCACTATTTAAAACTTAAAGCATCGCCGCAAATTTCAATTACTCCCCATTTTCAAGCGGCCATCATACAGACCCGGTTAACATGTATTTTTCAGTTTCGAATCGGGCATGCTATACTCGCAGGTTTAAAACTGATTAAATTCTGGAAGGGCGGGAAACCGCACTTTAAAAGTAAAACAGAAGTTTCAAATGAAAAAACGAAATCGATATGAAAGAGGAGGAATAGCGCATGTCTAACCATCCAATTCAGGGTTTGATGACAACTGCAATGGAAAGCTTGAAAGAAATGATTGATGTAAATACTATCATTGGGGATCCGGTTGAAACCCCAGATGGAAGTGTCATTTTGACAGTGTCTAAGGTTGGCTTTGGATTTGCAGCTGGCGGCAGTGAGTTCAAGGCCGGTGGTTCCCAGTCTCAGGGCCAGTCTCAAGGTCAAGGTCAAGGTCAAGGTCAAGGTCAAAGCCAGGGGCAGTCAATGCTTCCATTTGGCGGCGGTAGCGGGGGCGGTGTTTCCATCACACCAATTGCCTTTTTAATTGTTAACTCTCAAGGTGTCAAAATGCTTCATTTAGATGAGAGTACTCATTTGTATGAGAAAATTTTAGAGCTCGCCCCACAAGCGGTAGATAAAATCCAGCAAATGTTCTCGAAGAAAGACCAAGGCAGCCAACAGCAAACTCAACAGCATCAATCGAAAATTGATCTTGATATTTAGATAAGAGGTTAATCTTCCATCCTTTGGAGGATTAACTTTTTTATTGAAAGGCTCAAATAATTGCAATAATGGCTCTGAAAAGATATATTTACACTGTACATATTAAAGTCACAAAAGCGATAATTTAATGGCTTTAACGACGACAAAGGAGGATGTTAGAATGGCAAATGTTACATTTAAGGAAAAAGCGATCACGTTACTAGGCAATGAAGTGAAGGTTGGCGACAAAGCTCCAAACTTTACTGTCCTTGCCAATGATTTATCAGAAGTTACTTTAGACTCTACTAAGGGGCAGGTACGGTTAATTACTTCTGTGCCATCATTAGATACTGGAGTATGTGATGCGGAAACCCGCCGATTTAATGAAGAAGCTAATTCACTTGGAAGTGTGAAAATCTTAACCGTCAGCTGTGACCTGCCATTTGCACAAAAACGCTGGTGTGCGGCAAGCGGCATCGAAAACGTGCAAACATTATCGGATCATCGTGATCTTTCTTTTGGAGAAGCTTTTGGGGTTGCTATTCAGGAGTTAAGACTATTGGCACGCGCTGTTTTTGTTGTGGATTCTAACGATACTGTCACATATGTAGAGTATGTCAGTGAAGCAACAAACCATCCGAACTACGAAGCTGCACTAGAAGCGGCTAAAGCAGCAAAATAATCTTATAATCAAGAAGGCCTCGTCACAGGCGGGGCCTTCTTAGTTGTTGTTTAAAATGATAAAGAAATTTAACGATGGGGAGGAAATATATGATTATTTCTCCGGTGGAACAGTTATTTACGCTATTTAATGAATCGGCCCTTATTTTACAAGAGGAATTGTCCTGCAGCTATCTTGAGGCCCTTGCCGAAACGGGCGAAAATCTATTTCAAGGTTCAATCCTTCAAGAGGAACTAAGTGAATTAACGGCAAAAAGATTGAAAAAACAATATGAAGAGCTTCATTTAGAAAAGTATTCGAATGAAGATATCCGCAAGGCCTACCAGCTAGTGATTTTAAAAGGGATGAAAGAAAATGTTCAGCCTAATCATCAAATGACACCCGATTCAGTAGGGATGCTTATAGGCTATTTAGTAGAGAGATTTATGAACCAGCCATCCTTCCGCTTGCTAGATCCTGCAGTGGGGACAGGGAATTTATTAACAACTGTTTTAAATCACATACATAAAGAGGTATCATCCATCGGTGTTGAGATTGATGACATTCTGATAAAACTAGCCTATGTTAATGCTAATTTACAGGAACATCCTGTACAGCTATTTAATCAGGATAGCTTGGAGCCATTATTTATCGAGCCAGTTGATGCCGTTATCGCGGATTTACCGGTTGGCTTTTACCCGAATGATGTCAGGGCTTCAGATTTTCAATTAAAGGCGAGTGTCGGACATTCCTATTCACATCATTTATTTATTGAGCAAAGTGTCAGGGCTGCCGTGCCTGGTGGTTACTTGTTCTTCATTATCCCAAGCGGTTTATTTGAAAGTGAGCAAGCAGCCCAGCTTCATGAATTCATCAGAGATACGACAATAGTCCAGGGACTTCTGCAATTACCAGAAAGCATGTTTAAGAATAAAAGCTCAGCTAAGAGTATTTTTATTTTGCAAAAAAAAGGCGAAGCGATCCAGCCTCCAAAGCAAGCTTTACTCGTGAAATTGCCCAAATTATCAAATGCGGTTGAGATGGATAAAATTCTCGCCCAAATGGATAAGTGGTTCCAGGAAAATAAAGGATAAAACTAGCTGAAATTCCTAGTTTTATCCTTTTTAATTTTTATAATAATTTTGAATATATTTACATTTACACTGAAACCGCTCCCAAGCAAGTTATTCCTTGAAATGTCTCAAGGACAATGATTAAATGAGGAATTGAGGGAAATAAACAAGGTCGGTTTGCACAAAATAAGTTGTACTAAACATAATCGGTTCGAATCGATGTTGTTATATAAAAGGAGCGGAAGCAAAAATGGCAAAAATTATTGCAATTAATGCGGGTAGTTCTTCATTGAAGTTTCAATTATTTGAAATGCCAAGCGAAGAGGTCATTACAAAGGGACTAATCGAAAGAATTGGCCTGAAGGACTCTGTATTTACGATTACTGCCGGTGGTGAAAAAGTCCAAGAAATCATTGATATTCCTGACCATGGTGTCGCTGTAAAAATGCTTTTAGATAAACTAACTACCTTAGGTATTATCAAATCCTTGGACGAGATTGAAGGAATTGGCCATCGTGTTGTTCACGGTGGAGAAACATTTACCGACTCTGTTCTCATAACTGAAGCAGTTTTAAATAAAATTGACGAATTATCTGAACTTGCTCCGTTGCATAACCCGGCAAATGTTACTGGTATTAAGGCATTCATGGATGTGCTTCCGAATGTACCGGCAATTGCAGTGTTCGACACTGCCTTCCATCAGACGATGCCGGAAAATTCTTTTCTTTATAGCCTTCCATACCAATACTATAAGGAATATGGGATTCGAAAGTATGGTTTCCACGGAACAAGCCATAAATATGTTTCCCAGCGCGCAGCCGAATTATTGGGACGCCCGGTTGAACAGCTGCGATTAATCTCCTGTCACCTTGGGAATGGAGCAAGTATTGCTGCCATCGAAGGCGGAAAGTCAATTGATACATCGATGGGCTTCACACCGCTTGCGGGGGTAACAATGGGTACTCGTTCAGGAAACATTGACCCGGCGCTAATTCCATATATCATGGAAAAAACCGGTAAGACGGCAGATGAAGTCCTAGATGTTCTAAATAAAAAGAGCGGTATGTTAGCTGTTTCTGGTTTTTCAAGTGATTTACGTGATATTGAAATTGAAGCGAAAAAGGGAAATGAGCGGGCACAGCTGGCGTTAGATGTGTTTGCAAACCGTATTCATAAATATATTGGTTCATATGCTTCTAGAATGTATGGTGTCGATGCAATTATTTTCACGGCCGGAATTGGTGAAAATAGTGACGTGATTAGAGAAAATGTATTAAAGGGTCTTGAATTTATGGGCGTGTATTGGGACCCAGCTCTTAATAAGGTAAGAGGAGAGGAAGCGTTTATCAACTATCCTCACTCACCGGTTAAAGTCATAATCATCCCAACAAATGAGGAAGTCATGATAGCGCGTGATGTAGTCCGCTTGGCGGATACTAATTAATTAATACCGGAAAAAGGCAAAAGCTGATATAATGGCTTTTGCCTTTTTAACGTTCTATTTCCTGTGATATACTGGAAATAGAAGCGTTGAAGGAGGGGACCGAGATGCCATTGACAGACCGGGAAACGAAAGTTTTGAATGGAATACGGGATTGGGAGAGGAACTTGCTCAATTATGAGGCGAACGACTTTCAATTAACATATGAAAAATATTTAGAACGTTCTTTTATGTTATTACCTGAAAAGGTTCAACAACAATTTTTTTCTGTCATGGATAGCTGGCTGTTTCATCTACATAGTTTAATCCAAGGCTCGCAGCTTCAAATGGACGCAAAGGAAAGAATACTAGCCTCGGGGAGAATTTTTCAAGAGGATATAGAAAAAATAACAGACTTAAAGCGGCTGGATATTAACCAGTTACAATACATAGCAGAGCAGCAAATTGCAAGGCATCGACTTTATTCCTTTGCTCAAGGCGGCCTTTCGGGTACAGGCGGACCGCTGCTTTTAGGTGCAGATATTCCGGCGATGGCGGTTATTAATTTAAGGGTTGTGCAATTAATTGCGATGACCTACGGTTTTGAGGTGAATACTCCATTTGAAATGATGACCTCTTTAAAGGTGTTCCATACCGCAACATTGCCGCCGCGAATTCGAAAAGCAGGATGGGCATCTTTAATGTCTGAGCTGGAAGCGAACGATGATTATTATTTTTACGAAGGAAATGAGGAAATTGTTGATATTACCTGGCTGGAGCAGCCTATCCAGCAGCTTTTAAAAGCGATGGTTATTGCATTGTTCCGAAAAAAGGTCATTCAAGGAATTCCGCTAGTCAGCATGGCGATTGGTGCTGGAACGAACTATCAATTAACAAGAAAAGTAACGGATCTTGCCCATAAATATTACCAGCTTCGCTACCTTAAAGAAAAAGAGGAGTTTAAATAATGAGCACGCAAGAGCATAAAAGTGTTGCACCTAAGACGGTTAATTGTAAAGTCATCACAGTCAGCGATACGAGGAATCAGGAAACAGACAAAAGCGGCAGGCTGATGATTAAACTGCTGGAACAAGCAGGGCATAGAGTGGTTGATTACGTCATTGTCAAGGATAAAGCTGAATCGATTCAAAGTGAAATAGTAAGGGGATGCGCCCGAGAGGATATAGATGTCATCCTCACAAATGGAGGCACTGGGATTGCCAAGCGTGATGTAACAATTGAATCTGTCCAAAGCTTGCTTGAGAAAGAAATCGTTGGCTTTGGGGAACTATTCAGGATGCTGAGCTATCAAGAGGACATTGGGTCGGCCGCCATTCTCTCGAGGGCTATTGCCGGAGTAGTCAAAAATAAAGCCGTATTCTCTACACCTGGTTCATCTGGTGCGGTGAAATTGGCAATGAGTAAATTAATTCTACCGGAAATTGGTCATGTAGTAAGAGAAATCAAAAAAGATTTATAAAGTGAAAACTCCCTTATCGAAGGGAGTTTTCTATTGATGCATTTTTTCCGAAATGGTCTGGTTGGCACGGTACCAAAGCCAGAGGTCATTGATAATGGAGGCCAGTTCTGCTATTTCTGAGTTCAATTGACAGGAACGGGCAAAATTATTTTCATCTGATAACTGGGCTTGTTTATGATTAATCTCATTTTCAAGCTCAAAAATTCGGTCGGGAATGGAGCCGCGGATTTTTTCCCAATTAAACAGAATCTCCTGTTGAGTATCTTTACTGTAATCGTCCCATTCTTCGGTCATATCGGGCAGAAAAATGCCAAGACGCTGATCGAAAGAAAAATGTTCTTTCATAATTTCCTCCAAGAAGTAAAAGTTATTTATAATTGTACTATACATTGAAGGTCCATTCACGTTAAAACGATAATTTTGGGTAAAATAAGAAGCACGGAGCTGATTGGCTCCGTGCTTTCGATTATGAATCTTTTTCGGTCCGGACGACAAGAACATCACATGGTGCATAGCGTGTGATATGTTCTGATACACTGCCAATAAAGATTCTTTCCACCATATTCATTCCGGTCGCACCGCAGATAATTAAATCAACCTTGTGCTTTTTAGCCAACTCTCTAGGGATTCTTACTTTAGGTGAACCAAAATCAATTTCATATTGAACCTCGAGCAGCCCCGCTTCGTTCGCTTGCAATTGATAGTTTTCAAGCATATCTTTTGCCAGCTTTTCTGCCCTGTCACCGATGACAGTGTCGTAGGCTTGGATAAGGGCAAATGATTTTGTATCAATCACATGGACTAACAGCAATGTCGCGTTATTTCTTTTGGCAATTTCTATCCCTTTTTTAAAAGCCCAATCTGCTTCCTTCGATCCATCAATTGCGACTAAAATATTCCGATATTTGAGTCCCATGAGATCATCTCCTTATCTTTATTATACAATATTTAACAACGTATAATTGTTTCAATTTTTCGAACAATAATGAGGTATCTAAGAATGGAAAGGAGATTTATCGATGGTTAAACGAGAACCTAATCATAAATTTACATTTGATTTTGATGAACAGGGGACTAACGAAGTGAGCCAGCAAATTATGGATTCGTATAATAGTGGTTTCATTGGTGAAGGAACTGCTTTGGCTGACAATGACGATAACGCTGCAACCGAAGGGTAGGGACAATTAAAATAGTAAGGTGACTGGCTGTCCTATACATATGGACAGCCTTTTATATTCCATTTAGATACGGAATGCATTTGGTTTTGGCGGTTCGTACTTCATTTAAAAAATTAAAAAATATTTGAATTTATTAATAAAGATTGCTGCTATGAGCGTTGTCCTTTGTGGTAAAGCTCTTAAAAGTGTTACCATAAAGATGATCGGTTGTTACATTTTTCCTTAGGCAAAAGGATATATTAATATTGACTTGGTTTTTTTATATGAATTTATTTGGAGGTAAGGGCATGCGGATTGGAGTACCTAAAGAAATTAAAAATAATGAAAACCGAGTAGCAATGACACCTGCGGGAGTGGTAACCCTTGTGAAATTTGGCCACGAGGTTTTTATTGAAACAGGGGCGGGACTTGGCTCTGGCTTTGCAGATGAGGATTATCGTTCTGCTGGTGCGAAACTGGCAGCAACCGCAGAAGAGGCCTGGTCCATGGATATGGTTATGAAGGTAAAAGAACCACTTCCTAGCGAATATCCATATTTCCGTGAAGGGTTAATTTTATTTACATATTTACATTTAGCGCCTGAACTGGAATTAACCAAAGCCTTAATCGATAATAAAGTTGTCGGGATTGCTTATGAAACGGTTCAATTACCTAACAGAAGCCTGCCATTATTGACGCCAATGAGTGAAGTAGCAGGAAGAATGGCGGCTCAAATCGGCGCGCAATTTCTTGAAAAAGTCCATGGTGGTATGGGAATTCTTCTTTCTGGTGTCCCGGGGGTACAAAGAGGAATAGTAACCATCATAGGCGGCGGCGTGGCCGGTACCAATGCAGCAAAAATGGCGATTGGATTAGGAGCAAAAGTGACGATTATTGATTTAAATCCTGACCGTCTTCGTCAATTGGATGATATTTTCGGCTCTAATGTGACAACATTAATGTCAAATCCTTATAATATTGCCGAAGCTGTAAAGGAATCGGATTTGGTTATTGGTGCTGTGCTGATTCCGGGGGCGAAGGCGCCGAAGCTTGTTAGCGAAGAAATGATTCAATCGATGAAACCAGGCAGCGTGGTCGTAGATATCGCCATCGATCAGGGGGGGATATTTGAAACGACTGACCGGATCACCACACACGATAATCCAACATATGTGAAGCATGGCGTTGTTCATTACGCTGTAGCGAATATGCCTGGTGCAGTCCCAAGAACTTCAACGTTTGCGCTAACAAATGTGACCGTCCCATATGCCGTCGACATTGCTAATAAAGGCTATAAAAAGGCGTGTTTGGATAATGAGGCATTGTTAAAAGGGATTAATACCCTTGATGGCTATGTAACCTACCAAGCGGTTGCCGAAGCACATGGACTTGAATTCAAAGATACAAAACCATTGCTAGAAAAATAAGAAAAAAGAAGAGGAATTCCTCTTCCTTTTTTAAAAAAACCAGCTCCCAAAAGAAGCTGGTTTAAATTTATACTATGTAAGCCGCATTTGCCGTAGAAATATAAGAAAGTTTTAAACCACCACTCCTCAAAGTGGGTGTTTTCAGAAACTTTTCTGCATGTCCTCCATGTCTTATAGACAGAGGCTTGTCATTCCAGCTTCGATGGTTAAACTCCCTATTACAGCTTAAAGGTTAAAACTTTATTATGATTACGAACAATGCAGCTTGTATTAGTATATTACACCAATACATTCGATAGTTCAATGTTAAAAAAATCCAAATGGGCCTATTTAATAATTTGTAATTCTTTTGGGAATTTAGTTAAAACTTTTGCACCATCAGCAGTAATATAAATATCATCCTCAATTCGAACTCCAGCTACATTAGGTACGTAAATTCCAGGTTCAATCGTATATACCATGCCTTCTTCGATCAATAACTGATTGGTTTCAGTCATGGAAGGATACTCATGAACGCCTATTCCAAGACCATGGCCTAAACGGTGTGGGAAATATTCTCCATATCCTGCATCGGCAATAATTCGACGCGCAGTAAGGTCAACTTCAGCTGCCGTTACACCAGGCTTACTTGCTTCAATGGCTGCGAGCTCCGCCTTTAAAACTGTATCATAAATTTCTTTTTGTTTGTCGTTAATGTCCCCATACGCAACGGTTCTCGTGATATCAGAACAATATCTGTCGACGACGACACCCAAATCGAATAAAACGAGGTCACCTTTACGAATTTTTGTTTCGCCAGGGTTCCCGTGAGGTGAAGCGGCATTTGCTCCGGTCAACACCATGGTCGAAAACGACATTTCTTTAACACCCTTTTGCTTTAAAGCGTACTCTAATGCATTAAGGATATCCAGCTCTGTTTTGCCTTCTTTAATTTCACTTGCACCGAATTCCACAGCATAATCGGCAAGGGCACAAGCCTCTTCAATACTTTTAAGCTCTTTTGCATCTTTTATCATACGCAGCTGTCGTAATTTCTCTTCTGCAGAAACAAATGATGCACGTGGGAACAATTGTGTAAGATGCTCATAGCGTTCGACATTCATATGTTCTTTTTCAATCGCCACTTTCGAAACACCATTGCTTCTTTTATTGATAGAATGCAGAATCATTTCCCACGGATTTTCGATGTCGCTATAGCCGATGATTTCATGCTCCCAGCCGGAACGTTTGGCGTCATGCACTTCCATTGCAGGACATACGAGGAACGGTTCCTCCTCTTGAAAAACAACAAGCGCCAGCAATCGTTCATGCGGGTCGGTGTAATAACCACTTAAATAAAATACATTTTCGGTTGAAGTAAGAAAACTAACTTCGGTCTCATTTTCCTTCATCCATGTTTGAAGCTTTACTAATCGCTGATTCATGTTTAGTGGCCCCCATTTTAAAAAATCAATTCCAATTTGAGAGTATCAATATTTATTTCAATTGTAAACTAACACATCTTAGCATGTGCTAATACCTGCAGCTTATGGGAATAAATGAGGAAGGATTTCAGAAACTTTTCGAGAAGTACATACTATATCAATTTAAAAGGAGTTGGGATGATGAGAGTTTCATATCACGGACATTCGGTTGTCCAAATTATCACAAATGGGAAAACAATTTTAATTGACCCTTTTATTAAGGGAAATCGATTAACGGACTTAACTGTTGAAGAGGTTAAACCAAATGTGATTATATTATCGCACGGTCACAATGACCATGTCGGGGAGACTGTTGAGTTAGCAAAAAGGCATAATGCCCTTGTGATTGCCAACCACGAAATTGCTACCTTCTTAGAATGGCAGGGAATCAATACCCACGGCCTGCATATTGGCGGTGCCTATCAGTTTGATTTCGGTAAAGTAAAGCTGACACAAGCCTTCCACGGCTCGAGCTACGAAACTGAAAATAATGAACTCATCTATTGCGGTATGCCAGCCGGAATTCTTGTTATGAGCGAAGGAAAAACCATTTACCATGCCGGTGATACGGGATTATTCTCGGATATGAAACTGATTGGAGAACGCCATCCGATTGATTTAGCCTTCTTGCCGATTGGCGACAATTTTACCATGGGACCTGAAGATGCAGCCTATGCAGCTAAACTGTTAAATGCCAAGACGGTTGTACCGATGCACTACAATACATTCCCGCCTATTAAACAGGATCCATATCAATTTATTGAACTGCTTGAAAATCAAAATGGTAAAGTGTTAGTCCCAGGCGAAGCAATCGATTTTTAAGCCCGATTCTAGGCGTTCATATACTTTTTTTCCTCCTATGTGCATAAAGATGGAACAAGCCGTATTTTTTAAAGGGAGGAAGAAAAGTTGAAGAAAAATAGATATTTACTTTGTCTGCTGCTAGTGGCCTTCATGCTCTATTTTGTAATACCGAGATTATCGGTTCATGCAAATGGTGCGGAGGGAATATTTTCGATCGCTTGGCTTGCGTTTGCATTGATGGTGATCGCTGGAAATCTTACTGGTCTGCTTTATAGCCCGAAAAGACAAGGACAAAGACACCAATCACAGCTGAAAAAAAAGAAATCCCGCTCATATTAAAGGGAATAAGGTGACTTTGTAAGAAACCGCATTGAATCAAGGCCTTTTAAACTCTATAATAAAATTTAGACAAATCTGGTTAAGGAATGACTGGATAAATTGGAATTTGAAAATAGAGGGTGAAGGTCTTGGCTACGAAGCATGAACAAATATTACAATATATTGATGGACTCCCGATTGGAGAAAAGATATCAGTCAGGCAAATTGCCAAGGCGATGTCCGTAAGTGAAGGTACAGCTTACCGGGCGATTAAGGAAGCGGAAAATAAGGGGTATGTCAGCACGATTGAAAGAGTTGGCACGATTCGAATTGAACGGAAGAAGAAAGAAAATATTGAAAAGCTTACGTTTGCCGAAGTAGTAAACATCGTGGACGGTCAAGTATTAGGCGGCAGAACTGGCTTGCATAAAACCCTTAATAAATTTGTCATCGGGGCAATGAAACTTGAGGCAATGATGCGTTACACTGAAGCTGGGAACCTGTTAATTGTCGGAAACAGGACGCAGGCACATGAGCTGGCGTTAAAAGCAGGGGCTGCAGTGTTAATAACCGGAGGCTTTGATTCTGAGGAACATGTGAAAAAACTGGCAGATAAAATGGAATTGCCAGTTATTTCTACAAGCTATGATACCTTTACGGTCGCTACGATGATTAACCGGGCCATTTATGACCAATTAATCAAAAAGGAAATTATTTTAGTAGAAGATATTTTAACACCACTTGCAGACACGTATTATTTAAAAACGTCTGATAAGGTGGCAAAGTGGCATGAATTTAACCAAAAAACAACGCACAGCCGTTATCCTGTTGTTGACCTGAACATGAAGATTCAAGGAATGGTGACAAGTAAGGATATTTTAGGTCAGGATTTAGAAGCTTCCATCGACAAGATTATGACGAAACATCCAATGACGGTTAATGGGAAGACAAGTGTCGCTTCGACCGCCCACACGATGGTTTGGGAAGGGATTGAAGTGCTTCCCGTTGCCGATGACTCCAACCGTTTAGAAGGGATTATCAGCAGGCAGGATGTCTTAAAGGCACTGCAAATGAACCAACGGCAGCCGCAGGTTGGGGAAACGATTGATGACATCGTAACCAATCAAATGGTATTAATGCAGGGTAGGGCAAAAGGGGATGAAGTATACTCCTGCGAAGTGACGCCGCAAATGACCAACCACCTCGGAACTATTTCTTATGGTGTCTTTACGACCATTGTCTCAGACGCTGCCAACCGGGTTCTAAGAAGCTATAAAAAAGGTGACCTCGTTGTCGAAAACATGACCATTTACTTTATTAAACCGGTTCAAATGGAGAGCAGATTAGAAATTTATCCAAAGATACTCGAAGTAGGACGCAAATTTGGCAAGGTAGATGTAGAGGTGTTCAATGAAGGGGTCTTGGTTGGAAAAGCGATGATGATGTGTCAGTTAATTGACAGAAGTTAACAATGTGAAAGCCGCTTCCCAGCCTGAGAAGCGGCTCAAATTTTTATTTTTGAGCATCGAGGGTCTTTGCTTCCTCGATGGCAAATGGAAGGTAATGTTTATATTTTTTGAAGCCAATCCAGCTGAATATGGCGCCATAAATAATAAATATTGCGGCAACAAGATAAGTCACCGTTGATTCGGAGATGAATAGCAGATGATTGATACCAAATAATAATACAAAAAGCCCAAGGGCAATATTTGCTTTTGCTGAAAGCCATTTCTTTTCGACATGACGGTTGCTTCTGAAGTATTTTGTTTTATAAAATAAATAGAAAGCAAATAATAGTACAATTAAGACAACGAATACAAACATGATCTGTTCCTCCAGGTTTCGAAAATCTTCTATAATTGTACATGTTCTATTAAAAAAATGCCACATTTGGTTCTAAGAAGGAGACCCTATGATTGAGAAAATAATAGCAGCAATTGAACAATATGAAACGATTATTATTCATCGCCACGTCCGTCCTGACCCTGATGCCTATGGTTCACAAGGCGGTTTGGCGGCGATTTTACAAGCATCCTACCCGGAGAAAAAGGTTTTCGCTGTTGGACAGGAAGAACCAACGCTAGGATTTCTTCGCAGGCTTGATGTAATTGAGAATGAAGTCTATAAGGGTGCCTTAGTGATTGTGTGTGATACGGCAAATGCTGAACGGATTTGTGATGACCGCTACTCATTGGGAGATAAGCTGATCAAAATTGATCACCATCCAAACGAAGATCCTTATGGTGATTTATTATGGGTCGACACAAATGCAAGCTCATGCAGTGAGATGATTTATGAATTTTATTTAGCCGGAAGAGAATTAGGCTTGAAAATGAATGATGAGGCGGCAAGACTGCTATATGCCGGGATTGTCGGTGATACAGGCAGATTCCTTTTTCCAAGTACGACAGAAAAAACGTTTGCCTATGCGGGCGAATTAATCCACTATCATTTCTCGCGCACTGAACTATATGACAGGATGTACGAATTGGATGCCCATATCATCAAGTTAAACGGGTATATTCTCCAAACATTTGAGCTCCAGAAAAACGGTGTTGCTTCTGTTAGATTGACAAAAGAGTTATTAGCGGAATACGGGGCAATGCCGGCGGAGGCCTCCCTGCTTGTTGGAACTTTAGGAAATGTAAAAGGGATTAAAGCCTGGGTCTTTTTCATTGAGGAAGGCGACCAAATACGGGTGCGGCTCCGTTCAAAGGGACCGGTGATCAATGGGGTAGCGAGAAAGTTCAAAGGCGGCGGACATCCACTTGCCTCGGGTGCATCCATCTATTCGTGGAACGAAGTAGAAGACGTCTTAAAAGAACTAGACGAGGTATGCGAAAACTATTTGAATTAAAGAAGAACGGCCCAGAAATTGGGCCGTTTACTCAAATTGAATCTCTAAGTGAATCGTTAGGTTTGTATAGATCACTAATTCCTTCACCTTAAGTTTATATCTTTTTTCATTGATTTTTATCGGTTTGTTTTCAATGATTTTTTTCAGTAGATCTTTAGATTTATAGACCGTTTCCAAATCCTTTGCCAGCATCATGTCGATATCATCTCTAACCGAGTCCTCTGTCTCTAAAACACTTAAGGAATCCAGCTTATATTTTTCCGCGTTGAGTATCTTTATATTGATTTTCTGAACCGTAAGCTGCTCAATATTCCGTTTGTTCATCTCCTTATATTCTTCCTGCCAAATCTTTTTCTCATTGTTTAAATCCACGATTTCCTGCTGTTGTTTACGAAGCAATTCCGTATTCTCTTCCTGCCAGACACCGTAAATGTATAAAAAGATGCACCAGCTAATGGCACCCCCAATAGCCATCCCGGCAAAAAAGCGCTGCCATGCTGGTCTGCGATATAATGGCGGAATTCTCATGATGAGATATACTCCTGAGTAAGCCAATTAATAATGAGTGCACCTGTCTGTGCGCCGCCTAAGGCAGAAAGAATTAATAATAATTGTTTAAAAAGATCCTTTGTGCCCGCATCCAAGAAGCCTTTTTCAAACGAATATACTGTATCAAATGTCCCGCCGATCGCCGCTATAATTGCCCAAATTCTAAGTGAAGAAGACAAGCGATAAACGGTTGTAAGCGGAGGTTGACCAGTTAAGAAGGCGGCAATTCCGCCAATTAATGAACCGCCCAGCAGAACCCCTAAGGCAATAAAATAGCTTTCGATAAAAGCAGGAAAAAAACCAATTTCTTTCATCCCTTCAACCGCCCTTACAGATAATCACATGACCTTTCTATCAAATATATGGACAAACCGTTATGAATATGATGAATAAATGAGAACATATTTTCCTTTTTCCCAAAAAAGTTCTATAATAAAGAGTAAGATCAAGTAATTAAGGGTGTGAAGAGGATGTCTTTTATTCACCTGCATGTATATAGTGCCTATAGTCTGCTTACAAGTACGGCCTCAGTCCCTCATCTAATTGAAAATGCCAAGAAGAAAGGCTTTATGGAGCTGGCATTAACAGACCGAAATGTCATGTACGGGACAATTGAGTTTTATAAATTGTGTAAAAAAAATAACATAAAACCAATCATTGGGTTAACCGTGGATGTGGAAAGTGATAGTAAAGAAAATGAGTCCTATCCACTGGTCTTACTTGCTGAAAATGATACAGGTTATAAGAACCTATTGAAAATCTCCAGTACAGTACAAACGAAAGCCGTTAATGGGATTCCGCTAAAATGGCTAAAGCATTATGCTAAGGGGCTGATTGCGCTTACTCCTGGATGTGAGGGAGAAATTGAGCAGTCCTTGTTGAATGGTAAAGAGGAATTTGCCAGAGAGTTAATAAAAAAGCTTGAAGCCGTTTTCGGCGCCGGGAATTTTTTTCTTGCAATCCAAAATCATCAACTGGAACAGGAGACGGAACTAAGGAAACAGCTCCAATTGCTTTCAAAAGACATGAATGTCCCGCTAGCGGCCGCCAATCAGGTATATTATTTAGAAAAAGAAGACATGTTTGCTCAGGAATGTTTGTCAGCTATTAAAAATGGTGAGAAATTACAGGATGAACATAGGGAAAGATTGCAAAGCGATCAATACTATCTGAAAACAGCCAGTGAAATGATCGACTGCCTTTCCGAGTTTCCTGAAGCATTGGAAAACACAATCCATATCGCCAAAAGATGCAATGTCAATATAGAACTCAACAAGACCTATTTGCCTGCGTTCCCGACAGAAAATGGCCTGGATGCTGAGGAATATTTGGAGGAATTATGCGAAAAAGGATTGAGTGAGCGCTTTTCCTCGGCAAGCCAAGAATATTTTGAACGATTATCCTATGAACTAGCCGTGATCAAACGAATGAAGTTTAGCAATTACTTTTTAATTGTCTGGGATTTTATGCGATATGCCCGTGAAAATGGAATATTGACCGGACCAGGCAGGGGTTCAGCAGCGGGATCGCTTGTTGCCTATGTTTTGTACATCACTGATGTTGACCCAATCAAGCATAACTTGTTATTCGAACGGTTTTTGAATCCTGAGCGTATTTCGATGCCTGATATCGATATTGACTTTCCGGACCATCGTAGAGATGAAGTGATTGAATATGTAGCTAAGAAATATGGCGAGCTCCACGTTGCGCAAATTGTAACGTTTGGAACGCTGGCGGCCAAAGCGGCAATACGTGACGTCGGCCGGGTATTCGGCCTGAATTCAAAGGAACTGGAGCAACTGTCAAGGCTTATTCCATCACGTTTAGGAATAAACCTGCAACAGGCATATGAAGAATCTGAAGGGCTTCGCAGGCTGATTAATGAAACCGAGCAATACAAACGGCTATTTGAAACAGCTTTAAAGCTCGAGGGTCTGCCGCGCCACACATCTACACATGCTGCAGGTGTGATCATTAGCGAGAAACAGCTTATTGAATTAATTCCGATTCAACGCGGGTCTAACCAAGTTTATTTAACGCAATATTCAATGGAACATCTTGAAGAAATTGGTCTCCTCAAAATGGACTTCCTTGGCTTACGAAATCTTTCACTTATTGAAACAATTCTATCATCCATACATCGTCATACGGGGAGAAAAGTGGACATCGGGCGAATCCCATTTGAAGATACCAAGACGTTTGAACTATTAGCAAGGGGCGAAACGACAGGGATTTTTCAGCTGGAATCGGAAGGGATACGGAAGGTGTTAACCAGATTAAAACCTTCTCGCTTTGAGGATATTGTAGCCGTCAATGCGTTGTATCGGCCGGGACCAATGGAAAGTATCCCGCTCTTTATTGATCGAAAACATGGCCGGCAAGCAGTCGAATACCCACACCCGGTTTTGCAGCCGATTTTAGAGAATACCTATGGTGTTATTGTCTACCAAGAACAAATCATTCAGATTGCTTCGGTAATGGCAGGATTCTCACTTGGTGAAGCCGATCTTTTGAGGCGGGCAGTCGGGAAGAAGCAAAAAGAGGTACTTGATAAAGAGCGTCATCATTTTGTTCAAGGAGCACTAAAGAAGGGCTATAACCAATCTCTTGCCAATGAGATTTATGATTTAATTGTCCGCTTTGCAAATTATGGCTTTAATCGCAGTCACGCAGTGGCTTATAGCATGATTGCCTACCAGCTTGCCTTTTTAAAAGCTAATTATCCAACTTTTTTTATGGCAGGCCTGCTTACCGCAGCAATTGGAAATGAAACAAAAATTGCTCAGTATATTATGGAAACAAAGCAAAAGGAAATTACCGTCCTGCCTCCATCTATCAACCATAGCGGTTTTTCATTTCATGTAGATCAAACAGGAGCCATCCGCTACAGCCTTGCTGCTATCAAAAGTGTTGGTGCTCAAGCATTGAAGGAAATCTTTCAAGCAAGGAAAAAGAAAAAATTTGCGAACCTTTTTGATTTCTGTATTAGGGTTTCTTCTAAAGCGATTAACCGGAAAACTCTGGAGTTTCTTGTCCACTCAGGATGTTTTGATGAGTTCGGTGAAGACCGAGCAGTCTTGCTTGCCAGTTTAGATGTAGCAATTGAGCATGCTCAAATTTTTAAGCCTGACGATGCCAGTCAAATTGATTTATTCGATGATGAATTTGTTCCCAAGCCGAAGTATGTTCAAGTCGATCCCATAAGTCAGGAGCATAAGCTGACATTTGAAAAAGAGGCACTTGGCTTCTATCTATCTGATCATCCCATTTCTATTTTTGCAAAAGAGCTTAAAGTTTGCGGTGCAGACGTTTTATTCCATTTGAAAAATGAGGTAAAAAGGGCTTCTGCAGGTGTTTATCTTTCATCCTTGAAAGCTATTCGCACCAAAAAGGGCGATTCTATGGCCTTTTTAACTGTAAGTGATGCAACTGGCGAAATGGAAGCAGTCGCATTCCCGATGGTCTATAAAAGGCACCAACAGCTTTTAAGACAGGGGAATTTTGTGCTGCTGGAAGGAAAAATTGAAGAACGCGAAGGGGAACCGCAATTTATCATTCAGCATGTTTCTCAGTTAGAACAATGGATTCAAACAAAATTAGTAAAGCAGTCAGTATTATATTTGAAAATTGTCGAAAATATACAGGATGAGCAATCATTACAAAAAATAAATCAGCTTCTTAAAGAAAATAAGGGTGAAGCAGGCGTTATTTTGCATTACGAATCAACCCGAAAAACAGTAAGGTTAGGTAAGGAGAATAACGTAAATCCAACCTCCGAATTACTGCGGCAATTAAAAAAAATACTCGGTTCAAAAAATGTTGTCCTGAAAGATTAATTCTTTACAACTTTCGAAGATATGTTATAGTGATAAAGAGACAAGTGTGGTCTGACCACCAATGTTGGCTTGTTATTTAGCGGGATGTTCCGATTCTTTTTGTATAAATCAAAGGGGTGACATATCTTGACTTTACGTGAAGAAGCATTACATATGCATCGAATTAATAAAGGGAAGTTAGAGTCGAAATCAAAAGTTCCTGTCCGGAACGCTCATGATTTAAGTTTAGCCTATTCACCAGGTGTGGCAGAGCCATGTAAAGATATTTATGAAAAGCCAGAAACCGTTTATGATTATACCATGAAAGGAAACATGGTTGCGGTGGTAACTGATGGGACGGCCGTTCTCGGACTTGGTAATATTGGACCCGAAGCAGCACTTCCTGTAATGGAAGGTAAGGCAGTTCTATTTAAAAGCTTTGCCGGAGTTGATGCGTTTCCCATCTGTCTAAACACGACAGATGTGGATAAAATTGTTGAAACCGTAAAGTTACTGGAGCCTACATTTGGTGGTGTGAATCTGGAAGATATCGCTGCACCTAATTGTTTCGTGATAGAGGAACGATTGAAGAAGGAAGCGAATATTCCGATCTTTCATGATGACCAGCATGGTACAGCCATTGTCACCGTGGCCGGGCTTGTCAATGCTCTAAAAATTATCGACAAGAAAATAACCGAAATTAAAGTGATAGCAAGCGGTGCTGGTGCAGCCGGGATTGCGATTATTAAGTTGTTATATAGCTATGGTGTCAGAGACATCATTATGTGTGATACAAAAGGTGCCATTTACGAAGGACGCCCACAAGGGATGAATGCGGTAAAAGCAGAAGTAGCGAAATTTACTAATCGGGATAACCTGACAGGAAGTCTCGCTGATGTAATTAAAGGCGCTGATGTATTTATCGGAGTTTCGGTAGCTGGTGCGCTAACCAAAGAGATGGTAGCATCGATGAACCCGGATTCGATTATTTTTGCGATGGCTAATCCAGACCCTGAGATTATGCCGGATGAAGCGAAAGCAGCCGGAGCCAAAGTAGTTGGAACAGGCCGGTCTGATTTTCCAAATCAAGTAAACAATGTCCTGGCATTTCCTGGGATTTTCCGTGGGGCGCTTGATGTTCGCGCAACACATATAAATGAAAAAATGAAAGTAGCAGCAGTGGAAGCCATTGCCGGCTTAATCACTGAAGATGAGTTAAATGCTGACTATGTCATTCCAGCACCGTTTGACCCTCGAGTAGCCCCAAATGTAGCCGCAGCAGTAGCAAAGGCTGCGATGGAAACAGGGGTAGCCCGGATCAAAGTGGATCCGGAAGATATTAAAGAAAAAACACAAAGGCTCGCTATTATTGGTAAAAGTGAGTGATAAAGTAAGTGACGAATACAAAAGTATACTTAGAGATTGTAAAACAATTACGAGAAATGATTACTATAGATGGTCTAAAGACCGGAGATAAGATTCCATCAGAACGAGAACTGTCTGAGCGCCTGAATTTCGGGCGCTCTTCCGTTCGCGAAGCACTAAGGGCATTGGAATTGCTTGGTTTAATCGAAACACGTCGCGGCGAAGGGACGTTTATCAGAGACTTTCGCGGCAATCAGCTGGTGCAGCTCCTCAGCACCTTTATTTTGCAGGATGAAAAAGCAAAGCGGGATGTATTGGAGACAAAAAATATTATTGAGATGGATTGCCTGCGCTTAAGTATACAAAGAATGGACACGAGAAGCATAGCAAATTTACAAGAATGGGTAAAAACAGCAGACAATTTTAATGATGATGAGTTTTTTATTCGGATCATTGAGATGGCAAATAATCACCTATTCGCTAGAATTTGGCTAATTTTGAAGGATTATTACTATTCACTTGACTCTATTCCCATTGAGTATAACCGCGAGAATTATCAATTATTAATAGATGCTTTAGCAGAAAAGGATGAGGAAAAAACACTTTCTGCTTATTGTGCTCTCCGAAAATTGTCTTTTTTTATCGACAAATACTAACAGATTTTGAAATTATTTTATTTTATAGTGGAAGTTAAACAAGCCCTTGGGTAAGGGTATTTTTAATTGTCTAGTGGTCTGACCACTTCGTGGGTATAGAGTTGATAAAGGATAGAAAGACTTCTGAATAGAATTATCAGGAAAAACCTGCATTAGGCAGGGGTGTTACTAAGGAGGTTACATTTTGGCACTAAAAGATCTTTTTACGAAACCTAATCAAAAAAAGAAAAAATATGCAACAATACCTACAGAAACTGCTAAAAATGACGTACCTGAAGGAATCATGACTAAATGCCCTTCATGTAAAAAAATCATGTATACAAAGGAATTAGCGAAAAACTTTAAGGTTTGTCTACATTGCGGACACCATTTTCAAATGAATTCAAGAGAGCGGATTGATAGCTTTCTTGATGAAAACAGCTTTGAGGAGATCAATGAAAATATGATATCTAAAAATCCATTGGATTTCCCAGATTACCTTGAAAAGCTTGAAAAGGATCGCCAAAAAAGCAAATTAAATGAAGCAGTGGTTACAGGCATTGGAACTGTAAATGGTAATAAAATTGTCCTTGCGATCATGGATGCTTCGTTCCGAATGGGAAGTATGGGTTCAGTAGTCGGCGAAAAAATTACGCTAGCGGTAGAAAAAGCCGATGAACTTTCTGTACCGTTTATGATCTTTACTGCCTCCGGCGGAGCAAGAATGCAGGAAGGTGCCTTGAGTTTGATGCAAATGGCAAAGACAAGTGTTGCCTTAAAGAGGTTTAGTGAAAATGGCGGTTTGATTATTTCTATGATGACCTACCCGACAACAGGCGGTGTTTCTGCAAGCTTCGCGTCGCTGGGCGATTTCAACTTTGCTGAGCCAGAAGCATTAATCGGCTTTGCCGGCCGCAGAGTAATTGAACAATCCATTCGTGAAGAATTGCCTGCAGACTTTCAAACGGCTGAGTTTCTATTAAAGCATGGTCAGTTAGATGCAATCATTTCACGACTTGAATTAGTTGAAAAAATCACAAACATTTTAGAAATTCATCAACCAGGAGGTGAACTCGAATGGTAGGAGAATTGGAATTCGAACGCCCAATTGTAGAGTTAAGAAAGAAAATCAACGAAATAAAAGAGTTCACTAAAACAACAGATGTCGATTTAAGCTCAGAAATTGCCAAATTAGAGGTTCGGCTTGAAAAGCTAGAGGCAGATATATATTCCAATATTAAACCGTGGGATCGAGTGCAAATTGCTAGACATCCAGGCCGGCCGACAACATTGGACTATATTTCCTATTTATTTGATGGATTCTTTGAATGTCATGGCGACCGAAACTTCGCTGATGATGCAGCCATTGTTGGCGGAATAGCCAGGTTCAAGGGGCTTCCTGTTACCGTTATTGGCCATCAAAGAGGAAAAGATACGAAAGAGAATATTCGTAGAAATTTTGGCATGCCGCATCCCGAGGGCTACCGAAAAGCACTCCGTTTAATGAAACAGGCGGATAAATTTAAGCGCCCCATCATTTGTTTTATCGATACAAAAGGAGCTTACCCTGGTAAGGCCGCGGAAGAACGAGGTCAGAGTGAAGCGATTGCCCGCAATCTATTTGAAATGGCAGGCCTCAGGGTGCCAGTTATTTGTATTGTTATCGGCGAAGGCGGCAGCGGCGGTGCGCTGGCCCTTGGTGTTGGCAATCGGATATACATGCTTGAAAACTCAACCTACTCAGTAATTTCTCCTGAAGGAGCAGCAGCTATTTTGTGGAAAGATGCGGCCCTCGCCAAAAACGCGGCTGAAACAATGAAGATTACGGCACCTGACTTAAAAGAATTAGGTGTTATCGATGAGATTATTCCCGAGATCAAGGGTGGAGCTCATAAAGATGTGAAGCATCAGGCTGAAGAAATTGAAAAAGTACTGAAAACTTCACTGCAACAGCTGCTGAACCTTTCGGAAGAGGAATTAATTGCCGATCGGTATAATCGATTTAGGTCAATTGGTGAATATAGCTTAATAAATGATTATATTAGCGTTAATTAAAAAAATCGTGCTCATATGGGCACGATTTTTAAAATGGTTTCGTTCAAAAATTGTTCACAGAAATTTCTTTAAGATGTTGATGTTCACGCTTTCAAAGCCGGATAAAACGTTTTCAGTTCACTAACTATTCCGTCATTTGTAATTACTTATATGAATCGGTTGTTAAGGGCATATCTTCATGTTATTTTATAAATATTAGAAGCTTTTATGTGAATAATAGAAGTAGTTGTGAAAACAGCATCTTCTCTATCTTAATGATATTATATATATATGTTTTCATAATCTATGATTGAGGTGATACACATGAAAAAAATAGGGGTACTTACAAGCGGCGGCGACGCCCCGGGAATGAATCCGGCGATTCGGGCAGTTGTCCGGAAAGCAATATTTCATAATGTGGATGTGTATGGCATTTATGGAGGGTATTCAGGATTAATTTCCGGAAATATTAAGAAGCTTGAACTTGGTTCTGTTGGTGATATCATTCACAGGGGCGGAACGATGCTTCATTCGGCGCGGTGCATAGAATTTAAAACAAAAGAAGGGCAGCAAAAAGGTATTGAGCAGCTAAGGGCTCATGGAATCGAGGGACTTGTTGTTATCGGCGGGGATGGTTCCTACCGAGGAGCTAAAGCATTATCAGAGCAAGGATTTCCGTGCGTAGGTGTACCGGGAACAATTGATAATGATATTCCAGGCACAGAACTGACAATTGGATTTGACACTGCATTAAATACTGTCATCGATGCTATCGATAAAATTCGTGATACGGCTACATCCCACGAAAGAACCTTTGTCATCGAAGTAATGGGTCGGAACGCTGGTGACATTGCTCTATGGGCTGGACTTGCCGGCGGGGCTGAAACGATTTTAATTCCTGAAGAGAACTATGATATGAATGAAGTGGCGGAAAGGCTGCGCAGCGGCCAGGAACGCGGGAAAAAGCATAGTATCATTATTGTTGCTGAAGGTGTATGCAGCGGATATGAATTTGCCCGTCAGCTTGAAGAAGCAACCAGCTTTGAAACAAGAGTATCGGTATTAGGCCATATCCAGCGCGGCGGTTCCCCGACTGCGGCTGACAGAGTGCTTGCCAGCAGATTAGGTGCAAGAGCAGTCGAGCTTTTAATTGAAGGAAAAGGCGGCCGTGCAGTAGGAATAGAAAAGAATCAGCTAGCTGATTACGACATTAGTGACGCTCTAAATAAAAAACATACCTTGGATCTTGACTTGTTCAAACTATCAAAGGAATTATCTATTTAATTATTGTTTTAACCAAATAGGAGGCTTTAAAATGTTACGAAAAACGAAAATCGTTTGTACAATTGGTCCTGCTAGTGAAAGTGTAGAAAAATTAACTCAATTGATTAATGCAGGTATGAACGTTGCCCGCTTAAATTTTTCACATGGTGATTTTAAAGAGCATGGTGCCCGAATCGAAAATATCCGCGAAGCGTCAAGAATTACGGGGAAAACGGTGGCCATCCTGCTAGATACAAAAGGTCCGGAAATTCGGACAAACAATATGCAAAACGGTGCTATTGAGCTAAAGGCTGGCGAGAATGTAATTGTTTCCATGACAGAGGTCGAAGGAACAGTCGAGAAGTTTTCCGTTACATACCCTGGATTAATTGAAGATGTACATGTAGGCTCAAAAATTCTTTTAGACGATGGATTAATCGGTCTTGAAGTAATCGAAATAAATAAAGCAGCAAATGAAATTTCTACGAAAATTCTAAACAGCGGTACCTTGAAAAATAAAAAGGGTGTAAATGTTCCGGGTGTGTCCGTAAATCTGCCAGGGATTACAGAAAAGGATACACAGGATATTCTCTTTGGAATTGAACAAGGCGTTGATTTTATTGCGGCATCTTTCGTCCGCCGGGCAAAAGACGTGTTAGAAATCCGTCAGCTGCTGGAAGAAAACAACGCAGTATTTACACATATTATTCCTAAAATTGAAAACCAAGAAGGCGTAGATAACATTGATGAAATTTTAGAAATCTCTGATGGCCTGATGGTTGCCCGTGGCGATCTTGGAGTTGAAATCCCGGCTGAAGAGGTTCCGCTTGTTCAAAAAATGTTGATTAAGAAATGTAATGCCCTTGGAAAGCCAGTCATTACTGCTACACAAATGCTTGATTCAATGCAGCGGAATCCAAGACCAACTCGTGCGGAAGCAAGCGATGTAGCCAATGCCATTTTTGACGGGACAGATGCAATCATGCTTTCTGGTGAAACGGCTGCAGGGCTTTACCCAGTAGAAGCAGTTCAAACAATGAACAATATTGCTTCTAGAGCCGAGCAGGCATTAGAACACAAGGAAATTTTATCAAGCCGGAGAAAAGACACCGAACACAACCTAACAGATGCGATTGGCCAGTCTGTTGCACATACCGCTTTAAACTTAGATGTAAAATCAATCATTACCCCAACGGAAAGCGGTCATACAGCCAGGATGATTTCGAAGTACCGTCCGAAGGCAGCGATTGTTGCTGTAACAGCAAATGAACCCGTTTGCCGCCGTTTACAGCTTGTCTGGGGAGTCTATCCACGGCTTGGCAGAATCTGCACGACTACAGATGAAATGCTTGATATTGCCGTTGAGGAAAGCTTAAATAGCGGCATTGTAAAACGTGGCGATTTAGTCGTTATCACTGCAGGGGTTCCAGTTGGTGAAGCAGGAACAACAAATCTGATGAAGATTCATGTAGTCGGAGAAACAATCGCCAAGGCACAGGGAATTGGCCGCAAATCCGCTTTTGGTAAGGTGGTCCTTGCTCATGACGCAGAAGAGGCATTAAATAAGGTAAAGCCGGGTTCGATTCTTGTGACAATCGGTTCAGACCGTGACATGGTTCCAGCGATTGAAAAATGTGCTGCCCTCATTACCCAAGAAGGCGGGCTAACCAGCCATGCCGCTGTTGTTGGGTTGAATCTTGGCATCCCTGTGATTGTCGGCGTAGATCATGCTTTGGATTTGTTCAAAGATGGCCAAGAAATTACCGTTGATTCTGCTAGAGGTGTTATTTATAACGGCCACGCTAGTGTGTTGTAATCATTAAAAAAAGTCAGCTCCCGTATGGAAGCTGACTTTTTTTATACCTCTTTTCCTTTAATAAACGCCCAGGCATCATGAAAAACATTGGCGCGATAAAGGGTACTGATAATAACCAGAGTTACCGGACCGACAATTAATCCTAAAAAACCGATTGTTTTAAAACCGACAAATAACGCAATCAATGTTGCTAACGGATCTAAACCAATACTCGAAGAAAGAATCTTTGGCTCCATAACTTGTCTTTGGACGAGGACAATAATATAAAGAACACCGAGGCCAATGGCAAGGCCCATATTGCCGCTAATGGCTGTGTAAATAATCCATGGGACAAACACTAACCCTGTACCAAGATAGGGAAGAACATCAACAATCCCGGTAACAAGTGCAATCGTTATCGCATAATCGACACGAAGGACAAGTAAACCGATAAGGATAATCACCGTTGTAATCGAGATTAGGGTTAACTGTGCCTTAATAAAACCGAATAACGCCTTTTTTAAATCAATAAATACCGTTCTGCCGCTCGTTTTTGCCTTTTCAGGTAATAGTTTGCCGCCGAGTACCGATAATCGATACCAATCCTTGCTGATGAAAAAGGTAGCCAACAATGAAAATATCAGCACTGTTGCTGCATTCGGAAGCCAGGTTAAAATATTGGGAATGATTCCGAACAGATTCTTAATAAACGAGCCAGCAGTTGTTCCGATTTTCTGACCGATATTTTGAATATTACTACTAATTGTCTCTTTCTGTCCTGCTCCAAGCTTATTAAATAAACTTGTTAAATGATCATAGAGCGGAAGGATTTGAGCTGTAAAATAATCCTCAATATAGCCGATTAACGTATCCAGATGTTCAGGTACTACCGTAGCCAAATAGTTGGCACCCGTGACAATTTCAGCTACTAAAAGGGTAATTAACCCGGCAAATACGGCGAAAATAACGATAAGCGCAACAAAAACCGCAAGCACACGCGGCATTTTCCACTTCTTTTCAAAAAAGTTAACAAGCGGATTAATGAAAAAGGCAATAATCAGACCAATTAAAAATGGATACGTTAACGTAGATAAATAGTAAAAAAGGTACAGTGCAAGTATAACGCCGCCAACAACAAGTAAAAATCTCATTGTCTGGTATATGTACTTAAGATTCAAACTTCCGACCTCCTATTAAATAAGCTAGTTATTATAGTTTAACATTATATGAATGAGGCTGCATAATTTTCCAATAGGAAATTACCGCACCAATCATTATTACGATGTTTAGTGAGGAAAGTTTCAACTGAAAACAATAAAATCTTAGTCCGCTTTTTAATGATATTATGGTACGATAATTTAGGTGAAGGATGGATAGGTAAATGCTTAGTGAGTCAGTATTATTCTTATTACTTTTGGTAGGATTTATTGTCAAAAACGGCTCTTTAATGAAGAGTGTTGCGGAAGGCCCATTAATTGGGGCAGGCATTGCCTATGTAGCTATGAAAATTTTTAGGTTTTTTTAACTTGTTTTTTTGTAAAATAATATTTTTTTTGTATTTTTCCACTCCTTTTCGTTCACAAAAATTTGATAATTGTTTATAATAGGCTTGTAAGCGTATCCTTTTTTACATAAACCATATATATATGCTGATTTACTTGTAAAATAATTTTTTATTGCAAATGAAAGGGCATACAAGCAATTTGTATATGTCCCGAGCAATCGCTCAGTCAGCTAAACCGGGATATCCTTTGAAGGGAATACTGGGACAATTCGTTACGCCAATTCTTCCGGCTATTCATTGTGTTTTGTTTACAAAATTGGGCAATGGGGAATTTAGAAAGGTGAAGGAGAGATTTATTATGACAGTAACACGCGGTCTTGAAGGGGTAGTGGCAACAACGTCCTCAATCAGCTCTATTATTGATGACACGCTAACATATGTTGGCTATGACATTGACGATTTAGCTAAGAATGCCAGCTTTGAAGAAGTTATTTATTTGTTATGGCACCGTAAGCTGCCCAATGCAGAGCAATTGGCAGAATTGAAACAACAGCTTTCTGAAAACGCAGCACTTCCACCTGAAGTAATCGAGCATTTTAACATGTATCCGATTCAAAAGGTACATCCAATGGCAGCGCTTCGCTCAGCGGTTTCTTTATTGGGACTTTACGATGATGAAGCTGATGTAATGGATACTGAAGCCAACTACAGAAAAGCGATTCGACTTCAAGCGAAAATGCCTGCCATTGTTACGACATTTGCACGGGTTAGAAAGGGCCTTGAACCGATTGCTCCAAAACAGGATTTAAGCTATGCAGCTAATTTCCTTTACATGTTAACTGGGAAAGAGCCAGAGAAAATCGCAGTCGAAGCAATTGATAAAGCTCTTGTCTTACATGCAGACCATGAATTAAATGCTTCTACATTTACAGCCCGTGTTTGTGTGGCTACATTATCCGATGTTTATTCAGGAGTCACTGCGGCAATCGGAGCTCTTAAAGGACCACTGCACGGCGGCGCAAATGAAGCCGTCATGAAAATGCTGACTGAAATTGGTACGATTGAAAATGTTGAACCATATATTCACGGCAAACTTGAAAACAAAGAAAAAATCATGGGCTTCGGTCACAGAGTGTACCGCAAGGGAGACCCTCGTGCCAAGCATTTGAAAGAAATGTCAAAAAAATTAACCGAGCTGACTGGCGAACCGCATTGGTATGATATGTCAGTGAAAATTGAAAGCATCGTTACGGGTGAAAAGAAACTGCCGCCAAACGTAGATTTCTTTTCCGCATCTGTTTATCACAGCTTAGGCGTAGACCACGACTTAATGACACCAATCTTTGCTGTAAGTCGTGTTTCCGGATGGCTGGCCCATATTTTAGAGCAATATGAAAACAATCGTTTAATCCGTCCACGAGCAGAGTACACGGGTCCTGGAATGCAAAAATACATTCCAATCGAGCAAAGAGGTTAATATTTTACTTTTATTAATATTATTGATGTAATAGTATTGAATGAAAAGGTTAGAGGCTCTGGCTCTCTAACCTTTGATTCAGTCATTTGCACGACAAAGGGTTTTTACATAATAGGAGGGAGAACAACTATGTTAGGCGAAAAAATCACGGTTAAAGATGGAGTATTAAATGTACCAAACAATCCAATTATCCCGTTTATTGAAGGGGACGGTATCGGTCCAGATATTTGGGCTGCTTCTGAGAGAGTTTTAAATGCAGCGGTTGAAAAAGCCTATAAGGGTGAACGTAAATTAGTATGGAAAGAAGTTTTAGCAGGTGAAAAGGCATTTAACCAAACAGGTGAATGGCTCCCATCAGCAACACTTGATGAAATCAATGAATATTTGATTGCCATTAAAGGACCACTAACTACCCCTGTCGGCGGCGGAATTCGTTCCTTGAACGTTGCACTAAGACAAGAGTTAGACTTGTTTGTTTGCTTACGTCCTGTAAGATGGTTTGAAGGTGTTCCTTCACCGGTTAAGCGTCCGCAAGATACAGATATGGTCATCTTCCGTGAAAATACTGAAGATATTTATGCTGGAATCGAGTATGAAAAAGGCACAGAGGCAGTCAAAAAGGTTATCGACTTCCTTCAAAACGAAATGGGTGTTAATAAAATCAGGTTCCCTGAAACGTCCGGTATTGGTATTAAACCTGTTTCTGAAGAAGGTACAACTCGTCTTGTACGTGCAGCTATTAACTATGCGATAAAAGAAGGCCGTAAATCCGTTACACTCGTGCATAAAGGAAATATCATGAAATTCACTGAAGGCGCGTTTAAAAATTGGGGTTATGAGCTTGCTGAAAAGGAATTTGCCGATAAAGTCTTTACATGGGCTCAATATGACCGGATTAAGGCAGAGCAAGGATCAGATGCTGCGAACAAGGCGCAATCTGATGCAGAAGCTGCTGGAAAAATCATCGTGAAAGATGCAATCGCTGATATTTTCTTGCAGCAAATTCTTACTCGCCCACGTGAGTTTGATGTTGTGGCTACAATGAACTTAAACGGCGACTTCATTTCAGATGCACTTGCAGCACAAGTTGGCGGCATCGGAATTGCTCCGGGAGCTAACATCAACTATGAAACAGGGCATGCTATTTTTGAAGCGACACATGGTACTGCACCTAAATATGCAGGTCTTGATAAAGTAAATCCTTCATCTGTCATCTTATCAGGTGTATTAATGCTTGAACACTTAGGCTGGACTGAAGCAGCTACTATGGTTATTAAATCAGTAGAAAAAACAATTGCATCTAAAGTTGTTACTTATGACTTTGCCCGCTTAATGGATGGAGCAACAGAGGTAAAAACTTCTGAGTTTGCTGATGAACTAATTAAGAATATGGAATAAGAAAAGCTGGGGCTTATTTTAAGCCCCGACTTGGATCATTAATATATGCGTAAAAGGGGAGAGTCATATGTCATTAAAACGTAAAAAAGTTTCTGTAATCGGCGGCGGTTTTACTGGTGCCACAACTGCATTTTTACTTGCACAAAAAGAGCTTGGAAATGTTGTTTTAGTTGATATCGCTCCAATGGAAAACCCTACAAAAGGTAAAGCGCTAGATATGCTTGAAGCTGGTCCTGTTCAAGGCTTTGATGCCTCAATTTCGGGAACTTCTAATTACGAAGATACCCGCGATTCGGATATCGTTGTGATTACTGCCGGAATTGCACGTAAACCAGGCATGAGCCGTGACGATTTAGTGCAAACCAACCAAAAAGTAATGAAAAGTGTAACGCAAGAGATTGTGAAATATTCTCCAAATTGTACGATTCTTGTGTTAACAAACCCTGTTGATGCGATGACTTATACTGTATTTAAAGAATCAGGTTTCCCTAAGAACCGTGTAATTGGTCAATCAGGCGTTCTTGATACAGCTCGTTTCCGTACATTTGTGGCTCAGGAATTAAATCTATCGGTTAAAGATATTACTGGATTTGTTTTAGGCGGACACGGTGATGATATGGTGCCGCTTGTACGTTATTCCTATGCCGGTGGGATTCCATTAGAAACACTAATTCCTAAAGACCGCTTGGAAGCAATTGTTGAACGGACAAGAAAAGGCGGCGGCGAAATCGTTAACCTTCTTGGGAACGGCAGTGCTTACTATGCACCTGCAGCTTCATTGGTAGAAATGTGTGAAGCGATTTTGAAAGACCAACGTCGTGTGTTACCATCGATTGCGTACCTTGAAGGGGAATTTGGTTATGAAGGTATCTACCTTGGAGTACCAACCATCCTTGGTGCAAACGGGATTGAAAAAGTAATCGAGCTAGAGCTTACTGCAGACGAGAAAGCAGCCTTAGACAAGTCTGTTGAATCCGTTCGCGGTGTTATGGAAGTATTAGCTTAATTTTTTAGAAATTCGGGGCCTTTTTAGGGTCCCCGGATTTTTTTCGATTTAATAATGAAATCGCTTTCAGTGAGGTGTGTTGGATGCTTTTAGGAAAAAAAAGAAAGCTTGGCCGAAAGATTGATGAAATAACGGTTGGTGAAAAGTTATCCTTGACGGAGAAAATCGAAGATAAGGATCTTCTGCTATATTTAGGATTAACTGATGACGCGAACCCTCTTTACATACAACATGACTATGCGTCACAGACGCCATTTGAAAAACCGATTGTTCCAAGTATCATGCTAACAGGGATGATTACCTCTGCTATCTCAAAATATTTACCCGGACCGGGAAGCCATATATTAAGCCAGGAAATTGAATTCACTAAGCCTGTCTATCATTACGGAACCGTCGAGTTTTTGTTTGAGGTGATTGAAGTAAATAATGGTGAGCATACTGTAGTTATCAATGTTACTGGTGCGAATGAAAAAAATGAAACGGTGATTGATGGGAAAGTAAAAGTGTGCCCGCCACATCGTTTGGAAGAATTCCATGGCAAGGCATTGGAGAACTTTTAATTACCCATATTTTGTTCCAGAGAGCGGTTCTTAGTGCCCGAAAAGAAGGGAAATGCCGTCTCCCGGTCACAGAGACCGGTTCTTAGTGCCCAAAAGGAAGGGAAATGACGCCGACCGGTCACAGAGACCGGTTCTTAGTGCCCAAAAGGAAGGGAAATGCCGCCACCCGGTCACAGAGAGCGGTTCTTAGTGCCCGAAAGGAAGGGAAATGCCGCCACCCGGTCACAGAGAGCGGTTCTTAGTGCCCGAAAAGAGGGAAAAAGCCGTCTCCCGGTCACAGAGAGCGGTTCTTAGTGCCCGAAAAGAAGGGAAATGCCTCCACCCGGTCACAGAGAGCGGTTCTTAGTGCCCGAAAGGAAGGGAAATGCTGCCACCCGGTCACAGAGAGCGGTTCTTAGTGCCCGAAAGGAAGGGAAATGCTGCCACCCGGCACAGAGAGCGGTTCATAGTGCCCGAAAGAAAGGAAAAAGCTGTCTCCCGGTCACTAAAACTTATTTTTAGTGACCGAGAAGTATGAGTAACACTATTAAAATCAGTGGAAAACAAAAGATATGCCATTTTTTCAATTTCACTCGAAATAGCAATGCCTGCTCGCCCCGATTGCTTTAAAGTTGTCCTTAAGGATTGTTCTAATTACCTTTTTAGACACGATCCCCCCGCACCACTCATAAACAATATTAGTAGTAATTCTCCTATCCGGAAACAGTATCTTTATTTCTCTCGCACATCGCAAAACTGCAGATTCAATCTTTTCCTCACAACCGCAATCATCACAAATTAATTTCCTTCCACTGGCGGGAACATCAATCTTAAACGAATAGCACACCTTGCAAGTAACACCTTTACGCACACCACAAAAATCATAAGCTGGTAACTTAGTAAAAGGTGATTGCGTTTGGTGTAAAGAAACCAGCTTGTCAGCAAGCGCCTTGTGACGGTAAGTTAAATTTGATGGCTGCGCATCTAATTTTTTCATAAAGGTATTTAGCTGTGTCGGGAAAATAAAGGGTTCATTTAGAGGAGCCTGATATAAGGTAAACTCGGGGTTGATAAACACTACGAATCCCTCGATGGCAAAATTATACCCATGCTTTTGGAGTAATTGGCCAAGCAAGAATTTGCTGCGTTTCAATTGGTCTAGTGGATTCTTATAATGCTTTCTAAAAACCGTTTCAAGTCTGTCGGGTTTATAAATAAAATCACCTTGAAAATTTTTTACATCTATAAGGTAATATATTCCTTGGAAAATAATTGAAGTATCAAGTTGGAAAGGTGAATTGTCTATTTCGAGCTGCAAGTCGTTTAAAATTAAGCCATTACTTTGAAGCTTTTCCGTCAATAGATCAAATTGAAGCTCCCCTTCATAGCCTTTTTCCTTGTTTAAATAATACTTCTTCATCTCTGTTGCTAAATCCATTCGTATGTTTAATATTCGTAATTTTAATAATTCAATAGGTGTAGTGCGAGGCTTGTAAGCCATATTCCACTTCCTTCCTAATTACCTAAGTCCATTGTACAAAAAATAAAGCTGCGGTCCGAACCGAACCATGACTAATTTGTTAACTTTAATAAAAAAATCCCACCAATTACCCCTTTTTCTTATACCAGTCCGTAAAACTAGATAACCCTATTCCTTAAAGATATAATGAAGGTATCTTGAATTGCGGGGGATCGTATGAAAAATAAAGTACTTGTTGTTGATGATGAGCAATCGATTGTAACCTTACTTCAATATAATTTTGAACAGGCGGGATATGATGTTATCACGGCAATGGATGGACAAGAAGGAAAAAAATTAGCTGAAACTGAGTCACCCGATATGATTGTGCTAGATCTAATGCTGCCAAATTTAGATGGGATGGAAGTTTGCAAACAGCTTCGCCAAAAGGGGATTATGACTCCAATATTAATGTTAACGGCAAAAGATGATGAATTCGATAAAATACTAGGGCTCGAGCTTGGCGCTGACGACTACATGGTTAAACCATTCAGTCCCAGAGAAGTGATTGCCCGTGTAAAGGCCATCCTAAGAAGAACCCAGGTTCAACCGGAGGCAGTTGAAGAAAACGATAATAATGAGGAAAAAATTGAAATAGGGAAGTTAACTATCTATCCCGAAAAATATGAAGCCTATTTCCAAGCCCAGCAATTAGAATTGACTTTAAAGGAATTTGAATTACTGCTTTATCTCGCCAAAAATAAAGGTCGGGTATTAACTAGGGATCAATTACTCAGCGCTGTTTGGAATTATGATTTTGCTGGCGATACTAGAATTGTTGATGTACATATCTCACATTTACGTGAGAAAATTGAAGAAGATACGAAGAAGCCGGCCTATATAAAAACCATGCGCGGTCTCGGTTATAAAATGGAGGAGCTTAAAGGGGAATGACAAAATTCCGAACAAGACTTCTAATTACGTTAATTACCTTAATTAGTACTGTATTAGTTGGATTAGGAATATTGCTTGGCCAGATATTCAAAATTGATTTCTTAGATTCACTTAATGAAACTCTCCAATTGGAAATCTGGTGGAGTCTTTTGATTATTCTTGGGATTGCAGTGGTCGTCATTATTTTTCTAGGATTTAGAATTACCTCTAGATATACAAAACCGATTAAATCGGCAACAGATGTTGCAATCGAATTAGCAAATGGAAATTACCGGGCCAGAACAAAGGTTGAGCGATTGGATGATGCAGGAATGTTGGGTACCTCCATCAATATGCTGGCTGAAAATCTTCAAGAACTGACAAAAGCACATGAAATGCAGCAGGATCGCTTGACCGCTTTAATTGAAAATATGGGGTCAGGGTTAGTATTAATTGACAGCCGCGGGTACATAAATCTCATTAATAAAGGTTATAGTGATATTTTTCATGTGAAAACAACTGATTATTTATCAAAGCTTTATTATGAGGTAATTGATGATGAAGAAATTTGCTGTATCGTCGCTGAGGTGTTCCGGACAGAACAGATGGTAAGTAAACAGCTGCATATTCCATTAGTCATCGAAAGAAAATATTTTGTTGTATACGGCATTCCTATTATTGGAACAAACAATGTATGGAAAGGTGTTTTGCTCGTATTCCACGATATTACCGAACTAAAAAAGCTCGAGCAAGTGCGCAAGGATTTTGTCGCCAATGTTTCACACGAACTTAAAACTCCAGTTACATCTATTAAAGGATTTACAGAGACTCTCTTGGATGGTGCAATGAACAATCAAGAAACGTTAGAAGCATTTCTGTCGATTATTTTAAAAGAAAGTGACAGGCTGCAATCGCTCATTCATGATTTATTAGAACTATCTAAAATTGAGCAGCAAGGCTTTGAATTAACACTCCAGCAAGTCGATTTGCATCCAATGCTCGAAGAAGTCATTGCCCTTCTGTCTGGAAAAGCAGAAGCGAAGAATGTTGCCCTTGAATTTTACAGTAAGGAGGAGCATGTACTCATTAACGTTGACGTTGATCGTTTAAAGCAGGTGTTTATCAATTTAATTGGTAATGCGATTACGTATACGCCATCTGGAGGAAATGTGAAAATCATCCTTCTTGACTATGAGCGAAATGTGCGGATTCATGTTAAAGATTCGGGAATTGGAATAAAAAAGGAAGAAATTCCTCGCATCTTTGAACGATTTTATCGAGTGGACCGGGATAGAAGCCGTAATTCCGGAGGCACAGGACTCGGCTTAGCGATTGTTAAACATTTAGTTGAAGCACATCATGGAAAAATTAGTGTAAAAAGTGATGTCGGTGAAGGTAGTGAGTTTATTCTAGAACTCGACAAAAAGATTTTGGAAGGGTGAACGAGGTGGAAAAGAAAAAGCTTGTACTTATAGATGGGAATAGTATTGCCTACCGTGCTTTTTTTGCACTCCCCCTGCTTAATAACGATAAAGGAATACATACCAACGCGGTATACGGTTTTACAATGATGCTGATGAAAATTTTGGAGGATGAAAAACCAACCCACATGCTTGTCGCATTTGATGCCGGAAAAACGACCTTTCGTCATAAAACCTTTACTGAGTACAAAGGCGGGAGGCAGAAAACCCCGCCAGAACTATCAGAGCAATTTCCGTTCATTCGTGAACTATTAGACGCATACGGGATTTCGAGATATGAGCTTGAAAATTACGAGGCGGATGACATTATCGGAACTCTTTCTTTAACCGCGGAAAAAGATGGCTTTGAGGTAAAAGTGATCTCCGGGGACAAGGACTTAACGCAGCTTTCCTCTCCTGCTACAACCGTAGGAATCACCCGTAAAGGGATTACCGATATTGAAGAATATACCCCCAAGCATATTGGCGAAAAATACGGCCTGACTCCCGAACAAATTATCGATATGAAGGGTTTAATGGGCGATGCGTCGGATAATATCCCCGGTGTTCCAGGAGTCGGTGAAAAGACCGCTATAAAGCTGTTAAAAGAGTTTTCAACGCTGGAAAATTTGTTAAACTCAATTGATCAAGTTGCGGGGAATAAGCTGAAGGAAAAGCTAGAGGAATTTAAAGATCAGGCAATCATGAGTAAAGAACTCGCGACAATCGAGCGCCAAGCGCCTGTGGAAGTAGATTTAGATGCGATTTCCTATGAAGGGTTTACGAGGGAAAAATTAATCGTCTTATATAAAGAATTAGGCTTTCATTCATTATTGGACAAATTAGGCGAAAACACAGCTGTAACGGAGGAGCCGGAGCTTGAAGAGGTTGACTATATTATCCCTATTGAAATAACAGAAGAAATTTTTGCCGATGACAATTATTTCTATGTGGAAATGCTTGACGATAATTATCATTATGCTGATATAATCGGTTTTTCCCTTGTAAATGAAAAAGGAAATTTCTACTTGCCAACGGATCTTGTGTTAAAATCAGAAGTTTTTAAAAGATGGGCGGAAGATGAAGGAATCAAGAAAACGGTTTATGATGCGAAGCGTTCGGAGGTTTCTTTAAGAAGATATGACATCCATTTAAAAGGGGCTGATTTTGATATTTTGATGGCTTCCTATCTCATTAATCCTTCCGAAAATATTGAAGACCTTGCCGCCATCGCTAACAGATACGATCTCCATAATATTCAGCCGGATGAATCGTTTTATGGGAAAGGTGCGAAACGAAGGGTCCCCGATGCTGCTAAACTTGCCGAACATCTGATTCGTAAAGGACTTGCCATGTCCGATTTAAGAGAAAAACTCGAAGATGAATTAAGACGTAATGAGCAATATGAATTATTTACGGAACTTGAAATGCCTTTATCACTTATTTTAGCTGATATGGAATCATGCGGAATCAGGGTTGAGCAAGAACGCCTCCAGATGATGGGAAAAGAGCTAAATGAGCGATTAATTGAAATTGAAGAGAAAGTTTGTGAATTAGCTGGTGAGAAATTTAATATTAACTCACCAAAGCAGCTAGGAGTTATCTTGTTTGAAAAACTTGGGCTGCATTCATTTAAGAAAACGAAAACAGGTCATTCAACTTCTGCAGATGTGTTAGAAAAATTAGCAGGCGATCATGAAATTATAGAGCATATTCTGCTATACCGGCAGCTGGGGAAGCTACAGTCTACTTATATTGAGGGACTGCTTAAAGTCATTAATCCAAAAACGGAAAAAATCCATACAAGATATCAACAGACATTAACTGCGACGGGCCGGCTGAGCTCGATAGACCCTAATTTGCAAAATATCCCGATTCGTCTGGAGGAAGGCCGAAAGATTCGTCAGGCCTTTGTTCCGTCGGAAAAAGGCTGGGTCATTTTTGCCGCTGACTACTCGCAGATTGAACTTCGGGTCCTGGCCGACATCGCTGGCGATGAAAAGCTGATTCAAGCCTTTAAGGATGATCTGGACATCCATACGAAGACAGCGATGGAGGTCTTCCACGTTGAAAAAGATGAGGTAAACTCAAACATGCGACGCCAGGCAAAGGCTGTTAACTTTGGTATTGTCTATGGAATTAGTGATTATGGTCTTTCCCAATCCTTGGGGATTACAAGGAAAGAAGCCGGTCAATTTATTGAGCGTTACCTTGATACTTATCCGGGTGTGAAGGAGTATATGGATGACATTATTCATTCAGCCAGACAAAAAGGGTATGTGACCACCCTAATGCAAAGAAGACGGTACATCCCTGAAATTACTGCCCGTAATTTTAACATTAGAAGCTTTGCGGAAAGAACAGCGATGAACACCCCAATTCAAGGCAGTGCCGCCGACATTATTAAAAAAGCAATGATAGACATGGACGAAGCATTAAAGGATAAAGGCTTAAAAACCAGGCTGTTATTGCAGGTGCACGATGAATTGATTTTCGAGGCTCCAGAAGACGAAGTGGAGAATCTTAAAAGCTTAGTTCCTTTAGTGATGGAGAATGCCCTTGAATTAAAAGTACCATTGAAAGTGGACTATTCTTACGGCCCAACCTGGTTTGACGCGAAATAAATATACAGCAAAGGGGGCACCTCTAAATGCCAGAACTGCCTTTATATCTCCCAAAAACTGTGTAACATTAAAAAAACGTCCAGAATCCTTATATGATAGGATTCTGGACGTTTTTTTGTTGTGTAAAAAGATAAAAAGTAAGGGAATGAAATTTGAAATTATTTCTACCTAGTAAGCTTTGTGTAAGTGAGTAAGAAATGTATATTTTAAGAAATATTGGTTAAAATGGTTTCATATAAAATACGAACATTAGTTCTGTGAAACCCTGTTCTGCAACTCAATTACGTTTAGAAGCGAATATTCTAAACAAGAAGATTCAAAATGCTTTATTTTTCAACCTTTATCGGAATTTTACACAAAATTATTTGAGGTGAAGCATGAAAGTTGTTAAAACAAAGACTCATGTAGTTTTGGTGGATTCAAAAATGAAAATTGTTCCAGAAGTTCTATCATACACAAAAAAACTTGCAATACAAGGTTATTCGCAGAATACCATATTAAGTTACATTGAAGATTTAAAAATTTTTTATGAATGGCTTGTAGAAGAAAATTTGAGCCTCCATGAGATAAAACCAAGACACATTAAAAACTTTATTAGTTTCTTGGATAATCGGCATAAAAAAGGATGGGCAGCAGCTTCTACAGTAAATCGGAGATTAGCATCTATAAGTAACTTCATTGCTCACACTAACCTAATGGGTGGAGTGATAGTAGATAATCCTTTTGTAAAGGTAGAAGGCTCTCGTGCTTCAAATAGAAAAAAATCATTTTTATCTCATGGAATAAAAAATTGGGAAAAAGAACATAAACATTTTTTTAAGCGTAAAGAAAAACACACGATAGATAAAAGGCGGATTTACCCTAATATTGCAAAAAAATATTTAGAAACCATTGATGAATTATGGGGAAATGAGAGTCTTCGCATTAGAAATAGGTTGATTTTTAAACTGCTTTATGAAAGTGGAATGAGGTCAAGTGAAATTCTTCATCTACAGTTACACGATTATATAGTAGATGATGAAAATCCGGACTATATTGGCTTAATTTATTTAATTGAGAGAGAAGGTGAGGACACCGACCGACAGTTAAAAACCGGAGAACGAACAATTCATATAAGTAGACAGTTAATTGATGAGATTGAGGAATATGTTTGTTTTCATCGACCTCAATCAGGTGACTGTAATTATATTTTTGTGTCTCACAATCAACCTTCGGTTGGAGAGCCATTGGATTATAAATCATTGTACAAGGTTTTCAAGGGCATTGAATCTGTTTCTGGAATAACGAATTATAAATTGTCTCCTCATACATTAAGGCATACTCATGCATCCAATCTTGCGGATGCAGGAATAGACATAAATGTTATAAAAGCCCGTTTAGGTCACAAAAGTATTTTGACTTCTTCCAAATATATAAAACCTTCAATTGAAAGACTGAGTGAATCATACAAAAACTTTTTAAGGATGGGTGAAGCTAGACTTGAGTAATAGGAACGTACTACACGCAATCGACTTTCATTCTGATGAATGGGTTATTTTATCAGATGATGCTCTATACAAGCTTTATTTTAATTTTACTTTTTTGCCAAATAAATGGTTTAAAAATACTTTGAAAGAAATTATTAAAGACCGTTTAGCAGCAGGTAATGTTAAACGTAAGACTCTTCGTAACGATTTGATGAGTTTAAAGGTGTTTTTTGAATTTCTGGAAGAAACAAATCAGCCATTAAATACATTCGAAGAACTCAACTTTGATACCATAAACAACTTCTTATTTTTCCTTGTATTAAGATTTGATAAAGCTGGTGTTAGAAGTAGAACTTTTAACAGTTTAAAGATGTTTATTCAATATGGCTGTACTTTAGAGTGGGATGGATTTCCTAAAGAGAATATTTTTGGTGGAAAAGAGCATCGAATGCTTCAAACTGAAGATGTCCTAAAAAGTCAGGTAATTGAGGAATCTTTTATGAAGATGATTGATGATGCGATACGAGGGAAAAGAGAAATAAATATTAGTCCTAGTGGAGGCAAACCACATCAAATAGATGTAGTTCTAAAAAAATTTGAGGAGGTTGGAAAGGATGTTACAATCAACAGCTTAGGTGATATTGCGAATATATGCGGGGTTTCTCTTGTGTATTTTCATAATAACCCTGATGTTAAAGAAAAAGCTCTTAACACTTACTTTCAACGAATTGCACAAGATGCTATTAACTTTAAACCTAAGTTTAAATATAACCATCAAAAGGTGAAGTTCGATGAAGTAACAAAAATGGTTAATGACGCTTTAAATAGTTTATTGAATAGAGGCAGAATCATAACGGTAACTAGTGTGCTGGCTGAAGCTGGAATTGGCGGTAATCCTGTGATTTGGGCGAAAAAAAGACCAGATTTAATAGAAAAAGTCTTATTAGAACAAGAGCAACAAGGTGTTTATCTACAAATTAGAAAAGTTAATGATAATGACTTGTTTGCGTATGATTTAATGATTTGTCTGGTAACGATTCTTCGTTTCACTGGCATTAGAATTTCTGAACTCCTACTAATGACAAAGGATTCTCTCAAAGAGAACATACTTTTGGGGGAAACCCTCCTGGAGGTAATAAGTGAGAAAAATAAAACTGATAGATACATTCCTGTTAGTAGGGAAGTAATAAAAGCGTTTAAAAAACTTGTGACAATTACTGAAGCTGGAAGAGAAGCTTTGAATACCGACAGATTATTTGTTGTAAAAATGAATACAAATACTCCAGGAAAAGAATCATTTTGGAAGGAAGCTGATTATGTTACAGTACGCGACTGGTTTAAACGGTATTTTTTGAAGCCTTTTAGAATTTTTAATCAAAATGGTGAAATACCTAAGCTTCACTTTCATCAATTTCGCCATACTTTAGGTACGGAAATGCTTAACAAAGGAATGTCAATTTTTGAAATAATGGATTACCTTGGGCATAAATCAATACATTCAACTAGACTTTATGCAAAAGTTGCAAGACCAAGGTTTGATAAAGAATATAGGAAATTAGGCTTTATTGGAGTAACTGTACCGAGAATTGATGAGGCTATTCAAAATTTGCCGAACAACCAAGAAAAACATAAAAAGCTTTTAAATGCTAGGCTGCCAGATGGTATTTGTAAAAGACCTATTGATGAGGATGTAACGAATTGTAAGAAACCTAATGCCTGTCTTTTCTGTCCAAAGTATATAACAACTTTAGAACATTTGAGTGTTCATAAGGAACATCTTGCAGAAATTCAAGCAGATAAAGTACGTTATATGGAAGAAAATCTAATTGCGACCGACTACCTTCTTTTCGAGACTGAAAAGGCGCTCAAAGAAATAATTGAAAGATTGGAGGCTTTATCAAATGGATAATACTAATCTTAATCAAAATTTTGTTGAACATAGTTCTTCAAAAAATATTTTGGACTTGCGGTGTGGAAATAGCAAATTTAAAGATGATGTGTGGGATTTTGCAGGTTATGTAGAAGGGGCGGAGAATTGGAGACCATCGGATTTAAAGCTTGATTTCACATCTTTTTCATCTTGGGATTCAATAAAACATACGATAAAGTTGTTTATTCATTCGGAATTTTTAAATTGTGGTTTTAGTTCAGTTTTCCGAAAGTTAGTAGCGTTGAAAAAATTAAAGCCCTTTTTGGAGAAAAAGAAGCATATAACATCCTTTAGTAATTTTACTAAAACTGTTGTAGCTGATTTTTTTTCATATTTATTTGAAGCTACTACTGTTCTTGGCGAACCTTTATCAGGTGTTTCAATTAGACACTGTGCTCATGCTGTTAAGGAAATATTAACACGGGGAAGTGTAAGAGGTTGGGATGTTCCAAAAGAGACCTTTTATCTTGATGCTTTATATAAAGAAAAAATACTGAAAAATAAAAGAGTCCTTAAACATGAGAAAACATCAAAAATAATACCGGAAGAAGAAACTGTAAACAAAATTATTAAATGTGCTCAAGTGGATGAAGATGTATTATGTGGTACCGCTATTATTTTATCAACACAGTTATCACTCCGGTTATCTGAGGTGTTTAGCATTGAAGAAGGATGTCTTAGTATTAAAAATGGAGACTATTACATTACCTATATTACTAGCAAGACAAAAAATGAACGTGTTCCAGTTACTGTACCTGCAAACGAATTGGTAGTAAATGCTGTAAAACGATTAGAGAAGGAAACAAAGAATTTACGAGAAGAATCAGGTCTTACTAAATTGTTTTTAAAAAGATTAGGTAAGAAAATAGTAATACCAAACAGAAATACCTGGAGCAAAAGATTATTTGAATTTTGCCTTAAAAATGATATTCGTGATAAAGATGGTGAAGTGCTGAAACTCACCCATCATTATTTTCGGCATATTTGTATAACTTATGCGTTAAAAGGTGGAATGAGTATTACTGATGCGGCTGAACTTGCAAATCATAGCTCTATAAAAATGACGTTAATTTATGACCATTCAAAAGAAGAAAAACAACAAATTGTTAGGGACATTCTTACCGGAAAAATGCCAGTAGCAACAACAAACAAGGTTGTATTGCAAAATTTAGAGTCCCCTAATAATCCTTACAGGTTCAAGGGCAAAACATTATCGGATGAACAGGTAGAAAAGTTAAGTAAAGCTTTGAAGATTGAAGTTCTTCCGCATGGTGTTTGTATGCACCATCCATTAAAAAATGAACCATGTGCACAAGATGGCGTTTGTTTAGGATGTAATTATTTTCTTGCTTGTTCTAATAAATTGCCTTTATATAAAGCAAGAATAGAGAAGATTGATAAGCAACTTGAAAAAGAGCAAGGAGAAAACATCTTTAAATCAAAGCTTCAGTTCAATCGAGATAAGTTATCTTACTACATTAATGAACTTGAGAAGAAAAATAAAAATACACTTGGTGATAGATATGAGTAAAAAGTCTCAGCCAAAGACAGGTAGAGGAGCAGCGAATTTGAAGGATGAATATTTTCTAAAGGTAAAAGAAACAACAGAAAGATTAAAAAGAGGAAGAAAAAAAATAACTGTCAGTATGGTTTCAAAAGAGTCAGGTGTATCACGAAAAACCTTTTATAATCGTGATAATTTAATGGCACTTGTTGATGAGGCTATTTCATTTATGAACTCTAAGCTCAACCCAATAAAGGTGGAAAAGCCAAAAAAATTAAAAGAAGAAATTATCATGAAATTGAAAAAACGGATAAATTCCCTCGAAGAAGAACAACGGTTGCTGCTGGAGGAAAATATGAAATTAACTGAATCAAAATTGGAACTTCAAAAGGATATTGTTGAATTGGAAGAAAAGCTTTATCAAAAGTCGCAAATTATCTCAATTAAAAATAAAGTGTGAGGTGAATATTTTGGGAAAGGGAAAAATGTCATCCAAAGATATATTAGAATCCTTAGAACTATTGTTAAAAGAAACTCAAATTACCGGAGAAAAATTGAATGGGTCCCTGATTGCTAGAAAAATTGGGTGCAGCCGGACTACACTTTATACGAACCCAAAGGTTCGTGAATTGCTTATTCAATCAGGTTTAATTGATGAATCTCAGGTAATAAATAAAAAAATAGACCAAAGCAAAATTAAAGAAGAACACTCAAATTCTCTAAATAGGAAATTAAAGAGACTAGAGGATAAGGCATCTCGATTAGAGATGCTTCTTTCAGAAGCAAACGAAAAAAATCGAGTATTAGAGGAAGAGCTAAGACGGCAAAGATTTCAAAACAAACTCCTAATGGAGGGAAATCCATTATTATGATGAGAGAAGAAATTCGTGGAGTTGTCGAAGAGATAATATATCAAAACTCCCTAGGGTGGGGGGTTTTAAAAATACGTATACAAAATGATTTAATAAAAGCTGTAGGTTTGAGTGGAAAAGTTCATATAGGGGAAACTTGGTTATTTAAGGGGTATTGGGAAGAGGATTTTGAGTATGGTTTTCAATTTAAAATTGAAGCTGGGTTTCCAACAATTCCTGAAAAAGGTGAGGAGATTATTGCATTACTATCAGGTAGTCAATTTCCGGGAATAGGAACTGCAACAGCGTCAAATCTGGTTAAAGCCTACGGAGAAAAGTTATGGTGGATTTTGGAGAATGACCCAAATAAAATCGCCCAAGATAGAATTATAACACCGAGAAAAACTCAAGTATTATTGAATGCGTTCAAAGGATTAAAGTCTCGATGGGAACTAATGAAGTTTTTAGTTAAAAATGGGTTACCATTGCGATTACTAGAGCCTCTTTCAACATTATATTCGGACAAGGGGTTAGAGAGAATTATTGAGAACCCCTATAGATTGTTACCCTTTTTAAGCTGGAAGAAAGTTGATTCTTTACGAAAAATATGCTCTATTCATCATGAGGATATTAGAAGGAGAGAGGCAGGGATAATTCATGTGATGCAAAAAAACTTAGGAATAGGCAATACAGCAATAAATAAACTTCAATTAATTGAAGAAACATCCAGACTATTATCAATTGCAGAAGAACTTGTTACAGAAGTTCTTCATGAACCATTGGTTTATGTAACAAATGATAATAGGATTCAATTAACCGGTATTGCTAGTCAAGAAAGAACAATTTCGAAAGTGTTTGCTGATTTATCTATTGATGTTGCCCCACTTGCAAGTGAAGATTGGGTAAAAAAATGGATTAATGATTTTGAGGAGCAGCAAAATATTACTCTAGAATCTGACCAAAAATTAGCAGTTTTTAAAGCTGTTACTCATCGTATTTTTGTATTAACTGGTGGACCGGGTACTGGTAAAACATTGGTAATAAATGCAATACGTTCAATTTTAGAGGACCTTGGACAAAAAGTGATTCTTGCAGCACCAACAGGTAGAGCTGCTAAAAGAATTCAAGAAGTAACAAATGAAGAAACAAAAACTCTACATAGGACATTTGGCTATTCACAGAAGAATTTTGATTTCAATAATAACGAAAAACTACCAACATTAATTATTGATGAAAGTTCAATGGTGGATGTTCGAATGTGGAGTAAAATTTCTACATGTGTAGATAATGAAACAAGAATAATTATTGTCGGGGACCCAGGACAATTACCAAGCATAGGACCTGGGCAGGTTCTCAATGATATATTACAGTCAAATATTGCCTCTGTTTCATTAACAAAAATTCATCGGCAAACCAGTGATAACCCAATACCTTATGCAGCATTTTCCATTAGAAATGGTGAAGTACCAGTCATTCAACCTTGGAAAAGGGAATTAAAGGGGTTATATTTAATAAAACAGGAAAATGAGGAGATTGGGTTAGATTGGACAGTTCGTTTAGCTGTTGAAGCACTTTGCCAAGAGGGTTTTCTTCTTGACGATATACAAATCCTTAGCCCACGTAAAAATGGTAGTTGCGGTACTAAGAATATCAATTGTCTTATTCGAAAAAAATTAAAAATGAAAAATATAAATAATTTTATTCCCTTCTCAATCAATGACCGTGTGATTCAAACAGTTAATAACTATGACTTGGGTTCTGACGGGATAATGAACGGGTCAACAGGAAAGGTCCAAGGAGGATTAGGAGATGATGGAATAATAGTGAATTTTGATGGCGAAATTGTTGAGCTAAATGGAAATAACATAGATGACATAGATTTAGCCTACGCTATATCAGTCCATAAATCTCAGGGCTCTCAATATCGTGTAGTTATACTGCCTCTTTTTCCTTCAGCTGGGTCGTTGATAACTAGACAATTAATTTATACAGCAATTACAAGAGCAACTGACCTTGTAATTATTATTGGAACGGAGGAATTATTAAGGCAAGCTGTTAAGTTTAATGCTACAGATTTCAGGAATACGGGATTTTCATATCATCTTAATGAAGCCCTTATTCATGCGGCTAAAAAACCCAAAAAGACAGTTTCGTTACAGCTTGAATTATTTGATTTTATAAAAACTGAAAATACTTAACTACCCTCAGTACCCTATTGTTATAGGGGAACTTAGGGTAGTTTTTTTAAAATCTTTTATTCTTTTTTTACCATTCTTGAAAAGTTTAACTATTAACTTACAGCGCATTAGTTAATACGTTTCCTCCCCCTTCTTTTTTAATTGTTGTCTTATTACATACTCAAGAATCTTAATATAATTAGTCTCCTCAAGCTTTAATGAAAGCTGCTGTGTAAAAACATAGTATAGAATAGGATGTACAATTGTAGGTATTTCATTATGCATATTTACTAAATTAATATTACATTTAATAATATCGATTGGCTCAAATTTAAATACTTTAGACCAATTTTTGTTCCCATCAACTTCATTTTTCCATAGTGGGGTATTAATCGGAATGCCTACGCATTCACAATATTCTCTTCTATCCATTAATGGAGTTTTAATTTCCCCGATAAAAATTTCCGTTATAAACCAATTCGGATAAATGGAATTATTATTATTCCAATTTTTTTGAACAAGTTGGCTCAATCTGATTACGGCCAAAGGAATTTACCACTAACGCCATCTTTTTTACCACTCTACGCCAATATTTTTACCAAGCATCGCCAAGCTCTTTACCAATAAA
>NZ_JBIVOP010000011.1:0-186573 GCF_044754175.1 Neobacillus sp. NPDC093127
AAATGTTCCGAAATATGTATACATGGACATTATATCCGACTAATTCTGGACAGGCAACACCGTCAACTTTCGGTCATTTGGGGACGGCAAAAACACTACTACATCAATATTTTTCTGCGATCACTATTCAAGCCACTGTGAAGCTGTTGCGAAAATAATTTTAAAAGAAATTTAGCTTTCTTATAAAGATTTTGATTTTAGGTCGGTCTCCCTCTGCTTTAACACGGCAATGGGGGACTGACCTTTTTCTTTTGTTCTATTTACTAATTCTAACTTTAGTTTGGATGAGCTTTTCTAAGAAATCTAAAAGAATATCTATATTAAAAAGTTTGGATGGCTAATAAAAAGGGGTACTCAAGTGAATTTCCATTCATAGAGTACCCCCTTAATCTTTATTTAAAACACCTTCGTAGTCCAATCCTCACAGTTCCAAATATCAGTCGCAATTTCACGATAGAAATCAGGTTCGTGGGATACCATCAAGATACTTCCGCGATACGCTTTTAAAGCACGCTTCAATTCATCTTTTGCATCCACATCCAAGTGATTGGTCGGTTCGTCTAGAATTAATAAATTCGTTTCTGTGTTTAATATTTTACACAATCGAACTTTGGCTTTTTCGCCACCAGAAAGGACTTCGACTTTACTTTCAATATGTTTCGTCGTTAATCCACATTTTGCAAGAGCGGCACGGACTTCAGCCTGATTCATACTTGGAAACTCGCTCCAAATCTCTTCAATGCAAGTGTTGTAGTTAGACTGTTTAACTTCCTGCTCGAAGTAACCGATGTGTTGATACTCACCACGTTCCACTTTACCGGAAATTGGATCAATTAGCCCAAGAATACTTTTTAAAAGAGTAGACTTCCCAATACCGTTTGCACCCACGAATGCAATCTTCTGTCCGCGTTCCATTTTCAAATTCAGAGGGCGGGAAAGTGGTTCATTGTAACCAATAACAAGATCTTCAGCCGTGAAAATATAGCGACTAGCAGCACGGGCCTCTTTGAAGTTAAACTCTGGTTTCGGTTTCTCTCTCCCCAATTCAATAACTTCCATTTTGTCGAGCTTCTTCTGACGAGACATCGCCATATTACGAGTCGCAACACTTGCCTTGTTACGAGCAACGAAATCCTTCAAATCAGCAATTTCTTGTTGTTGACGCTTGTAAGCAGACTCTAGCTGTTGCTTCTTCATTTCATGAATGTTTAAGAAGTTATCATAGTCCCCAACATAGCGATTCAACTCTTGGTTTTCCATGTGATAGATCAAATTAACAACATTGTTCAAGAATGGAATATCATGTGAAATCAAGATAAATGCATTCTCATATTCCTGTAAATAGCGCTTCAACCATTCAATATGCTGTTCATCCAAATAGTTCGTTGGCTCGTCTAGTAATAGGATTTCAGGCTTTTCTAGCAAAAGCTTTGCCAGCAAAACTTTCGTACGCTGTCCACCGCTAAGATCATCTACATCTCGATCGAGTCCAACATCGTCTAATCCTAGACCACGAGCAACTTCCTCAACTTTTGAATTAATTTGATAGAAATCATTACTATCTAAAGTTTCTTGAAGCTCTCCAACTTCAGCAAGCAGTGCATCGATATCAGCACCTTCATCACCCATTTTTGCATAAAGTTCATTGATCTCTGCTTCAGCATCAAATAGATATTGAAAAGCAGTACTCAAAGCGTCACGCATCGTAGTACCTTTTTGAAGTACAGCATGCTGATCTAAATAACCTACACGAACTTTTCGGGACCACTCAACCTTTCCCTCGTCGGGTTGCAACTTCCCAGTAACAATATTCATGAAAGTAGACTTACCCTCACCATTTGCCCCAACTAGTCCAACGTGTTCGCCTTTTAAAAGTCGAAAAGACACATCATTAAAAATCGCACGATCACCGAAACCGTGACTTAAATTTTTTACATTTAATACGCTCATTTTTTTAACCCCTTATATTGATGTCACATGTGGATATCTTACTAGATTTTAGCTGCTTTTTCTACTTGAAGTTATTTCTTGTGAAAAATGTAATTCGACTTTAGGGCTAAATTAAAGTCTGCCCATCTTAATAAAGTGAGATTATTCGGGTCGTGACAGTCACCGCAAATCACACCGGAGTTTGTCCCTTTGTTTTTAAAATGTGCCTCATAATTCATTTTTCCTTCTTTTATTTAACGAACGTCCTAATCATCTAAGTTGGGTAAAAAGACTGATGACACCACCATCCTACAAGTGTAGTCTATAAATTGGATTACACTTGTAGGACGGAGGAAAAAGATGAAGAAAGCAGATTGCAAAATATCTGATGCAGAGTGTATCGTAATGAAGGTGCTATGGGAAGAAGCTCCATTAACTTCTGCGAAGATTGTAGAGGCAGTAGGTTCTAATAAGAATTGGAGTCCGAAAACAATTCATTCATTAATCAGCAGACTGGTAAAGAAAGGTGCTTTAGGTGTGAATAAGGAGACGCCTCATTATGAGTATTATCCTTTGGTAGATAAAAGAGATTGTATATTGGATGAAACAAGGTCGTTTATTCAAAAGGTATACGATGGTTCTATCCACCTTATGCTCGCCAATTTTATAAAGGAAGAGAAGATTTCTGAGAAGGAAATAGAAGAACTGGAAAGATTGCTTAATAAAAAAAATAACAAGTAAAAGGCAGGTAATGGTGCATGGTTTTATCTGCAATATTTAAAGAAGTCTTATTACTTTCGCTTATGGGCAGTATTTTAGCATTAGGGATACTTGTCATTAAGGCTATTTTTAGACAAAGACTTAGTGCAAAGTTTCATTACTATATTTGGATTTTGCTTGTACTTAGGTTAATACTGCCAATAGACATTCAAAGTCATATAAGCTTTCTGAATTTTATTCCAATTGAACAGAAGGAACTTGATCCTCATTTTATAGCAGAACAATATGTTCCTAACATAGTACCAAACAGTACTATCACAACCGGAAATGGACCGTCTATAGAAGATAATAACGCATTAGCTGATACAGGTATTATAGGTGCTATTTTTACTTATGATATTGCAGCAATGCTGTGGATAATAGGTGTTTCCTCAATTTTACTGTATATTCTATGTGTAAATATCATGATGATGGTTAAATTGAAAAAGTGTTCAGTCTGTGAAAAAGAAGACTTAATTGGAATTTTAGAAGCTGGAAAATCAAAGTTAAAAATTAATTCAAAGATAAAAATTATTTATAGTAATTACTCGAAATCACCTGCAGTTTACGGGATGATTCGTCCTAAAATTTTAATTCCGGAGGAGCTTATAGACAAATTAACCCCGGAAGAGTTTAGGTTTGTGTTAAGCCATGAATTAAATCATATTAAGAACAAGGATTTAGTGGTAAACACCTTGCTTATGATTGTTAAAGCAATCTATTGGTTCAACCCCTTAATATGGTATTCACTTAATCAGGTAAAACAAGACTGTGAAGTGGCTTGTGATGCGTCTGTCATCAACACTTTAAAGACAGAAGAAGTCAAAAAATACGGTCAGACAATAATCAATATGCTTAGATTATTCTCAGAAAAAAAGAGTACTACTGGGACATTAGGATATGCAAGTAAAGACAATAAACGGAGAATTATTATGATTACACAATTTAAAAAAAGTTCGGCAATATGTGCAGTTTTAGCTCTATCTCTTACTATTATGGTAGGCTGTTCAACCACCATTAAACCTGGCAGTTCAGATGTTAGCCCAAATGAAAACAGCGATACAACTAGTTCAACTCCGTCAGTGGAAAAAACATCTCAAGATGAAGCAACTCAAAGCAATACAACGCAAGGAAATATAAGCCAAGAATCACAAAGCAATACAACGCAAGGAAATATCAGCCAAGAATCACAAAGCAATACAACACAAGACAAGACAAACAAAGCGTCAGTATTGAAGAACAATACAGCTGCTATATCCTCTAATGGCGATACTCAGAGAAAGCTGCTTTCAAGTGTCATGCAATTGGCAAAGCAGGGTAAAATCATAAATTCAGACTTTCCCGTTAAAACTACTATTATAGATGATGTAGAGAAAAAGCTAGGAACTCCGGATAAAGCTGATTGGGTACCTAGTGCTAAAGGGAATTATGCTGTATTTTCAAAATACAATGTGGTATTTGGATTCAACAAAGGTTCACAGATTTTTGAGGCAAGATCCTTTGATAAGAAATTAAATGAATTATCACTTTCTATGGTAAAGAAAGTATTTGGAACTCCGGCATATGATGTGAAAAGTAACGGCGAGGAGATTATAGGGTATGTTGCAAATTCGGAATTCAACATTTTGTTAGTATTTCCTGAGCCTTCAAAAAGCAATCCGGACCCGGTAATGGACCACTATTCCGTGCTTTATCCTAAGGGTACCGTTAATAATATGTCAAACGACCCTGGAAGACAATGGTGATAAAATATCAAACAAAAACTAACCACTGCTAACGAGCTTTGGAATAATGTGCAAATATAATAATTAACAAATTAAATAGGGGATGAATGAATTCATCCCCTTGAATGGATTTAAAACAATAGAAATAACCATCGGAAGTTGAACTCGAAAAAATGTGAAAAAAGCGTCAGAAAAGCTAAGAAACGAAAAGTTAGAAAGGGAAATTGGAGTATGAAAAGACAAAAAAAATCTAGAAATAAACTACTTATTTATACGATTCCACTTTTAATTTTAGCCCTATTCATTGGTGTTTATTATTATGCAATCAAAGAAAAAGGGAGCGAACAGACGACGCAAGGTAAAGAAAATCCAATAATAACTCAACCTTCCGGTAAAAATACAAAGGATTCGAAGAATAATCAGAATTCAAATCTTGAGAAAATAGTAGAGAAAACATTTTCTTTATCTAAGGTAGGTAAGGTTCCGAACATTTCCTTTGTTTCCGGTGAAACAGAATGGAAGGAAGTAAATCAAGAGTGGGGGAAATCGGACCATATTTCGGAAACTGCCAAAGGCAGGTATGAGGAATACGAAAGTCATCATGCCACTATCGGCTATGCCAATAATACTGTGAATGATATACGATCTTATAATTCAGAACTACAAAACATTTCTTTAAATGAAATTAAGAAAACTGGTGGAGAGCCCGATGCCATTCGATACTATAAAGATTCAACGCTTGACCAAATGATACTTGTCTATCATGCAACGGCTTCTACTGATTTGTTATGGGTTTTACCAGTAAAAACAGAACAAGAACCAAATCCTAAAGTTGACCATATCTCGCTCTATACACAGATTGAAAAGACACCTGGTCAACAAGGAAAAGTTGAAAAACCGAATCAACAAGCAAATCAAACCATTTCAGAAGTGATTTCTAAAATGGGCTTAGAAGATAAAATTGGCCAGATGATTCTTGCTGGAATTGACGGGACTACAATGGATGTAAAGGCAAAACAATTAATAAGCCAAATCCATGTCGGAGGAATTATTTTTTACAAAAATAATTTTGAAACCCCAGCACAAGCGGTTCAACTTGTGAATCAACTGAAAGCTGGAAATAGTTCGAGTCTACCGCTTATACTAGGCGTTGACCAAGAAGGGGGACGTGTGACAAGATTGCCGGGTGGACTTGTTAACTTTCCTCCAAATAAACAGATTGGACAGGTAAATAATCCTAATTTTTCTTATAAAGTCGGAACACTTTTAGGGCAAGAATTAAAGAAATTTGGTTTAAATCTCGATTTTGCCCCTGTTCTCGATATTAACAGCAATCCAAATAACCCAGTAATCGGGGATCGATCATTTGGAAACAACGCAGAAATAGTAAGTAAACTTGGGATTCAAACGATGAAAGGGATTCAGTCCCAAAACGTCATCACGACAATTAAGCATTTTCCCGGTCACGGAGATACATCGGTTGATTCCCATCTGGATCTTCCAATTGTAAATAAAAGCCTTAAGGAACTTAAAGAATTAGAGTTAATTCCTTTTGAACGTGCGATTGAACAAGGAGCAGATGTTGTGATGGTCGCCCATATCTTATTGCCTCAATTGGATAAAACGAATCCAGGGACCATGTCAAAAGCTGTCATGACGGATCTACTTAGAAAACAACTTGGTTTCACGGGAGTAATCATAACGGACGATATGACAATGGGTGCCATTACAGAACATTTTGATATTGGCAAAGCAGCGGTAGAATCAGTTAAGGCAGGAAGCGATATTATTTTAGTAGGGCATGACTATAATAATGTTGTAAAGATTATCGACTCTATAAAAACTGCAGTTCAAAATGGGGAAATATCAAAACAAAGATTAGATGAAAGTGTAGAAAGAATTATTCAACTAAAAAGGAACTATAGCATTAACGATACGAAAGTAGGAAATCCTAACATCAATGAAATAAATAACTCCATCAATAGTCTTCTGAATAAATATTCCCAGTAATTATTCAATAGATTTGTGAGTTAAAGGATTACTTATTCCATATTGGGGTGCACTTCTGAAGAAAGAGATGTTGAAAGAATACTTTAGGAGCCTTGAGACAAAAAAAGATAAATGTGCTTCAGTTGAATAAGCAACATTTCGAAGATATATAGTAAGACCGTAATCAAATAACGCATATAAACGACCAGGCATCTCCCGTACGATAGACATATCAACCAAAGGAGGTGCCATTCTTATGCCAAATACAAAATTAACAATTGTCCCCGTTATATTAGATCCTATTCAGAAGAACTTGCCATCAGTAGGACCCTAAGCACAAAATCCAGTCCCCAGCTGTATGATAAATACAAATAAAAGATAGAAGGTCGATAAGTCTTGGGCATTTCTACATTAAAAATCCCCCTTGACTGTGAAATCAAATAGTTCATTCATTTAGGTTATTTTGTCCACTAATTAGGGTATATACAAGAAATTAATACTTTTATAGTGTTTAATATCTTGCTATATCAATAAGAATAATCTAAAAAATGAGGTGCTTTGAAAAATGAGGAAATTTAGTTTGTTTAGTTTGTTTTTAATTCTTACTCTCTTCATCGCTGCATGTGGAGCCAAGGAAACAACAGGAGATAATGCGAGTAGTAAAAAGGTATATAAAGTTGGCGTGGATACCACTTACCCTCCATTTGAATACAAAGATGGAAATGAGTATAAGGGTATCGATATTGATTTGATCAATGCCATTGCTGAAAATCAGGGCTTTAAAATTGAACTTAATGCAATGGATTTTGGTGGAATAATTCCAGCTATGCAAGCCAATCAGCTTGATGTAGCTATTGCTGGAATGAGCATTACAGATGATAGAAAAAAGGTAGTAGATTTTTCAACTCCGTATTTTGAAGCAGGTTTAACAGTTGTTGTAAAAAAAGATAATTCAAATATTAAATCAGTGGATGACCTTAAAGGAAAAAATGTTGCCGTTAAAAAAGGAACAACAGGTGCTAAATTTGCACAAGAAAATGCCTCGAAACTAGGAATTAATGTGGTTCAATTTAACGATAGTCCAGCAATGTTCCAGGAAGTTTCTAATGGAAATGCAGATGCACTTATTGAAGATTATCCTGTTATATCCTATGCGATTGCCCAAAAGGACCCTGGTTTGAAAATTGTGGGTGATCGATTAAATGGCGACCAATATGGAATTGCTGTTTTGAAAGGACAAAACAAGGATTTATTAGAAAAAATTAATAAAGGTCTTGCTGAACTCAAAAAAGATGGAACATATGATAAAATTGTAAACTCTTATCTTGGTGAATAAATAATGATTACAGAGCGCGCATAAAGCGCGCCTTCTTTTCGATAGGGGATGAAAAAAGTGGATACTATTATTGCAGCCTTACCAATATTATTAAAAGGACTTCAAGTCACACTTTACATATTTGTTATTGCCATTATTCTAGGTTTTGTAATTGGTTTACTGGTGGCCTTGTTACGGCTTGCGCCTATTAAAATCTTGAATTGGATTGCGAAAGTGTATGTTGATGCAATTCGAGGAACTCCATTTATAGTACAGTTGTTTTTTATTTATTTTGGAATAAATTCCCTTAATTTAGTTTCCTTGAACAATACAACAGCGGGTATTATCACTGTTGCCATCAATGCAGGAGCCTATTTTGCAGAGATTATCAGAGCAGGCATTCAATCAATTGATAAGGGACAAACAGAAGCAGCTAGGTCGATTGGTTTTACAGGTGCTCAAACCATGCGCTATGTGGTCCTGCCTCAGGCTTTTAGAAGAATGCTCCCTACGATTACGAACCAATCCATTATTAGTTTAAAAGACACTTCTCTTTTATCCGTTATTGGAATTGCGGATTTAACACAGCAGGGCCAAATTCAGGCTTCAGCAACCTTTGAAGCATTTAAGGTTTGGCTGGCTGTAGGTGTTATTTACTTTATCATCATCTATTTATTAACCATACTTGCTAATTTCGTAGAAAAGAGGATTGAGCTGCGATGAGCATTATATCTGTAAAAAATTTAAGGAAATCATTTGGAAACCTAGAGGTATTAAAGGATATTAATGCGGAGGTGCAAGAAAAAGAGGTTATATGTGTAATCGGCCCCTCTGGGTCAGGGAAGAGTACATTCCTTCGGTGCTTAAACCGACTGGAAGAAATCTCAGGCGGTGAGGTAGTGATTAACGGACATAAGATAACAGACCCCAAAATCAATATAAATAAAGTTAGACAAGAGGTTGGAATGGTATTTCAACAATTCAATCTGTTTCCACATAAAACTGTCTTAGAAAATATCACTTTAGGTCCTATCAAAATTTTTACTATTGATAAAGCGGAGGCTGAAAAAACTGCTCTTGAGTTACTTGTTAAGGTTGGACTTAAAGAAAAAGCAAACAGCTACCCGGGAGAACTATCTGGGGGACAAAAACAGCGAGTTGCCATAGCAAGGGCACTGGCAATGAATCCAAAAATTATGCTCTTTGACGAACCGACCTCTGCACTTGATCCGGAAATGGTCGGAGATGTTTTAGAGGTTATGAAACAGCTTGCTAAAGAAGGTATGACTATGGTTGTTGTTACACATGAAATGGGATTTGCCCGGGAAGTTGGAGATCGTGTTATTTTCTTGGATGGAGGATATATTGTAGAAGAAAATGAACCGAATCAGTTATTCGGTAACCCACAGAATGAGAGAACTAAGGCTTTCTTAAGTAAGGTGCTATAAAAAATAATAGGGTAATATTAAACGGGGGACCTCAAATAGAAAAACTTTTGAGGTTCTCCCTTTTTTAAAAATAAAGTTTATGAAAACAGGCGGTTAAGATTTCCACCCGCTGAAGTAAATTCATCTCACCAGCACCCATGTGTTGCCACATACACTCTGAACATGTGTCATGATTGTCTGACCCTTTTTTACGTGTCAATTACAATCCATACATAATAAGACTATAGTAGTGGTGAAGCAAAAATGGATAAACTATGAAATAAATGTTTTTATTATCAAGTAATGGGTTTAGTTCTGATGGTATTGTTGAACGATCCATTGAAAAGTATTAATGGATAGAAAGGATAGTAATATGTCAGGAATAAAAGACGAAATCATTTTAAGAGGGCTTAAAGAAAATAATTTAAAAAATGTAGATTTAAACATACCAAAAGAAAAAATCATCGTATTTACTGGTCTTTCAGGCTCAGGAAAGAGCTCAGTGGTTTTTGATACATTAGCAACAGAGAGTAGAAGACAAATGACTTTGAACTATCCTCTCTATGTCAGAAATCAAATGCCAAGGTACGAACGACCCCACGCCGATCTTATGCAAAACTTAAGCCCGGTTGTAGTAGTAGAACAAAGACCTATAGGAGGCAATTCCCGTTCAACGGTGGGCACCTATATGGATATTGATCCATTAATTAGACTTTTGTTCTCGAGAGTAGGAAATCCACCGATCGGTTCTGCCACTGATTTTTCAAGCCAAGGTTCTTTTGGCAGATGTCCTGAATGCGGCGGATATGGGGAAGTCATTGCACCAGACCTTGATAAGATGATCGATTACGATAAGTCACTTCGAGAATATGCAGTGAAATTTAAACCATTATCGCCTTCAGGCTGGCAAGGTCAATGGATGATGACCTGCGGATTATTCGATCCAGATAAACCGCTAAAAGACTACTCAGAAGAAGAACTCCACCTGTTTTTATATGGTCCCCGAGAAGGTGAAAGAGCTTATGCGCCGAAAAAAATGGACCCCATAATGCAGAGTGGGATGGGTTATTACCTAGATTTACGCGTGTTTATATAAATAGAGACATCTCAAAACTAAAACAAGTATCGCAAGATGATGTCTTAGCAGTGTCAACGCATTCATTATGCCCAACATGTAAAGGTTCAGGCTTAAACCCCAAGGTATTAGAGTGCAAAATAAATGGCCTAAATATCGCAGAATACGACCAATTAGAGCTGCCAGAAATGCTAGAAGAACTAAAGAAAATAAAAGATCCTATGGGGAAATCGATAGCACAACAAGCAATCCCGTATGTAAAACAACTAGTCGACATGGGACTGGGATATTTGAGTCTGTCAAGAAAAATGGGCACCCTGTCCGGCGGTGAAGCACAAAGGGTAAAAATTGCTCGTCATTTAGGAAGCAGTCTAAATAATATCACCTATATTTTCGACGAACCAAGTGCGGGACTCCATCCAGAAGAAGTGGATATGTTAATACAGATGCTAAAAAGGATAAAAGACCAACATAATACCGTAATCGTAATCGAACACGATCTATCAGTAATAAAAGCTGCGGATGAAATAATTGAGATGGGACCAGGAGCAGGTGTAAATGGAGGGAAAGTTGTCTATCAAGGAAAATTAGAAGGACTAAAAAACTCTCCCACCGCAACAGCCTTAAAGCACCAGTTAAAAATAAATAAAAACCCAAGGGAAATAAAAGGTTATTTTACAATAAGAAGAGCAAGTACAAATAACTTAAAAAATATAAGCGTCAATATTCCTAAAAATGTCTTAGTCTCTGTATGTGGAGTATCTGGTTCAGGTAAAAGCTCCTTAATATTGGAAGCCTTCACGAAAAAGTATCCAGATTCTATAACGGTAGGACATGGCGGTATAGGAATCTCCAGTCGTTCAACTATGGCTACATATATGGGAATAATGGATGATATTCGCGCTATATTTTCAAAAGCAACAGGACAACCGGCAGGATTGTTTAGCTTTAACTCCTTAGGAGCATGTCCTGTCTGCAAAGGAAAAGGAGTCCTAACGCCAGAAGTAGCATTTGCAGATCCAGTGACGATTCCTTGTGAGGCATGTGGTGGTACGAGGTACTCAAACGAAGCGCTTAGTTATCGCTATCAAGATAAAAATATAGTAGAGATTTTAGATTTAACAATAGACGAGGCCATAAATTATTTCAAAGCGCCAAAAATCATAAAAAGAGTCCATACGCTAAAAGATGTGGGATTAGGTTATCTGACCTTGGGGCAGACGACAAGTTCCCTAAGCGGTGGAGAAATTCAACGTCTAAAACTTGCAAGCCACTTACAAAAAGAGGGCCAAATCTATCTGTTAGACGAGCCATCCTCAGGACTGCACTCAGAAGATAATGAAAAACTCTTAGATGTATTTCAAAACCTTGTAAACAGAGGAAATTCCGTGATAATAATCGAACACAAACTAGACTTGATAGCGGCGAGCGACTGGGTAATAAAATTGGGTCCAGGAGGAGGAAAACAAGGCGGACAAATTATATTCGAAGGAACACCGGAAGAGATGTTAAATGCAGTATGCAAGAAATAATGCGGATAGGCATATCCAGGAAAATGGGCTTCATAACCTAAATATTCGATGAATACAATTAATATGATACTTCATTCATGATCATCGAAAGAGGGTACAAAGGGATGAAGAGCAAAATTTACCGTTGTAACTGCCGTAAAACTTGGTCCATTCAAAACCGAAAAACAAAAATTTCTGCACAAACTATTTTGCTTCATGGAGAATGGATGGCCGAATTAAAGCCGGAACGAAAAAGTGACCCTAAGGGATTTGTTTCAACCAATCAAGCTATTATTATTAACCCAGAAGCTGGCATGTTGGAGCAATATGAAAAAGTGGAAAAACTGATGTACGATAAAGAGAAGGTACATTTTAATCTAATGAAGGGAAAAGATTTATTTTTTGCTAAAGACGGTACCTGTTACATTATTAAAAAAATTAATAAAAATTGAAATCAGGATAGAAAAAGGCATCCAAATGAACCTGTTTGGATGCTTTACCAAATAAAACGAATTATTCTTTGAAAAGAAAGAGCCAGCTGCTCCTAAAAAGTTATACTTTTGGAACAGCCTCACTTGTCTTAGTAAACAACAACCGGCTCATAGGTGCTGAGATTGTCATACACAGCTTTCATAATGCTTGGCGGTGTGTTGACACAGCCATGCGATCCTGCCCCAAGATAGGCATTACTTGCCCAATTGCCTCGCCAGCTGGCATCGTGGAATCCCTGTCCGTCATTCGTAAAAGGGGCCCAATAATTAACAGGAACCTGATAAGTGATTTTTCCGTTTTCTCTGCCCGTTAGTACGGAAGGTGATTGCTTATAAAGGATATACCACACACCTGGTGATGTATCATGACGATTATCATGTGTGCCGGTCACAACATTCGTTGTCACGACTAATTTTCCATTTTTGTAAATCCAAATTCGCTGCTCTGCAATGGAGACTTCAGCATACGTATCGCCAATACCATTATTGGCGATTGTATCATATCCGTAGCCTTCACCCTTCCAGCCATGTCCGTAAATATTAGAGGCGGAAACCGATTTCTCCCCATTTTCAAGGGCTTCCATAATACGCGGTATTTCTTTTTCGACATCGATGGACCAGCCATAGCCTTTACCTTTAACTGATATCAACGAACCTGAATGGGTCTTGAATGTGAAATCCTTATTTAATGTTGATTGGGCATTGTTAATTTCAGCGATTCTTTGCTTAATTTCACCGGCATCAGCTATCTTAATCTGCAAATCTTTTGAAATAGATGCATTCTTAATTAATTCGCCCGCGGTTAACGTAAAAGCTTTATCCTGCACCATGTAATCAATGGTCTGAGCAAGGAATTCTTCGAACTTTTTCTGTTGATTTTTTATAAACTCGCTGTCCTCTTTAATCGGCTGTAAGTAAACTGGATTGAGCCGGATTTCACTAATATATTTTTGCTTTTCGAAGTCCTTCAAAATACCGGCGACATCAAACTGTTCTCCACTAATGCTGCTAGTGACAACAATTTTGCCTTGTTCCAAACGAACTACCGCATCTTGTGGCGCTTTTAAACCCTTATTCATGGTCAGCAGCTTTTCTTCCACCTGTTTTTTCAACGTCTGGTTTCGATACTGATCCTGATTGCCGGGCATTAATGAATAGCCTTTCGCTTTTGAAGAAGGGAAAAAAGTCCTCTGGCTCTTTAACAATTTTTTGACATCGGGAAGATCCTTATTCGTAAATACCATCTTTGTATCTTTTCCATCTATAATTTGCTGCTGTCCGACATAGACAACATTTTTTAATACGGTTGTTTTTAATTTTTTTAGTGCCTGATCAGCGGTCATCCCACCGACTTTAATGCCATTAATCTTGATTTGTGAATTAAAATGGGTTGCCTGATAGTAGCTGCCTGCTGCAATGAAGAGCCCGATAATTATAATGATACTTGCTGTAATAAACCTCCAGTTTGCATACCACTTAGCTGAATTCACCCGTTGTTTCTCAATTTCTTGATTATTTACCGTGCTTTCCATTAAGTATCCCCCCATACCTGACCTTCAGCTGTTATCTCTTATAGCATTAGACGATTGAATTGCGTCATTGATGACAAACTCTTTTCAAAAATGTGAATTATATTACCATTCTACAAAATGTCATATTCGAACATTGTCGGTTTTTGTGTATGTTTAAATTTTAATGTTCACATAATTGTAGAAAAGCTTTTGAAAAGACTAAAATTATTTGAATTCTAATGTGATAATATTTTATCTGTAGGAGGTAGCAAAATGATTTTATGAAAACCTTGAAGAATAAATACAACTTTTAAATTTTGCGAACGTTTCCAAATAACCTCCTTATTGAATCATCACATTTTTCCGCTGTAACACCCATGCCTTCCAAGTTATTTCAAGAAAATTGTTTTTAAAAAAATAGACCTAAAAGGATAGGTAAACCATGTAAAAATATAATCATTTCCTAAGACCATTTATTTTTGGGAAGTAAATTTATATCTGAAGGAGGATAAATAATGGGTCACGATATATCAGGATACAATAAAGCAGGAGAAGAAATTGCTTATGCACGTTTCAGCATGGGAAATTATAATGCAGCCATACTGTATAACTTACTTGATGCAAATAAATACGATGCAGGAGTTAGTGGATCGGGCGACAGCTCTACCTTCTCGATACAACAAATTGAAAAGGCTTTGAGTGCCTCAAAGCGATTTTATAAAAATGGAGATTCTCTGTCAGAAAGTGATTTCTTAACTTGGGATCAAAAACAAATCCAGAATTTTATACAAAATTGTTTAGCAACAGCAAAAATAGAAGGGAGTGTTGAAGTGTATTTTGGCTAATGTTTTAAGACTGTTTGCTTAATTTTCGAATTTCGCGGCTTATCCAAATAACCCTATAGTAGCAATTACCTTCATATGTAACAATTTGCATTACATCTCCAGATAATCTTATGAATTTCTTTTATCCCGCAAAACATTTAATCTTTCCTAAAGTTCACAAATAATCATCATATCAGAGTAGTATTAAAATAATTCAAAGAGCCTATTTCAAAATAGAAACGGGCTCTTTTTCTGCAAATGTATTTCTTTCGACAAAATGTTGTTACGAGCGTGAAGCGCTGGAGTTAAGGAAAACATTAATCAGGAAATAACGCTATAGATATAGCTACTGATATGGGTATTGAGATTTTAAGGGAAATGGTTTCTAAGAATCCAATAAAACTGACTCAATCCATTTTTTGATGGTAGGGTCAGTTTTTTCTATCATTATTTTAAATTGCAGAAGTCCATCAAGCATCTGCTACTATAACTGTACCATTGATAAAGCTGGATTCATCAGAGGCTAAAAAGAGGTCAACTTGGGCAATTTCTTCTGATTCACCTACTCTTAGCATCACAGCTTGTATTGTGCTGCCGTTCAATTATGGTCTTCTCTTGCTTCGACGCTCCCTTTCTAGGAATAAATAAAGTAAAAAGGAAGGCAATGATGACTAAAATGACCGTAAAAATGTAGGCATCACTCGTGCCGAGTATGGAAGATTCGATAATTAGCCGAGATTTAGACAGCCCATTACCAGAATGAATAAGCTCAGTAGCATGACTTTTCGTCCTGGTTGTCATAATGGTGACCACAAGTGCAATTCCAATAGAACCTGCTACCTGGCGGACGGTGTTAGATACAGCTGATCCATGGGAATGCAGGTTTTTCGGAAGGGCATTAAGCCCTGCAGTTGTAATCGGCATCGTAATGAAAGACATACCAATTCGCAAGATGATGGTTCGAATCATCAAATAGCTATAACTAGTGGTTTCACTTAAATCGGTAACTCCCCATGATGCAGCGATAATAAAGATTAGACCGATCATCGCTAGCGGTTTTACCCCAAATTTATCGAATAACCGACCGGAGATAGGGGACATGATTGCATTAATTAGAGCACCAGGCAGTAACAGCAGTCCTGTTTCAAGGACGGTATATCCTCTACTTGTCTGCAAGTAGATGGGTAATAATATCATATCCGCATACATGACCATCGTCACTAAAATATTTACGATAGTGGTCATGGTGAACATTCTGATTCTGAAGACTCGTATATTTAACAAAGGATCCTTTGAAGGCAGCTGTCGCCAGCAGAAGAGTATTAAAAATAGTAAGCCTGCTGTTAAGTAGCCTAAAACCAAACCATTTCCCCAGCCTTTGTCTCCGGCAATACTGAACCCATAAAGTAATGAACCAAACCCTGCAGTAGACATAATAATACTAGTGATATCGAGATTTGGTCTGGAGGTTTCCGAAACATTTACTAGATATTTTAAGGATAAAGCAATCACGATGGCGACAAGCGGGAACATGCCGATAAATAACCACCGCCATGAAAAGTGTTCAACAATGAATCCAGCTAAAGTCGGACCAATAGCTGGTGCGAAAATCATCACAAGTCCGAGCGTTCCCATTGCCGTCCCCCGTTTTTCCTCGGGAAACACTGCAAGGGTAACCGTCATTAATAGCGGCATAATAATACCTGCTCCGGCAGCTTGGATCATCCTGCCAGTTAATAAAAGAGCGAAGTTTGGAGCGATTGCGTTGATGAAGGTACCCACAAGCAGTAAAACCATCGAGCTAATAAAAAGCTGCCGAGTAGTAAAACGCTGCATTAAAAAGGCTGTTACCGGAATTAAGATTCCATTTACAAGCATAAAACCAGTTGACAGCCATTGAATGGTGGTAGCTGAGACCGCAAATTCCTTCATCAAATCTGGTAGCACAACATTTAATATCGTCTGATTAAGCACGGATAGAAATGAACCTAACAATAAGATGAAGAGAAGAATCCCTCTTTTGATTGGTTGATTCATGGTCGATTAAATTCCCTCCCCTTTTATTATTAAATTGACACGTTGTCGTTTAGTTGATAGTGTATCAATAAATCAAATACTAACATGAGAAGAGTGAAAAATACCATGCACACTTTTCGAGGATTTGTAAACTAATGGACATATAATAAAGTTCTTGTCGATAAAGTTAGAAATAATAGACGAAGAGGTGATTAGATGTCAAAAAAAGAGAAGGTAAGGATTGATCCGCGAATCAAACGGACAAAGAAAATGTTTAAAGAGGCACTCATATCATTGATTCAGGAACATTACGATCCAAACAAAATGACGGTACAAATGATTTCTGATCGGGCTGAATTAAACCGGGCTACGTTCTACTTACACTATCATGATATTAATGATCTAATGGAGCAGATGATTGAGGATGTATTTGAAGAATTAAGTCAGACGATTAAATCTTCACCAGAGGATCGTCAGGCAATGACAGGATCTCAAACACCTCCGGCTAAGCTGGTCTCCTTTCTTGAGCATTTTTATCGAAATGCAGGACTCTACAATGTAATGCTCGAAAACAAGGATTTCCGTAAAAGAGTGTTCGGTATTTTGTTAGATATCGTCACTTATTCGGAAGAAAATCGCAAAGCGAAAGGGAAATCGTTCCAAATGCCCAAGGAGATACTTGTTTCCTCGTCACTTGGCATCATAACATGGTGGATACAAGAAGGGACCCCCTACAGCCCAAGTTACTTAGCAGAGCTTATAATGCAAAGGTTCAATAACTAGTTTCCGATTGCTGGTTCACTTAATATTATCCCGGGATTTTCTCAATAGGAACCCGGGCTTTTTTCTATTCTCTTCAATAAAAATTCAATACAGACTCAATATCTTTTTCTCCTTACTCATTTAATTTTTTTAACCCATATTGAAGGTAAATTCGTCTATATACTTAGATGGGGAAATCAGGGCCATTCGAAAGAGAAGGTCAATAAAAAATAGTAGATTGGAGTTTATATAAATATGAAAATTTTTTCCAAGGTAGTCTTAATAATCCTTCTGTGTTTGTATCTATCAATTCTTACAAAATTAATATTATTTAAGTATCTTCCTTTAGAAGTTATAATTAGCAATTTTACTTTCAAGAGTAATGATGAATATTCCTGGTATTTCACTCATAATTTCATACCTTTCAAAACAATTATTTATTATTTGTTTTTAGCGGATATAAATTTAAATATCCGAATTGTGAATTTAGTTGGAAACATTATTGGCTTTGCACCTTTTGGTTTCATTGTTCCGCTACTATCTAAGAGATTTCTAAGTCTAAAAAATGTCACAATTGCCACGGCTTGTCTAAGTCTGTTATTTGAACTGACCCAATTGGTTTTTAAATTCGGTAGTTTTGATGTAGACGATTTGATTTTGAACACACTTGGGGGTATGCTGGGATACTTACCAATTAAATTAATTTGGGTATTTATAAACCAAGGAAAAAAATATAGCGTGAAAGATGCTTAGGGTTATCAAATGGTGAATTTTACTGGATTTGATATAACTGAATGATGATTCATAGTCTTAGAAAAATAAACGGTAAAATTCCGCTTAAATTGGGAAATACACATATTTCCCTAAAAATAAAGGAAGTTTTTCCGATTATATTATCCAAACCTTTGGATTTTGTCTTATTTAGAGCCGTTAATCGGAATTTCTCCGTTTATATCTGCTTCTTAAGCTTCCTTTATATATATTAGCCGGAAATTCTCCGCCTATGAATTCTAATACCTATACGAAAATCAAAAATGAATAATAACAGAGCCTTTTTGTTAATAAAAATACCATTCAGGACCGATTTTCGTTAAAATAAACATGGTCGATTTTCACAATAGTTTTTCACGAATTATAAATGTCCTTGTGTTTGATAATAAGTTATTAAGCATGATATAAGTGTAAAAGAAGTGGAACATTTGGCTTAAAATTTTTTGACCGAGAGTTTGAAGTTGTATCCATAGTGAGAGGATTTGAGTTTGAAATGATAGATAATTTTTGGCGTGAATTACCACGACCATTTTTTGTACTTGCACCAATGGAAGATGTGACAGATGTTGTTTTTCGTCACGTAGTAAGTGCAGCCGGCCGACCGGATGTATTTTTCACAGAGTTTACAAACTCGGATAGCTATTGTCATCCAGAGGGCATGAAAAGTGTGCGTGGCCGTTTGACTTTTACAGAAGATGAACAGCCAATGGTGGCACATATTTGGGGGGATAATCCCGAATATTTCCGTCAAATGAGTATTGGTATGGCGGAGTTAGGATTTAAAGGTATCGATATTAATATGGGCTGCCCTGTACCGAATGTGGCATCGAGAGGGAAGGGCAGCGGTCTTATTCTGCGTCCAGACGTTGCGGCAGAACTTATTCAAGCAGCAAAAGCGGGCGGACTGCCTGTCAGCGTGAAAACACGACTTGGCTATGAGGAGGTTCAGGAGTGGGAGGAGTGGCTAACGCATATTTTAAAACAGGATATTGCGAACCTTTCTATTCATTTACGTACAAGAAAGGAAATGAGCCAAGTAGATGCGCATTGGGAGCTAATTCCGGAAATAAAAAAATTACGTGACCGTATCGCACCAAATACGCTGCTAACCATCAATGGAGACATCCCTGACCGTCAAATCGGGCTGCAGCTTGCTGAAAAATATGGTATTGATGGGGTTATGATCGGGCGAGGTATTTTTAAAAACCCTTTTGCTTTTGAAAAAGAGCCAAAAGAGCATAGCAGTAAAGAACACCTTGATCTTTTAAGACTGCAGCTTGATCTTCAAGATCAATATGCGGAAGTACTGCCACGTTCAATCACAGGGCTTCATCGCTTTTTCAAAATTTATGTAAAAGGATTTCCTGGAGCTGCTGAATTAAGAAATCAATTGATGAACACGAAATCAACAGATGAAGTGCGTGCATTGCTTGATAACTTTGGAAAAGAATCTTGATGGATGGGGACCGTGAAATGATGTAACTCTTAAAAAGTTAGAGAAAAAATGAATCACATCAACTCATGTGTACTTATTTTATTCAGTTTTTCGCATCACTAAGCACCTGTTTCCTTTAAGTAAAAACCTTCCTTTCGATTTGAAGAAAACAACTAGGCATCGCGTAGTTAATTTCTTATAATTAAGATAAAAGAATCAGGGGGAACATATGAGTTATTACGGTAAAGTAATAGCAGGTTTCATTGTGCTGGATTTGTATTTGAACATGGGAATTGCGAAGTCAAGTCAATTTTTACTACAGGTTTTATTAGTCCTTTTGTTTTTTCCATTATTGAAGGGAATTTTAATGCTAACTAAGGTAAAAGAGTATAAAGGTATCGGAATCAGCTTTCATCCAAAATGGTGGAGAAATACGGTAATTGGGTTTATTATCGGTTTTTCATTTTGGCTGATGAAGTACATACTCGTTTATCTTTTTGGCGGATTTGAAATAACGGGTGGGAAGCCTTTCCCAGAGATGATCATGTCACTTTTGATGGTGATGCTCACATTTTTGGTCGGATCTTTTTTAAATGACATCATCATCCGAGGGTATGTATTTGGGCATTTTAAAGAGAGAATTCCTTTGAAATGGGTTTTTATCATTTCCCTTATACTTTATGCCCTAGACGACTCTTGGAATGAAGGGTTTAGTTTAACTAACACGCTGTTTTCTCTTATCCTCGGACTATCGTTAACATATGCGGTTTATAAAACCGGTTCGCTTTGGGGGGACACCGGCATCCATTGGGGGCTGAACGTCTGCTACGGTATCTTTAACGGAACCCTCGGTAGCTCAGATGGGGGAATCATAATATCTAGGTACGAACCACAATCCATGTTTCTAGAAATGATCAGCTACATTGTGCCTTTGTTCATGTTTTTGTTCGTATATTTAATACGAAACAAATTTGTACGATATAACGGCTAGGGTTGCATCTAAGCCATTTCTCCGCTGCCTCACAATATATTTAAGAAAAACTAAGAATCTATAAAAAGTAATTACCGCCATCTGCAGAATTGCAGGTGTTTTTTTATTTTTAATATCCTTTTGCAAACTCTATTTCTAGGTTGTTTTTTTCAGTGTATTAGTTTCCTGGATAAAACAGTAAGTCCCCGCCAATTTAACGCAACGGGGGACTGCCCCTAAATTTCCTTAGTAGTTGCCAGCTCTAGCCAAAGTACCGGAGATAATAACGACTAGCCGTCTCTTTAACTTATTTTTAGTTTAATATACATTGTTTAGTGTATTAATTACCTTTACAATATAAGGTAATAATACTATGGTGTTGGATAAATGTGAGCTATGAAATATATTTTGATGAATCAATAAACAAGATCAACCTAATAGCGGCTATTCCTATTATGGAGCCGGGAATTAAGTTCGACAATCGAGACAGGTACACAGTCCTATATAAATTTGATTCAACCCTATTCCACGTCCATTTTCGAAACAATGAATAGAATGATAGAGAATTCAAGATGTAAATACCATTAGGTACAAAGAGATGTAATAAAGGGGGAAACACATTTATGATCCCAGCAAAAATAGATCCCATGTCAATCACTACGATAAGTGAAAAAGGCGTGGAATCTATCGTAGATTGGTTCAATCAGCGTAAACAATCATTCTATATACTTGGTTGGTCCTATCTTAGAAATCAACAGCAAATGGAAGAGCTTTTTTTTCGCTCCATTATAAAAGTCCAAAAGGAATTGCCGCGATTTAAAAGTGAAACATCATTCGAAACGTGGGTAACATCCATTTTCATACAGAACTGCCGTGAGCTTTCTGAGGATAGAAGTTTACAAGTTTCTGAGGAAAGTGAACAACATAAGGAATTATTTAAAGCACTTGATCAATTGAAAAAGTACGAGAAAGAAGCGGTAGTCCTTACATATATAAAAGGAATATCTAAGGAGGAAGCGGCATATCTTCTGCAAGTTTCAGTGGAAAAGATGAAAGAGCTTTTGTTTTCCGGAATTCAGTCACTTAGAAAAGAACTAGGGTACGGATCACCCTTTAATGGCTGTAAAGAGTATCATAAGGATTACATCGATTACTTAGAAAGAACCCTGGATCGGTCGAAAAGGATTGATTTAGAGAAACATATTTATCATTGTCCAGACTGTCAGGGGGATTTGGCAACATTCCAGGATGTCATGTTAACCATGTTAAATCTTACTGAAAGGATGGAGGATTTCCATGTGCCATCTGATTTCATGGGGAACGTCAAAGCTAGGCTGGCAGAAAAGGAAAAGCAAAGGCAACAGAAGAACAAGAAACGTAAACGAATTACGCTCGTTTTTGCAAGTGTTTTCTCATTATTAATCAGTATAGGTGTATTTACAGGGTCTTTTACCAACCTCTACTATACATGGACAGAAGAGGACCAGCAATTGCGTGCCTTTCTGCAACAGGGTCTTGGTGAAAGGCTGACCCTGGAAGCGGAAAGCGATGGGTTGAAAATTAAGATCAAGAGCGCGATTGCTGACGATGTTCAGACGCTTGTTTTTTATGAAATAGAAGATACCGCTAAAGATAATCAATATGTGATCGATTATCATGAGGGTGTTTCTGTGGAGAACGAATATGAAATTATGAGTAGTGAAACATATCCAAGGTACTATCCTCCTGACCTTAAATCGGCTGAAAATAATAAAGAAAAGAACGTGTTTTACGGAAAGATGAGTCTGCTGCCACTGACAACGGATAACGGGACAATCAAACTGAAGATCACAAAGCTTCAGAAATTGATTCGTGATTCCTCTGACCAGAATAGTTTTAGTACTTACGAGAACATGGAATTTGAAACAGGAGAGTGGAACTTCGAGATCCCTGTTACAAAAAAGCCTTCTATCGAATATGAACTAGATGAAGAAACAAAAGTCGAAGGGATCCCGGTTCGATTTAATAAACTAACCATTGCTCCAACAGCGACAATTCTGCAATTTGCTATTAATAATGAACGGCTAGAAAAGCGGATAGATGGTCTTAATTTTGACAATCTAGAAGTGAACAATAAAAAAGTGAAAGCTGATATCTATGGCAGCTCTTTTTTGGGTTCACTGCTAGACATGAATTGGAATACCTTTCAAACACACTTTGAACCACTTTTTGGTGAAAAACCAAAAGAGGTCCACGTTCAATTCGCATCTGTTCATTTAACGTTTGAAGACCCTAAAACGATTGAACTGGATGCTTCTAGAGGATATCCTCAAACCTTTGAATATGCGGGCAGTACAATCTCCATCGACAAGGTGGAAGTTGGACAGCCTACCATTGTTGTCATAAGCAATCGTGAAGTTGAGAATCGAGCATATCAGTCGCTTCACTTCAATATTGTGGGTGAGGATGAAAATGAACCTATTTCAATGGAGATTAATTCTGAAGGAGTGCTCTTTGATAAAAACGGGACTAAATACGATACGATTGATATCCCTATCGTATATGAAAAGATCGAGCAGCCTCGATATTTCGATACAGTTTATAGCTACGGGCTACATAGTGACAACGCTGGAGAGAAAGTGGTTCCTAAAAGGCTGGAGATTTATGGATATAATTCGACGATATATTTGGATGAGGTTGTGAAGATTTCGCTGAAATAAAATGAGAAGTTAAGATAAGATTAATTGAGTTTAAAAACTCGTCAACATCCCATGTATTGCCACTACTGGACACAACTATATGAAAAAGCCCTTATTCAGGGCTTTTATTGCTCTTTTTTATATTAATTGTTAGTTATTCTGTTTCAAACAGAGCAATTAATACAAGGATTCATGAATAATTCCTAATTTTGCTGACCAATAATCAGCGGCAAGCTGAATAAAGTCTTTGGCTATGCTGCTTAAGTAACTGCCTTTTTTGTAACTGGCGTAAACCTCCCAGACTGGTTTTTGTTTAATCAAGAAATACGAAACGCCGGGGCTCTCCATGGCGTATGTAATGGGAAAAACCGAGCAGCAAATCCCTTCGTCGACCATATGGAATAAGTTATGGCAGCTTCTGGTTTCTAAAAGAATCGTAGGGCTGAAATCCTCTTCAGCAACAAGATTTTCGTAAATTTCTCTTAGTGTGGAGCCTTTTTGCATAATCGCAAAAGAATCATGTTTAACGGATTCCAAGCTGATTTCAGGAAGCTTTTTACCCCATTTTCCTCCAAGGTGCCCAAGGGGATGTGCTCCCGGAACGGCTAAAATGATTTCCTCGGAACAGATATGGATATACTCGTCATTTGTTTTCTGGAAGCTTTGTAATGTTAAAAAGCCAATGTCAAGATTTCCAAGTTTGATTTCTTGTTGCTGCTGTTTTACCCCCATTTCAACCGGCTCTATTTTTACATTCGGATATTTTTTATAGAAAAGGGGATAGATGGAGGCAAACATTTCTGGCCCGCGTTCCGGCGGTAATCCAATGACTAATTTCCCCTTTTTCCTCTCCACTAAATCATTTATTTGGTTGTACGTATCTTTTTTAATACGGTCGATCTTTTTTGCGTTTTCTACATAAATCTCTCCTGCACGGGTTAAGTGCCAATTACTTTTGGAACGAACGAAAAGTGGGGTTCCCAGTTCTTTCTCCAGTTTTAAAAGCTGCTGGTTTAAAGCGGACTGTGTGATAAAAAGCTTTTCGGCCGCTCTCGTGATATTATTTTCTTCCGCAATTTTAAGGATATATTCGATTTGTTTTAAGTCCATGTCTAAAAATGCACCTCTTAGCTCTTAATTTTATTAAGAGAAATCTAAAATTTATAACTTTTACTTTTTGCTGATTTCAGATTACGATTTTTAATAAGAAAGAACAAGTGTAAAGGCGGGAGAGGCATGGGACTTACTCAATCTATAAAGATCAATGAAAATGATAACGTTGCCATAACGGTAAATGCCGTTTCAGCAGGCACCATGGTGATGGAGGATATTACCGCTAATCAAGATATTCCGCAGGGGCATAAAATTGCCTTAAATGATATTCCTGAGGGAGAGGCGATCGTCCGTTATGGGGTTCAAATCGGATATGCGCAGCAGAATATCAATAAAGGTGACTGGATTAACGAGCATATGATCACACTTCCCAATCCCCCATCTTTGGATGAAATGAAATTTGCCGTGAATTTGGTGACAGATTTACCTGAACCGCCAAAGAAAACGTTCATGGGATTTCCAAACTCGGATGGTGGATATGCAGGGACCAGAAATATATTGGGGATTGTGACAACCGTTCAATGTGTGACGGGCATTTTAAATAACGCAGTAAAGAAGATTAAAGAGGAGCTCTTGCCGAAATATCCAAATGTAGATGATGTGGTAGCCATCAATCATGCCTATGGATGCGGCGTGGCTATTAATGCTCCGGAAGCAAAAATTCCTGTTCGAATGCTGCACAATATTGTGAAACATCCGAACTTCGGCGGGGAAACGATGGTCATCTCTTTGGGATGCGAAAAACTGACATTAGAGATGCTATTGGATGAGGAAGATATTACGCATGAAAATGTGGTGGTATTTCAAAATGTAAAGGGCCATGATGCCATTATGGCCGAGATTTTGGCAAAGGCAGAAACTAAGCTGAAAAAACTAAATGTAAGAACTCGTGTCGAACTTCCTCTCTCCAAGTTACTTGTTGGGATGCAATGCGGCGGAAGTGACGCCTTTTCCGGTGTGACGGCTAATCCAGCTGCCGGCTACGCTGCCGATATGTTGATTCAAGCGGGTGCAACCGTCATGTTTTCTGAAGTGACAGAGGTCCGCGATGGTGTCCATATCATTGGCGAACGTTGTATAAATGACAAGGTTGGCAAAAAATTAATAGCCGAGATGAAATGGTATGATCAATACTTGGAGAACGGTCAAGTGGACCGATCGGCCAATCCGACTCCAGGAAATAAAAAAGGCGGACTTTCCAATATTGTTGAAAAAGCAATGGGATCGATTGCCAAGTCAGGCAGGTCACCCATTGTTGAGGTACTTTCCCCGGGAGAAAGACCTACTAAAAGAGGAATGATTTTCGCCGCGACGCCGGCAAGTGACTTTGTGTGCGGTTCTTGTCAGTTATCAAGCGGAATGACGCTTGAAGTATTTATGACCGGACGCGGTACTCCGTATGGACTCTCATTGGCGCCGGTTATTAAGGTGTGCTCACGAAATGATATGAAGGATATGTGGCAAGATTTGATCGATATTAATGCCGGACCGATTGTAACAGGTGCCGCAACCATAGAGGACATTGGCACACTGCTTTTTAATGAAATGATTGATGTGGCAAGCGGACGTAAACAATGCTTGGCTGAAAAGTACGGTCTTCATAATGATTTTACTTTATTTAACCCAGCTCCTATCACCTGACAGAAGAGGGGGAATGTCTTTGAAATCACAAATCGCTTTTTCAGGCAGGAGACCGGAATATCCGGAGTTCAAACAGGCTTAAGATTAAATGGTGTCCATTTGTCCATTATAGCCCTTATTGGGATCTCAATTATTTCGGTTATTCATTAGGGGGGAAATACAGTCTTCACGTTCGAACGTGAAGGCTGTATTTCATGATGAGGAATGCTTCATTTTATATAGCACATATCCAGTAAAAAGCTGAAATAAATCAATAAAATTCTTGGGGTTCTTGTTTGTAAGGATTTCAATTCTTTGAAGCCGGTAGGCTAAGCTGTTCCGGTGGATATGAAGCTTATACGATATAGCGTTCATATCACCGCTGTTTTCGATAAAGCAAAGAAGGGTTTCCAATAACTCCTGCCCTTTTTGATTTTCTTCGAGCTGCGCGAAAAAAGGAATGATTTCATCAAAAGACACACTTTTATTTGTTAAATAATCAATAAATTTTAATTGTGGATACTCACAAATCATCTGTCCAAATTTCAAATTTTCCGATATTTCAATCGCCCTTTTTGCTTCCTGAACTGACTTAGCCAGGATTTCATGACGATCCCCGATTCCTACTTTTGAGTCTTGAGAAATAAGGGGCTCTAACCGATTGGCAATATCACTGGTATCCGGAACGATAAATAGCTGGCTTTCCTGATTAAGTTTGAAGGTAAATTCCTGAGTGAATAATGATGGCTGTTTACGTAATTTCCCTTTTATGATGACGGCTTTTCTAACCAATTTCAGATTAACCCCAATTGCCTCCGCACTATTGAAAAAAGCTGTATCATACTCATTGTCCCGAAAAACCCAATGATACAGAAATTCCTCCATCCTTTGTTCCTTTATTCTTCTTTCTTTAAATAAAAATTCCTGGCCGATTAATAGCTCTGCTGTTACACGGACTAGTTCGGCGAAAGGTGCGACAATCTGCGGATCACCGCTTATGCCAATGACCCCAATCGTCATATTTTGAAAATGAATGGGGATGTTTACGCCCGGTTTTGAAGATCCTTCCGGTTTATAGATCGTTACCATAGTTCCTTGTTCAATGGCAGAAACGGCTCCTTCATGAATGGTGTCCACCCGTTTTTTATCTCCGCTTCCAATAATTAAACCATTTTCATCCATGATATTAACTTTATAGGGAATAACGCTCATCACCTTATCAGCAATCTCTTGAGCTATAACTTTGTTTATTTTCATATTTCCTCCCTGATAAAATAAAAATATTACACTGTATTTGCACAAAAAAATAAATATATTTTTTATCCATTTGACTAATGATTTATTTGTAAGACAATTATACAATAAAAATGTAAACGTTTACTAACAGAATTTTAAAAGTTTTATTGGTTTAGAATATTGTAGAGAAGTCCCATTGCAAGTCTGATGTTTTGTTCAAATGCCCTAAAGGCACCAAACAGTTTAATATCTTACTGGAAAGGAAGATAAACATGCCCTTATTGTATGTTGCTTTAGCAGTTGTCGTATTGCTAATTTTGATGATTCCGTTAAAAATGAATGGATTTATCTCATTGTTATTAACTTCTTTATTTGTTGGTTTTTTAGTAGGCATGCCGCTCGACAAAATTTGGGGTTCAATCTCTAATGGTCTCGGAGGCCAGCTAGGAGGAACGGCGATTATTGTCGGACTTGGAGCCATGATCGGTACGTTGATGGCAGATGCTGGTGCCGCTCAGAGGATTGCTACTAGACTAATGGACAAAATGGGAATAAAACGTGTTCAAGTTGCTATCTTAATCGCATCTTTAATCCTTGGCGTTACGATGTTCTATGAAGTAGCATTCGTATTAATCATACCTCTTGTGTTTGTGATTGTTCGCCAAACAAAATTAAATCTACTTTATGTAGCTTTACCGATGTCAATCGCATTATCAACAGCCCATAGTTTCCTTCCACCGCATCCGGGACCGGCTGCAGTTGCTGGAGTTTTTAACGCTAACATGTCATTAACGCTTCTTTACGGTTTGATTATTGCCATCCCTGCGGCATCTTTTATTGGATTAACATGGACTCGGGTGCCTTTCTTCAAAAAAATTAATCCGTCAATACCGGAAGGACTTGTTACAAACAAAACATTCAAAGAAGAAGAAATGCCAAGCTTTGGCGTAAGTGTTTTTGTTGCACTTGTACCAGTATTATTAATGGCAATTGATGCAGTTTGTACATTATTTTTGCCGAAGGAAAATAGTTTTAGACACATAATGGATTTCGTTGGTTCTTCCAATATGGCCCTATTGATTGCCCTATTACTTGCAATGTGGCTTCTTGGACCAAGAGCTGGCCGTCCTCTCAAAGATGTAATGCAATCATGTTCTAATGCTGTTAAACCAATGGCCATGATCATCTTGGTAATTGGAGCAGGCGGTGCCTTTAAACAAGTATTGGTTGATGGTGGTATTGCCGACTACATTAAAGATATCACAGGCGGTTTGAATATTTCTCCGATTATCCTTGCATGGTTAATCGCAGCTCTTTTACGTATTGCTCTTGGATCAGCAACCGTGGCTGTTATGACAGCAGCCGGTGTGGTTCTGCCAATCGCTCAGGCATCTGGTGTCAGCATGGAATTAATGACCTTAGCCGTCACTTGCGGAAGTATCTCGTTCTCACACGTGACAGATCCGGGCTTCTGGATGTTTAAAGAATACTTAAATTTATCTGTAGGCGAAGCAATAAAGATCAGAACAACCTACACCACGGCTCTCGGTTTGATAGGCTTAGCAGGTGTATTAATACTAAATCTATTTTTCTAAAAAGATATGTAGTGGGCAGTAACGGTTATAGGATTACTGCCCGATGATTTTTGGATATAAGAGATTCAATTACTCTTTATATAAATAGGAAGACTTGAAAGTAAAATAAGATTAAGATTGGAGATAATATCATGTCAACAGTGCAAGACACAGTAAAAACTACTCCCGTCGTAACCGAAATGAATGTATACCCTGTCGCTGGTCGTGACAGCATGCTTCTTAATCTAAGTGGTGCCCATGGTGCTTATTTTACAAGGAATATTGTTGTCCTAAAGGATTCATGCGGAAATATTGGTGTCGGGGAAGTTCCCGGCGGTGAGGGAATTCGTAAAACGCTTGTAGATGCAAAAGAATTGGTGGTTGGTTCATCCATCGGCCATTATCATAGTATCTTGAATAAAGTAAGAGAAACATTTGCTTCTCGTGATGTAGCAGGACGCGGTCTGCAGACCTTTGATCTCCGAATCACCATCCATGCTGTAACAGCGATTGAAGCGGCATTACTAGATTTACTGGGAAAATATTTAAATGTACCGGTTGCAGCGCTTTTAGGGGAAGGGCAGCAGCGTGAAAAAGTAAAAACATTGGGTTATTTGTTCTACATTGGTGATCGAAATAAGACAGATATACCGTATTACAGCAATCCGGATGCTGAAGAAGAATGGTATCGGATCCGTCACGAAGAAGCTTTAACACCTGAAGCAGTGGTCAAGCTTGCCGAAGCATCGCACAAGCTTTATGGATTTACAGACTTTAAATTAAAAGGCGGCGTTTTAGAAGGCAAGGAAGAAATTAAAGCGATTAAGGCTCTAAAAGAAAGATTCCCGGATGCTAGAATCACGTTGGATCCAAACGGAGCTTGGTCCTTAAATGAAGCGGTGGAGTTATGTAAAGATATGCATGGAATCTTGACCTATGCGGAAGACCCATGCGGCGCAGAAAACGGGTATTCAGGCCGTGAAATCATGGCGGAGTTTAGAAAACAGACCGGGCTTCCGACTGCAACCAATATGATTGCAACAGACTGGAGACAAATGTCTCATGCCATCGCAATGCAGTCTGTGAGCATCCCGCTTGCAGACCCGCACTTCTGGACGATGCAGGGATCTGTACGTGTAGCCCAATTGTGTAATGAATTTGGTTTAACATGGGGTTCACACTCTAATAACCACTTTGATATTTCACTTGCCATGTTCACACATGTAGCAGCGGCCGCTCCTGGTAATATTACGGCTATTGATACACACTGGATTTGGCAGGAAGGCATCGAGCATTTAACCAAAGATCCATATAAGATTGAGGATGGTTATCTCACCATTCCTAATAAGCCAGGATTGGGGATTGAAGTGGATATGGATCAAATTGTAAAAGCGAACGAGCTATATAACAACATGGGATTAGGTTCCCGTGATGATGCCGCCGGAATGCAGTTTTTAATCCCAGGATGGAAATTCGATAATAAGCGTCCGTGTCTTGTACGATAGAAAAATGGGGTGACAAAAACGTCACCCTCCATTGTTTAAACTAGAAAACGAGGAAAAGGACAGATTATGATGAAATTTGTACTAGCGCCAGATTCATTTAAAGAAAGTATGACGGCGAAGAATGCTGCCCTTGCAATGGAAAAAGGAATCAAAAAAGTCTTTCCTGATGCAGAATGTCTAATTGTTCCTATGGCAGACGGCGGGGAAGGAACGGTGGAATCGCTCGTGAGTTTCTCGAACGGAGAAATCATCAAGACAGAGGTAATCGGACCAATAGGAAAAGAAGTTATAGCTGAATACGGACTTTTGGATGAGGGGAAAACCGCTGTGATTGAAATGGCAAGTGCCAGTGGAATAGGTCTCATTAAACAAGAAGACCGCAATCCACTAGTAACGACTACTTATGGAACGGGTCAATTAATAAGGCATGCTCTCGATCAAGGTGTGAATCGATTTTTAATTGGAATTGGCGGAAGTGCTACCAATGATGGCGGGATGGGAATGCTTCAGGCACTTGGGGTTTCTTTTAAGAATCAAAATGGTGATGAACTGCCGTTTGGCGGCGGCGCTTTGGAGCAGCTGCATTCCATTGACATAAGCGGATTAGACACGAGGCTTAAAAAGGTAAAAATCGATGTGGCTTGCGATGTCAACAATCCCTTAATTGGTGACAATGGCTGTTCCGCTATTTTTGGCCCGCAAAAAGGGGCAGACCCGGAAATGGTGAGCCTCCTTGACCGGAATTTAACTCATTTTGCAGAAGTGGTTAAGACAGAGCTGCAGCTCGATATTGCCCATATTGCAGGTGCAGGAGCAGCCGGCGGACTCGGCGCGGGATTAATGGCGTTCTTAAATGCCCGGCTAAAAAAGGGAATTGAACTTGTCATCGAGTATACGGAACTTGAAGAGAAAATCATCGGAGCGGACTTCTGTTTTACAGGGGAAGGAAGTATTGATGGTCAGACCTTGTTTGGTAAAACACCGTACGGAGTGGCTGCCATTGCAAAGAAACATTCGGTTCCTGTGATCGCTTTTGCCGGCAGGATTGGCCATGGTGTTGATGTTTTATATCACCACGGGTTTAACGCCATAATAGGCATCTTAAAAGGGGTTACCTCACTTGAGGAAGCTCTTGAATCCGGTCATGAGAATTTAGCGTTCACTACAGAAAATGTTTGCAGGGTATTAAAGATTTAACTAACCTATTCATTGCTCGTCATTCAGCTATGTTTGTGAAGTGTTTTTCAAATTGTGAATATGAAAAAAGAATGACGGTTATATGATAAAAAAACGTGTAATTTTTTGTGTATTTGCCTAATGATTTATTTGTAAGACAAATATACAATTAAAATATAGATGACTAGTAACATTCATGGGAGAGATCCAATTATGATGAATATAGACGATATTAAAGGAATTATTGTTCCCATTATCACTCCAATAGACAAAGATGAAAATATCGATGAAGCAAAGCTGCGTTTTATGGTTGACCATGTGATTGAAGATGGAGTCCACGGGATATTAGCTTTCGGAAGTAACGGTGAATTTTATGCGTTTGAAGAGCAAGAAATGCTTACTGCTTTTGAAGCAATCATCGACCAGGCAAAAGGCCGGGTTCCTGTTTATTTCGGGATTGGGGCGATTCGAACAAAACAGGCCGTTCGTCTTGCTAAAATGGCGGAGGAAATGGGGGCTGACGGGATTTCGATTCTCCAGCCTATGTTTCTAAAGCCAGACTTTGACGAATTATATGATCATTTTAAAGCCGTGGCAGATGTCGTTCCAAACACTGCAGTACTGCTTTACAATAACCCAGGCCGAGTTGGCTACAACATTTCTGTTCAATTGGTTGATAAATTAGCCAGGGATGTTGACAATATTGTCGGCATAAAAGACTCAAGCGGAGATTTTACGATGCTTAGCGAATTGGTCCGCTGCACAAGGGATTTGAATTTTAAAGTCATGGCCGGTAAAGATACACTTGTATTTCCGGGATTGTGCATAGGGACAGTTGGCAGCGTTTGTTCAACCGCCAATATGTTTGGCCCGCTGGTTACGTCGATTTACAACAAATATATGGCTGGGGATTTTGCGGGAGCATTAGAAGCACAATTCGCGTTAAATCCCGTTCGTCTTGCCCAAGATAAAACGACCTTCCCTGTCGCCACAAAGGATATGGCGAATTTACTCGGATTAGAGGTTGGCGATTGTGTCAAACCTGTCCAGAGCAGTAAAGGGGAATTATTAGAGACATTAAGAAGCTCAATGGCAGAAGCTGGATTACTAGAAAAATAGAAATATAAAGGAGTAGAAATAATATGAAGAAAATCGGATTTATCGGTCTTGGAATTATGGGTAAGCCTATGAGCAAAAACCTGATCAAAGCCGGATATCAATTGATTGTCAGCGACTTTAATCAGGATGCAGCTAAAGAACTCCAAGCATTGGGTGCAGAAGTAGAATCTACTCCTAAGGCCATTGCGGAAAGATCAGATATTGTCATTACGATGCTTCCAAACTCTCCTAACGTGAAAGAAGTAGCTTTAGGAGAAAATGGACTGATTGAAGGCGCGCATGAAGGATTAATTTATGTGGATATGAGTTCCATTGCACCGGCAGCTTCCCAGGAAGTATATAAAGCATTGGTGGAAAAAGGAGTAGAAATGCTGGACGCACCTGTCAGCGGCGGGGAGCCAAAAGCAATTGATGGAACCATCTCCGTGATGGTTGGCGGCAAGAAAGAAGTTTTTGATGAAGTGAAAGAAGTACTATCTGCTATGGCAGGATCGGTTGTCCTAGTCGGAGAAATCGGCGCAGGTAACGTAACAAAGCTTGCCAATCAAGTGATTGTTGCCTTAAATATCGCAGCTGTTTCTGAAGCATTCGTATTAGCGCAAAAAGCGGGTGTGAATCCTGAAGCTGTTTACCAGGCAATCCGCGGTGGCTTAGCAGGAAGCACCGTTTTAGACGCAAAAGCACCGATGATGCTGGATCGAAACTTTAATCCTGGATTCCGCATTAATTTGCATATTAAGGATTTAACGAATGCATTAGAGACAAGCCATGAATTCGGGGCTCCAACACCTTTAACAGCGGCGGTTCTTGAAATGATGTATGCGTTAAAAACTGACGGCAATGAGTTTGATGATCATAGCAGTCTCTTAAAATACTATGAAAAATTAGCGAATGCTGAGGTTAGCCGTTAACTTAAAATGCATAGAAACGAAACGTTGCAGTCGCTCTGCAGCGTTTTTTTTATTATTTCAATTTGTCGATCTCGTTCCGTTTCTCACAGTAGAAGAGCAGCTCATGTTAATGTTGGAGGTATCTGAATCTAAATTGGGACGTGACTAGGCACCACAGATTAAATTTTATTAACAATGACATCAATGTAGGCTTTTTTTCATACTATATTTTGGAGGTGAAAAATATGCCAAGAGTAAATTATCGAAGTTCGGACGTGGACTTAATGGCAAGGATGATGAGAGCAGAAGCCGAAGGTGAAGGAAAACAGGGAATGTTATATGTTGGAAATGTCATTGTCAATCGTCTTAAAGGAGATTGTTCAGACTTTAAAAATTTAAGAACAATTCCCCAAGTAATTTATCAAGTACAAGGAGGAAATTATTCCTTTGAAGCTGTTCAAAAAGGGAATGTATTTTATCAAAAAGCGAGAACTTCTGAAAAAAGATTAGCAAAAAAGAATTTGGATTATTGGAGAGAACACCCAGGGAAATATGCCCTTTGGTATTTTAATCCATATGCTCCATGCCCTCCAACATGGTACGGTCAACCTCATTCTGGTCAATTTAAAAACCATTGTTATTATGAACCAAAAGCTGGAACATGTGATAGTGTTTATATCGGAAGTTAAGCTTACTCTAGGAGTAAGCTTTTTTACATATTTATCTTCATGAGAAATACCTTCAGTCATATGGATGTCCATTCCATCCTATTACTTGAATCCTTTGTTTATTTGCCTGAAAAATAAAACATTTATTAGAAGTTTGAATGATGATTTATTTGTAAGACAATAATACAATAAATAATGTAAACGGTTGCTCTTTTAATCTATCGTCCTAATTTTATTTGATTTATCGTAACAAAACTCCTTACGGGGTTGCTACTGTAGCAAAAAAATATTCTATAACGCTGCTAATTTTTCGCAGCGTTTTTATTTCTTAAGGTGATAAGGGAGGTTCAATATATTATAATAGGCTTACAAAAATGGAAAAACAAGGAGCCTAAAGATGGATGAAACTCCAAAAAAAATAAAAGTTGAGTCAGTAAACCGCAATACTTTATCCAAGCAGGTAGTTGAAAGTATTATCCAACTGTTAAATAGTGGTCAGCTGAAACCGGGAGATAAGCTCCCTACGGAAATGGAATTTATGGAAGAACTAAATGTCAGCCGTCCTGTATTACGTGAAGCGCTCAGCTCACTTGAATCATTGGGTGTAATTACCCGCAAAACACGGGAAGGCACTTTTTTTAACAATAAAATTAGCAGTCATCCTTTTTCGATTATGTTATCCCTAGCACACGATAACCTACAGGCATTGGTTGAAGCGCGAATGGCATTGGAACTAGGATTAATTACGATAGCCGCTGAGAAAATTAGCGATGAAGAGCTCAAAAGACTAAAACAAACGATTGATGTGATTGCAAACAGTAAAGACAATGACTACGGAGAAGCGGACATAGAATTTCACCGCATCATTGCGTTAAGCGCCAATAATCCAATTGTGGAAGGTATGGTTGATTCGTTAATCGTAACACTTGTCAAAATTAACGATGAGATAAAAGTTCGTGAACCAGAACGAACTGTTCAGCATCATACGGCAATTTACAAGGCATTGGAAAAAAGAGATCCTTTTGAGGCATTTCATCAAATGTTTTTACATCTTGATTACGTTCGACATAAAGTAACAAAAAATCATATTCTTTAGAATCGGTAATATTAGTTGAAATTTAACGGAGATTTTCTAAAGAATAAGGCTGTGTTAAAGAATATTGTTGATTTTGATGACAATGTTGATTGGAGTGGAAGGCGCGAGACTCCTGCGGGAGCAGCGGGACAGGTGAGACCCCGCAGGCGCTTTAGCGCCGAGGAGGCTCACCGCCCGCCCCGCGGAACGCGAAGCGCCTGGAACGGAAATCAACATTCTCTTTTAACACAGCCAAAAATAAAAAAAGCTTAGTGAGGATGCTCATGAAACCTAAAGTGATTGTATATAAAAAAGTAGATCAAAGAGTATTAGATTTTATCCAAAAAACGTGTGAAATTGTGTATTTTGAGAAACTAGATTCAAATACGTATCCGGCATTTCTTCATGAATTAAAAAATGCGAATGGTATTATAGGTTCCGGGTTAAAAGTCGATGAGGAATTATTAGAAAATGCTCCCCATCTAAAAATTGTAAGTAATATTTCAGTCGGCTATGATAATTTACAACTATCAGCATTATCAGCACGCGGAATAATGGCAACTAATACTCCTGAAGTGTTAAATGACTCTGTCGCAGATACTATTATCGGGTTGATCCTATCCACGGCTAGAAGGATGCCGGAATTAGACCAATTTGTGAAGACTGGGCAGTGGAAAACAAATCTCGAAGAACCGTGGTTTGGAATAGATGTCCATCATAAAGTTTTAGGGATCATTGGTATGGGAGGAATAGGTTCTGTAGTTGCCAAAAGGGCGCACCTTGGGTTTGATATGGAGATTCTTTACCACAACCGTTCGAGAAATAGGGATGCTGAAGAAAAGTATAATGCCATGTATTGTTCAATGGAAGAACTATTAAAGAAATCTGATTTTGTCTGTCTTATGACACCGCTCACCCCAGAGACTGAAAAGCTAATGGGAAAAAGAGAATTTGAGCTCATGAAAGAATCGGCTATTTTCATCAATTGTTCAAGAGGGAAAACCGTGGATGAGGAAGCGTTAATTCATGCACTCCAAACAGGCGGAATTTATGGTGCGGGATTGGATGTTTTTGTCCAGGAACCAATTAATTTGGATAATCCACTAATTTCTATGGAAAATGTCGTTACTTTACCGCATATCGGTTCTGCAACTTATGAAACGCGTTTTAAAATGGCGATGTTAGCTGCCACTAATCTCGTTTCCGGGATCAATGGCGAAATACCTGCTAATTTAATCAAATAAGCCATCACCAGGCAGCTTGATGGGCATACTTCAAGGATCGGGCAATGAAGTTTTATGGAAAGGTATTAGGATGGTCATTTCAAGATTGAAGTGAGTATGCAGGAATTCCTTACTTTGGAATTGTAGGTTTTCTCCAACTTTTTGTATAAAATAGAAGAGAAAATAAAATAGAAAAGGTGATAAAATGAGCCCATTATCCGAGTTTTTATCCAATCATCATCATGAGAATGTTGAGGAATTAAAAGAATTACTCCGGATTCCCAGTATTAGTTCCTTATCGGAGAATAAAGAGGACATTCAAAAAGCGGCTTCATGGATTTCCAATAAATTAAATAACATTGGAATGGAACATGTGGAAATCATCCAGACAAAAGGGCACCCGATTATTTATGCTGATTGGATTCATCATGAAAATGCCCCCACTGTGTTAGTATACGGTCATTATGACGTGCAGCCCATTGACCCTGTTCATTTATGGGAAACCCCTCCTTTTGAACCGGCTATCCGGGATGAAAAGATTTTTGCCAGAGGGGCAACGGACGATAAAGGACAGATGTTCTTACATATTAAAGCAGTGGAAACACTATTGGAATCAGAAGGTAAATTACCGGTGAATATAAAATTCTGCATCGAGGGAGAAGAAGAAATCGGAAGTCCCAATCTTCCGCACTTTTTATCCGAAAATAAAGAAAAATTATCCTGTGATGTGGTTGTGATTTCCGATTCTGATATGTGGGATAAAGGAGTGCCTGCCATTACCTATTCGTTAAGAGGCCTATGTGCGCTGGAAGTTTCCCTTAACACGGCCAATTCTGATTTGCATTCGGGCATGTTCGGCGGGGGAGTTCAGAACGCTAACCACTTATTAGTACAGTTGCTTTCAAGCCTTCATGATGCGAACGGGAAAGTAAATGTGGAGCATTTTTATGATGATGTTGAGGAACTGACAGAGTTTGAAAAGGAACAAATTAAAGCTTTGGGTTTTGATGAAGAAAAACTGAAAAAATCGTTAGGTCTAACAGATTTATCGGGAGGGGAGAACAATTATCCTTACCCAGTGAGAATCAGTTCCCGGCCAACATTAGAAATAAACGGCCTATGGGGCGGATTTCAAGGGGAAGGTACAAAAACCGTCATCCCAAACGAGGCACATGCCAAAATCACATGCCGTCTAGTCCACAATCAAAACCCTGAAAAGATCCAGGAATTGATCAAAAACCATTTGGAAGAACATGCACCAATAGGATGTACGGTAAAGGTGGCTCTTGGCGATACGGGTAACCCATTTTTAACCCCGATTGACAGTCCGATGATTCAAAAGGCTGCCGAGGCTTATCAAAACGTGTACGGGAAATCACCTGTTTACAAAAGAGAAGGCGGCTCTATTCCGATTGTATCGGATTTCAGCCATTCATTAAATGCTCCCGTTGTCTTAATGGGATTCGGTTTGCCAGATGAAAATCTTCATGCACCAAATGAACATTTTCACTTAGAAAACTTTGATAAAGGGATCTTAACGATTTGCTCTTTTTTAGAGTTGATTGAGAAATAAAATTATGTAATTAGAAATAAAGCCCATTCCGCGGAAAGGGCTTTTTTACATTGTTTAGTGTGTTAATTACGTTTACAATATAAGGTAATTAGTATGGGTTAAAGTAAGCTATGAAATTTTCTTTGATGAATCGAATAAACTGGATCAACCACACGGCGGCTATTCTTACTATGGATCATATGGTACAGATACATTTATTATTAAGATATTAATAGTAGTATTGAAAATTTGAGGACGGAGAACCTAGGTAGATCCAGATGGGGTGCTTCGTGCAAGGTAAGGAGAAAGGGGGGAACACATTTATGATCCCAGTAAAAATAGATCCCATGTCAATCACTACAATAAGCGAAAAAGGAATGGAATCCATCGTCGATTGGTTCGATCAGCATAAACAATCGTTCTATACACTTGGTCGGTCCTATCTTAGTAATCAGCAGCAAATGGAAGAGCTTTTTTTCCGGTCTATTATAAAAGTCCAAAAGGAATTGCCGCGATTTAAAAGTGAAACATCATTTGAAACGTGGGTTACATCCAAGTTCATAGATAACTGCCGGGAGCTTTCTGAGGATAGAAGTTTACAAGCTTCAGAGGAAAGTGAACAACATAAGGATTTATTTAAAGCACTTGATCACTTGCAAGCGGATGAGAAAGAAGCGTTGCTCCTTACATATTTAAAAGGAATCTCTCAGGAGGACACAGCACATCTTCTCCACATTTCACTAGAAAAGATGAAGGCGCTTTTGTTTTCCGGAATTCAGTCACTTAGAAAAGAACTGGGGTCCGGACCCTTTAATGGCTGTAAGGAGTTTCATAAGGATTACATCGATTACTTAGAAAGAGCCCTGGATCGGTCGAAAAGGATTGATTTCGAGATACATATTTATCATTGTCAAGACTGTCAGGAGGATTTGGCAACATTCCAGGATGTTATGTTAACCATGATAAATCTTACTGAAACGATGGAGGATTTCCAGGTGCCGCCTGATTTCATGGAGAACGTCAAAGTTAGGCTGGCAGAAAAGGAAAAGCATAGACAACAGAAGAAACAGAAACGTAAACGAATGGGAATTGTTTTTACGAGTGTTATTGCATTATTATTAGGTATAGGTTATTTTACAGGTACTTTTACCAATCTCTACTATACATGGACGGAAGACAATCAAGAGCTGCGTGCCTTTCTGCAACAGGGTCTGGGTGAAAGGCTGAACCTGGAAGCGGAAAGCGGCGGGATAAAAATTAGGATCAAGAGCGCGATTGCTGATGAGTTTCAGACGCTTGTTTTTTATGAAATAGAAGATACAGCTGCAGACAATCAATATGTGATGGATTATCATGATGGTGTTTCTGTGAAGAACGAATATGAAATCATGAGACGTGAAACATTTACAAAGTACTATCCTCCTGACCTTAACTTGGATGTAAATAATAAAGCAAACGTGTATCAAGGAAAGCTGGGTCTGTTGCCACTGTCAACGGATAACGGGACAATTAAACTGAAGGTTACAAGGCTGCAGAAATTGATTCATAATTCCCCTGATCGGAATGCTTTTAGGGCTGGGACTGAAATGGAATATGAATTTGGGGACTGGAACTTCGAGATTCCTGTATCAAAACAGCCCTCTATAGAATATGCATTGGATGAAGAAACAGAAATCGAGGGGATCAAGGTTCGTTTTGATAAACTAACCATCGCTCCAACAGCGACGATTCTAAAATATATGATTAATAATGATCAGCCTGGGAAGCGGATAGAATTTCTTACTTTAAAAAATCTAACAGTGAACAATAAAAAAGTGAAAGCTGATACGTATGGCAGCTCTTTTATGGATCACAACATGGATCAGTTTACTTACCAAACAAGCTTCGATCCGCTTTTTGAAAAAAAAGCAAAAGAGGTTAACGTTCAATTCAAATTTGCTCATTTAACGATTGAAGATCCAAAAACCATCGAACTGGATGCTTCTGGAGAATATCCTCAAAGCTTTGAATATGCAGGCACAACAATCTCTATCGACAAGGTAGAAGTTGGACAGCCTACGATTGTTGTCATAAGCAATTATGAAACTGAGAATCGAGCATATGAGTCGCTTAACTTCAATATTGTAGGTGAGAATGGAAGCGAATTCAGTTCAACGGAGATGAGTTCTGACGGAGTGTTTGTTGATAAAAACGGGAATAAATACGATATGAATGATATCCATGTCGCATATGAAGAAATCGAGCAGCCCCGTTATTTCTCTACAGTTCAAAACATACAGTTACAAAGTGATAACGCAGGAGAGAATGCGATTCCTAAGTGGCTGTTGATTTATGGATATAATACAACGGAATATTTGGATGATGCTGTGAAGATTTCGTTGGAATAACATGTGTTGCCACATATACTCTGGGTATGTGGAATGTGTTTCACAAATTATATTAAAGAATAGAAATTTAATCCCGTTCTAACGAATGGGATTTTGTTATTATCGAGTTGACTTTGTTTGCTGCGATATCAATTTCTCAGGCGGGAGAAATAAATTACTCGATAGAATCAACGGTCTCTTGCGAACGGCAGATTTTCAAATTATTGATTATAAAATTTTTACCGAATAGTGCAACCTAGAATATCAAAATTTAGTAATGTAATTTTCTGTTCATCTTCCGTTCACACACCGATCTTAAACTAAGGGTGTAATAAAGATTGGAGGAATGAAGATGAATATTGCCTGGAAAGAAATGAAGAAAAGTAAAGCAAAATTTATGATTTTAGGTTCCATTATTTTTCTCGTTAGCTTATTAACATTTATGATATCTGGGTTGGCAAATGGATTATCACAAGAGAGTGCAGGTCTAATAAAAGATTTGCCGGCTGGACATTTTTATATGACGAAGGAAGCCAATCAGGAATACAGCATGTCTAGGATAGACAGCGGTATCCAAAATCAAATTTTAAGCAAACAAAAGGATGCCACGGCATTTTCCATTCAAATGGGGTTTTTGAATGATCGTGATGGGAAGCAGCAAAGTGTCGCGTTTGTGACAGCGACCAAATCTAAGCAGTTTATAAATGTAGAAAAAGGGGAAATTGTACTCGACAAGTCAATGGAGGATAATGGGATCAAAATTGGTGATGCTTTAACTAATAATCAATTCAAAGGCAAGGTTATTGTAAAAGGTTTTGTTAAACACAGTAAATACAGCCATGCATCTGTAGCTTATATCAGTATGGAGGACTATAAAGAAATTTATGGGACCGACGAAATGCAGTTGATTTTTATACCTGAAGGGGGTACAGTACCAACATTCTCTGGTATGGAATCCTTTTCGAACCATCAATTCCTTAACACCATTTCGAGTTATAAATCAGAACAGATGTCCCTTAACATGATTATATGGTTTTTAGTTGTCATTAGCGGCATGTTGTTTGCCATCTTCTTTTACATGATGAATGTTCAAAAGATTGGTTTATACGGTATTCTTAAAGCGATCGGTGTAAAAACAAGTTCGCTGTTTAAAATAATGTGGACGCAAATGGTGTTTATCACCGTCATTGCACTTAGTATAGCCATTTTCCTTAGTCAAATTTTTACTAGGGTAGCACCTACAGGAATGCCTTTCAGTTTAACAACTGAAACAACCGTTCAATTGTCGATCGTCTTCCTCATGATAGGATTTATTGGCGCAACCCTTTCCGGCTTACAAATTAAATCAGTTCAACCATTACAAGCTATTCAACAAGGTGAGGTTTAATATGATCTTTAAAATAGATAATGTTAAGAAATCTTATAAAAATGGAGAAGTGACGGAAGAAATCCTAAAAGGTGTGAATCTTATTCTTCGAGAAGGGGAGTTAACCTCTTTAGTAGGGGCATCAGGTTCAGGTAAAAGCACCCTTCTTACCATAGCTGCAGGACTCCAGCCGGCATCAGATGGACAGATAATCTTCGAAGGAAAAAACTTGACTTCTATGAATGCGGAACAAGTTCGGAAAATTAGGGCTCATCAATTTGGCTTCGTCTTTCAATTTGCCCACCTGGTACCTTTTCTTACAGTAGAAGAGCAGTTGTTACTCATGTTGGATGTATCTGAATCTAAATTAAAAAAACGGGAACAGAAAAAAGAAGTTGACAAAATCCTAAAATTGGTTGAAATGGACCATCGAAAACATGCCTATCCATCTTCATTGTCCGGCGGTGAAAGGCAGCGGGTTGCAATTGCCCGTGCCATTATCCACAGACCGAAAGTTCTCTTTGCAGATGAACCAACTGCAAGTTTGGATTCGAAAAGGTCAAAAGATGTGATGACCTTAATCAGTCATTTAACAAAGACACTCCATATTGCCACATTAATAGTAACGCATGACGAAGAAATGCTTTCATTTGCTGACCATATCATTAAAATGAGTGATGGGCAGATTTTGCAAAAAGTGTAGGAGAAAGAAAATGATATGACAAATATTTTAATTGTGGATGACGATATAAATATAGTAAAGCTTGTTGATATTCACTTATCTGAACATGGATATAATGTTTTTCAGGCAAAAGACGGGATGGAAGCATTAGAAATACTCAAGAAGGCTGCCTGTGATTTAGCCATAGTGGATGTGATGATGCCATTTATGGATGGCTATACCCTTACGAAAGAGATTCGAAAACAGTATGATATTCCAGTAATCCTTTTAACAGCTAAAAGCGAAATTGAAGATAAGGAGCAAGGATTTCAAGCCGGAACAGATGATTATCTGGTCAAACCATTTGAGCCAAAAGAATTAACTTTTCGGATGAAAGCATTGCTGCGGCGATATGACCACCAGCCGGATGAAGCCATACTACAAATTGGCAATACCACGATAAACAAAAAAAGCTATGAAGTTCAGGTAGGGAAGCGTACCTTGCTCTTACCGCTAAAAGAATTCGAGCTTTTATCTTATTTAATTTCTAATCCTAAACTTGTGTTTTCCAGAGAACACTTGATTGAACAAATATGGGGCTTGGATTATGAAGGAGATGCGAGAACGGTAGATGTTCATATAAAAAGATTAAGGGAACGTTTTTCTAACTTAACGGATGATTTTCAAATAAAAACAGTACGAGGGGTTGGATATTTATTGGAGGTCCACCGTAAATGAAAACACTTTATGCGAAATTTATTGTCATAACTATTGGAATGATGTTTATTAGCTTTCTCTTAGCTTTTGTCATTTCAAATACCTATTATCAACAGAAGTTAAAACCATATAATGACAATAAAAATACAAAAGTCGCATTAGATATTGCTGCTTTTGCTGAAAGTCATCCAACAATAAGCTTGACAGAGTATTTGGACAGCATTACTAAAGTTGGCTATCAAATATGCCTAGTAGAAACAAACGGAAACAGAACTTTTTTTGGCGAACCTTTCAGGAACAAAAGTCTTTCTATTTCAACACAACAAGATGTAATAAACGGCCATATTTTTCACGGTATGCTTCAATTTCCACGAGGAAAATTTGTTACAGGCTTTTTTGCCAATGAACTAAATAATACCATTGGCGTGCCATTAAAATATAATGGAGAAACTTTTGCTCTTTTTATTAGGCCAGACATCAAATTCCTCTTCAACGAGATGCACATTTTATTTGCATGGATTCTTGGAATAGCCATTACGTTAACCATCATTATGGTTGTTATTAATACAAAATATTTAGTAAAACCGATTTCTAACCTGACAAAAGCGACAAAATCACTGGCAAATGGTGATTTTAATGTAGAACTGGATGTGACACGCCATGATGAGATAGGGGAACTTTCCCATAGCTTTTTGCGGATGGCGAGAAAGTTGGAACAAATGGATGACATGAGAAAGGAATTTATTTCGAATATTTCTCATGATATACAGTCACCACTGTCTAATATAAAAGGATATACCAACTTATTAGAAACTAATTCTATAAGCAAGGAAGAAAGATCCCAATATGTATCCATCATTAACAGTGAAATTAAAAGGCTTTCTACCTTAACAAAACAATTGCTGCTTCTGGCCTCATTAGACAGAAATGAGGATATTATGAAGAAACAAACCTTTAACCTCGGCCAGCAATTGAAGAAATTGGTGCAAAACTATCAATGGGCAGTTAGTGACAAGGAGATTATGCTGAGTTACTCATTACCGGATATCGAGATTATCGGTGATCCATCATTGCTCAATACGGTTTGGGATAACCTCCTATCCAATGCTATTAAATACAACAAACAGAATGGCAGCATTGAGATATCAATTGATAAAAAAGAAGACACAGTCATCGTAACCTATGAGGATACAGGAATTGGGATGAATGATACAGAATTAGAAAGAATATTTGAACGCTTTTACCGGGCCGATAAGGCACGTACACGTACAATCGAGGGCACCGGTCTGGGTTTATCAATCGTCAAGACAATTGTCGACTTGCACAGCGGCCGTATCAATGTAAGAAGTAAACAAAATGAAGGAACAACTTTTATTGTGGAATTGCCGATTAGATAGAATCCTTAATAGGTTATAAATTAATTTATATTTTTTATTTAGCGAGGGATATTATTTGGGTCTATTCTAGTAGATTTAACTGTGGAAAAAATTAAAGAAGCCATCAGTAAGAACTTTGCAGACCTTTGTGATATTTTATCTAAGGAACAAGTTAATGCGTGCCAAGAAGATGGGTTGAAATGGTTCTTATTTTCTGTATCAACCCCTTTATTTAATCGAGTTGTGTTATCCGCAAGTTGGGTCGCACTTCTCTCCTTTAAACTTCTAAGATGCCTCATAGAGCGTTTCTAATGGACAAAATTCTATTATAAACTACTCGAATTGTCCATTACAGCCCTTCTATTGGACAAAACCCTCTTATAAACTACTCGAATTGTCCATTACAGCTCTTCTATTGGACAAAACCCTCTTATAAACCACTCGAATTGTCTATTACATCTCTTCTATTGGACAAAACCCTCTTATAAACCACTCGAATTGTCTATTACATCTCTTCTATAGGACAAAACCCTCTTATAAACCACTCAAATTGTCCATTACAGCCCTTCTATTGGACAAAACCCTATTTTAAACCACTTAAATTGTCTATTAGACCTCTCTATTGGACGATGTCCGCCAAATGTACAGCATAAGAACGCCGTTTGCTGCCTAATTTTTATATTCGGTAATCCGCTGTTCCCCTTCCTTTTGCTACTTACATTGGCACCCCTTCTTTCCATCCCGTTAAGGCTTTGTGGATACATTGAATCCATTGTAGTACTATTGCGTAATTTATTTCATCAATGCGAATGGGATAATAGATTATTAGGAAATATTATCTAGTGCAAACATACCAACACTTTCTTTAGTCCTATAAATTTCAGAAAATTTAGTAAAATCATCCTATAGTTATCTGGTGCGATTATTACTAGAATAATAGATATCCAGGTTTATGCAGATTTATCCACCATGTCATATCATCCCTGTTTTCCCCACTTAGTACCATCTCACCATAACATCTAGGAATATTCACATACATACAAAAAATAAATAGAGGAGTGAAAGAATGAGGAGTACCAAACGATTTTGGGCAAAAGCTTGTATGCTTTTACTTGCGTTGGTGATGACCTTAAGTATGGCCCTGCCGGCGAATTCGCTTGCAAGTAGTGTAATCCCGGCGGATACGAGCTCTGCAAAAGGTGAAGTCATCGATGCGAAACTATTAAAAAAATTTGAGAAGGATGAATTTGCTAGATTTATTGTGGTCCTGCGCGACCAAGCTGACACGGAAAAAATTTCTTTATCAGCCAAGCAATCCTCTGTTAAGAAAAACATTTCTCAGAAGGAAATGAAGGCTAATGTCCAAAAGGCTGTTGTACAAGGCCTACAGGACAAGGCTAAACTCACACAAAAGGGGATTAATCTCCGGCTAAAGGAGGAAAAGGCTTCCGGAAAAATAAAAGAGTTTCATAACTTTTTTATCATTAATGGTATTTCCGTAACAGGTACGAAGGAGTCCGCCGCGAAGCTTGCGGAACTGCCTGAGGTAAAGGCAATCCTCCTTGATGAAAAACAAACACTTGAACCGATCAAAAAGGAGGAGCAATCTGCGAAACTGCAGGCAGATGAAAGCGGATCGGTTGAATGGAATATTGAACGTGTAGGTGCTCATGAGGTTTGGGCGCGAGGGATCACTGGGGAAGGGACGGTTGTTGCCAATATCGATAGCGGTGTTGCTGTCAGTCACCCAGCCTTAAAAACCAAGTACCGCGGGTATGACCCGAATAATCCTGATAAACTATCACACACGTTCAACTGGTATGATGCGATTCACAAAATTGGCAGCCCGGTTGACTCTGACGGGCACGGCACACATACGATGGGAACGATGGTTGGGCAGGAGCCTGATGGACAAAATCAAATTGGTGTCGCACCAGGTGCAAAATGGATTGCGGCACGGGCCTTTGCGAATGATGAAAGCTATGATTCTTATATCATTCAAGCAGCTGAATGGGTGTTAGCGCCAACAGATGAAAAGGGCGTTCCACATCCCGAAATGGCGCCGGATGTTGTCAATAACTCTTGGGGAGGACGCCCGATTAATAATGATTGGTTCAGACCACTTGTCCAGGCGTGGCGTTCTGTTGGAATCTTCCCGGTTTTTTCGGTAGGAAATACGGATTTTTTTAATCCAGTTGCGCTGCCGGGAACAGCAAGTTCACCAGCGAATTATCCGGAGTCATTTGCAGTTGGTGCAACGACGAATACAGATGAGTTAGCAAGCTTCTCCCTAAGAGGGCCAACTGAAAGAGGGGATGTTAAGCCTGACATTTCTGCACCTGGGGTTGGGATTCGCTCTTCATTGCCGGGGGCGACATGGAATACATTTGAGTATGGCAGCTATAATGGCACCTCGATGGCGGCTCCGCATATTGCCGCTGCAGCACTTTTATTAAAACAAGCGGACCCAGCATTGTCACTTACACAAATTGAGGATATCTTAAAACTAACGGCTGTAACAAAAACCGATGAAAATTATCCGGAAGCCCCGAATAATGGCTATGGCTACGGAATTGTGAATGTAAATGCAGCTGTAAAGGCCGTTGAACAAGGAATTGGAAAAATTAAGGGTCAGGTCGTTGGGCCAGGCAATGATACTGAAGCACCGACCTATGTACAGGACGCTCGTCATGTGGTCTATGAGGGGTTAAATGCACCATTTTCCATCCAAGCAATGGACAATATTAGTGTGAATCAGGTTAGCCTCCATGTCCGATATACGGATGCGAGCGAAGCAGCTTTTAATGCGAAACGTTATGCGGGGGACTATCGAAATGGCTTATATGAAGCGATTATTCCAGCTGAAGCTGTAAAAGGCAGCACTATAACCTATTGGTGGACGATTCAAGATTTTTCAGGTAATCAGGTAAAAACTGCTGAGGCAAAGGTTTCTGTCAAGGATGGGATTCGTGCCGGCTATTTTGAGGATTTCGAAAGCCTTCCTGAGGGCTGGTCCTCCTATGGGATCAATAACTCATGGGAATGGGGCGTTTCAACGTATGGCCCCAAGACCCCTCCGCCTTCAGGGAAAAATGTCATTGCCACGAATTTGCGCGGTCAGACTGAAATGTTTTCAAATATGACGCTCGTGATGCCTCCTGTCATTGTGGAAGGAGAAACACAGCTTCGCTTTAAGCAGTGGTACAATATGGGCTTCTGGGATTACGGAACCGTTTTTGTAACTGCTGATGGAAAGAATTGGGACAAGATCTACCAAATTACAAGAAATAACGAAAATTGGCATGAGGTCGGGATTGATTTATCGAAATATGCCGGTAAAAAGATTACGATTGCTTTTAACCTTCAAACAGATGACGGGAAAGTTCCGGGCTGGTATTTGGACGATATGCAACTTGTAGGCAGTACGCCGGCTGGCGGAGCAGACCATGAAGTCTATAAGGAAATTAAGCTGAACAGTGAAGCATTTGCCAATCCAGTCTATCCTTTAATGGACTTTCATAAAGCAGACAGGGAATCTCAAAATGCTGCTTTGCTGCCGGTTGATGCTGGGATTAAGGTTGTAGAAACAGACTGGAAGACGAAGTCAAATCCACAAAACGGTGAATTTGTGATCGATCATCCACCAGGAAAGTACACGGTTGAGGTGCAAGCATACGGGTACAAGACTCAGACCCAGAAGGTAACCGTTTCAAGTAAAGGTGAGGTTAATCCGAAAATCACACTTGAGCCATTACCAAGGCAAACGATTTCGGGTACCGTTACAGATACATCGGGAAAGGCACTGAAGGATGCGACGATTCTTCTTTTAGAGGATGAAAAAGCCGAACCCGGTCATTCGGGTGAAAATGGGGATTATCAGCTAAAGGCGTATGAGGGATCCTATACTGTTAAGGTGTTTGCAAAGGACCATTACAGCAAGACCTTAACAATTGATGTTAAACCAGGTAAAAATCTTGAACGTGATATTCAATTAAGTCCTTTTATCAATAAGGAATCAGGTGAAATCAAATACGATAATGGCAGCTACAATAAGAACCTTGTCATGGGCAATGCTGGAAGCGGATTTGCGGTGAAAATGTCGTTAAAAGATGGCGAAACTTCTGCAAAGCTAAAAGGGGCGAAGCTGCAATTCTGGGCTGGACATATTCCAGTTCCCGGCGGGGATGACATTTTAATTTCCGTCTATGATGCTAAGGGCAAGAATGGTGCACCAGGAAATAAGCTTGCTGGACCAATAAAAGCGAAGGCACAGCGCAATTTATCCAAATGGACAGAGGTTGACCTTTCCAATTTAGGCCTGGTTGTGAAGGATGATTTTTATATCACCTATTTGCAGGCTGACGACTATCCATATGTGCCGGGTTTTGTATCTGATGGGGATAAAAAGAACTGGGCTGGACGAAGCTGGGATTATTTCGGTGGCCAATGGTTCAAAGCCGATCAGAGTGTTGGTAACTATATGATTCGCGCGGTTGTCGATTACGGTGCCCAAGAGCCATTCCAATATGCGAAAGCGATTTTAAAAAATACAGAAACAAGCGGTGACGCACCGTTCGATATTAAAGTGAAGGTTCAGGAAGGATCAGAAGAGGTTGCATCAGTCGATTATCAGCTTTCTTCAAACGCAGATTCTGATGCAGATGGGTCCTGGAAAAACGTGAATCTTCCTTCGTACGGCGGTGATTTTACAACTACAGTTAATGATGTTGGAACATGGTATTTGCATGTCAAGGTTAAGGACAAGGCAGGGAATGAAGAAATTACTTCATTTGGTCCATTTGAAGTAAAGGAGGCAGTTACAACTGAATTGGAAGTAAGTCCGGCTTCCCTTGATATGAAGGTAGGCGCAACAGAGAAACTTACAGTAAAGTCAATCAAAACGCAAGGTGATAAGGTAACGGAAACAGATGTTACTGAGCTTGCGGACTATAGTGGCTTTAATGCAAAGATTATAAAGGTCGAAAAGGGTAAGGTAACGACCCTAAGTGCTGGTGAGACGAGCATTACGATTAAGTTTGGTGAGCACTCTAAGACAGTAACAGTTAAGGTCGAACCTGAAGCAAGCACTACACTTTCGGTAAGTCCAGCATCCCTTGAATTGAAAAAGGGCAACGCATCACAGCTCAAGGTAAAATCCATTAAAACAATAGGCGATAAGGTAACGGAAACAGATGTTACAAATCTAGCAAACTATAGTGGATTTGATTCGAAAATAGTGAAGGTTGAAAATGGACTTGTCAAAGCATTAGCACCAGGATCAACCTCAATTACTATCACTTATGGAGCAGATAGGGCAACTGTTTTGGCAGTGGTCGGGGCAGATAAACATGGCTGGCAAAAGGAAAATGGACAATGGTTTTACTATGATGGGAACGGAAATCCAGTAACTGGCTGGTTAAATGATAGTGGAAAATGGTACTACATGAACGGAAAAGGTATCATGCTGACCGGATGGCAATATGTTGGAGGAACCTGGTATTACCTTCAATCCAGTGGAGCGATGCAAACGGGCTGGTTGAATAGCGGAGGTACATGGTATTACCTCACAAAGAGTGGAGCGATGCAAACGGGCTGGCTGAACAGTGGAGGTACATGGTACTACCTCGCAAAGAGTGGAGCGATGCAAACGGGCTGGCTGAATAGCGGAGGTACATGGTACTACCTCGCAAAGAGTGGAGCGATGCAAACGGGCTGGCTGAACAGTGGAGGTACATGGTATTACCTCGCAAAGAGCGGTGCAATGAAAACCGGATGGCTTCTTGATGGTTCAAATTGGTACTACCTCAAAAACTCCGGTGCAATGGTCACTGGCTGGTTTACAATTAACGGAAAACGCTACTTCTTTAACCAAAATGGAAAGTGGGTAAAATAAAACAAGTGAGGCATGGGTCCGTTTCCCATGCCTCGTTTTTTCCTTCAAAAAAAGGACCGCAGGAGGATTTCCAGCGGTCATAGAGTTGAATTGATTACTTACCAGAGTTGAGTGAGGATAAATCAATATAACCAATGTTGCCAGGGTTTTGCGAACCAACCATTAAATAGGATTTACCATTTAAATCATCGATTGCTTGAACTCCAGTGACTTCCCCTCCATCTGGAGCCGAAATAATCCGGGAAAGTTTCTTGGTATCTACGTTATAAGCCCATCCAACATTATTGATATGTCTATCGCTGTCTTCAGCGATGAATAACGTTCTATATTTTTCAGAGAAAGCAATATTGTCAGGGTTAGCAATTTTTTCAAGGTTAGATTTGTTTCCATCCTTATCAGGAGCAGGAAGGTCTTCACCTGTCAGCAATGCGGACATGTCGGTTACGACATAATCACTATCAATTTTTTTGCCATCACGATCTTTTTGTCCTTTTGCTAAATTCATTTCATAAATAGCACCGGAACTTAATTTTGGTAATTGAATATCATCCACAGGATCACTAGAATTTTTAGTCATACCTTTTTCAACATAAGACATGGTCATATAAACTTTATTGTCGGCTTTGTTTAACGTGAGAGTTTCCATTTTATTGAACTCGGAAGTTGCTCCCAAAATAGCGCCATAACGGCGGGATTCCAAGAACGCCGCAGCTTTCTCCATACCTGGTTTCACTTTTAACCATTCGGTTTTGCCGCCACCATTGGAATTTGTTTTTATTTCTTTAAACCCATTTGCTTGGCCATAGGCTGCATCCGTTGTTGTTTCAAAAATATCGCTGAATTTAGTGTTTTCAGCTAATTTCTTGACTTCTGCGTCTGTGGCATGTCCCAATTTGATCCATTCGATATCAGCCGCGCCGCCATTTTGGTCGCTTGTTTGTTTCCATTTTGCAGCATACAACGTACCAGCAGATAAATCATTTGCTTTGTCTGCCACATACATGAAGGACATCGTATAGCTGCCGTCATCACCGAAGTATGCCGTACGGTTATCTGGTGCTACGGTAACATTTTCAAAGGATAATCGTCCCATGCTGTAGTGTTTAACAGCTTTTGCTTTACCATTAGGATGTACCTTTACTTCTGTCGTATGTCCATAAAGGTATGGATTTCCTACTGCATTAGGGTCTTGATAATAATTCTTTGCAAATGCAGTTACACTGGAAGTGGCTGGATTTGCTTCATGTGCACGGGCATCCGGCTCATACTCTTCACTGCCTAAATGGGTATTCCAAGGAGATAAGACACCTCCACAAGGGGTCCAAATGCCGCCATCTGCTGAAAAATCAATCGGATTGATATCCGTGATTTTCAGTTCACCCGTCTTCTTATCTTGTACTACTGTATTTAAATACAATGGTTTTGGCATATTTCCGTAACCTTTTTCCGGAATACTTTCGAAGTGATTGACCATATATAATTTTCCGCTTTTTCCGTTGACACTAAAAAGTGAATTCGCGTCAGGTGCTGTAGAAACAAATGGCTTGCCATCTTTATCTTTTATGATATTCCCCTTAACATCATAAGCGGCGCCGACCACTTTGCCGTTAATGATTTCTCCTGGGCGGGCCAAAGATTTATATTCTAGAGGGACTGTCTTTTGAGAACCATCGTTTAATGTAACAAGGGCTGATGCTTGACTATACATAGAGGAACGTTCTGCCTTTGTAACAGGAGCCTTCATTCCGACAAATTCCACCGATTTTACTGGAATCGGTTTATATGGATTAGCTTGGACATTTACTGCAGAAGGGAAGAGAATTGCAGCACTTAATAATGGTACAATTACTTTGCTCTTATTCATTAAATTGTTCCTCCTAATAGTTGAAAGTTTTTAGTACTACTTAATGATAGCCTGGGAATATTAACGGAATATTCTAGTATTGTAAAAATGAATTAAAGATTTCTAGTAAATAAGTATTGCTCTTCAATTTAGGTCCAAAATACTCATTTTCCATAAAATAAGTGTCCCTACCGCAAATTGTCGAATTCTCCTCAACGCAATTCGGGTAGGGACAGTGGCATTTTTGTTAAGAAACTATTTTCTAAGGAGTGGTGAAAATGGCACGAGTATTATTTATTAATGCCGGATCAGAAGGACATGTCAATCCGACTATTGGTGTTGTTCAAGAGCTAATTTCGCGTGGTGAAGAGGTAGTGTACTTTACAATCGAAGATTTTCGAGAGCGCATTGAGAAGACAGGTGCAACGGTAAGAACCTTTGATGTCCAAGAATTTTTAAAAGCCTTTATCTCAGGAGGGAGAAATAATTTACTCGAAAGAATCAACGGTCTATTGCATACGGCAGATATTATGATACCTAGTGTTCTAGAGCAAATTGAAGGAGAGCATTTTGATTACATCATCCACGATTCTATGTTTGGCTGCGGCCGTTTACTTGCCCAAATCCTTAAGCTTCCGGCCATCAATTCGTGTACTTCCTTTGCACAGACTAAAAGCTCATTCGATAACATGTTCGAACAGCTTTCTAAAAAAATTCCTGCAGAAACAAATGCAGAATACCAAAGGCTGACTGCAAGGGTGAAGGCAAAATATGGCACCCCAATCCGTTCTCCTTACGAAGTCTTTTGTAATCCTGCACCGCTTACAATCGTTTATACAACGAGGGAGTTTCAACCCTTTGGAGGAGATTTCGACCAAACCTACAAATTTGTGGGTCCATCCATCTCTTCACGATTAACGCAAGAAAACTTCGATCTTACGGCAATCAAAGGGAAAAGCCCAATTTATATTTCACTCGGTACGGTTTTTAACCAAGCAATTAATTTTTATAAGCTTTGTTTCGAGGCACTTGGGAACACAGAACATACCGTGGTCATGTCGATTGGGGAAAAAACTCAATTTTCTGAGTTGGGGGAGATACCTAAAAACTTCATTATAAAAAATTATGTTCCGCAAACAGAGGTGCTGAAATACACAAAATTATTTATTACGCATGGCGGGATGAACAGTGTCCATGAAGGTCTCTATTACGGGGTTCCGCTAATTGTTATCCCGCAAAGCGCGGACCAGCCGGTTATTGCCGAACAAGTTGCCAATATCGGGGCCGGTATTCAATTACAAATGGAGAGTTTGACGGCAAATCAGCTGTGTGATGCAGCAGATCATGTGTTAAACCAGCCGTCTTTCCATAAAGCTGTTGCAAATATTAGGGAATCCTTTCAAAAATCGGGTGGATATCACCAAGCAGTTGATGAGATTTTTGAATTTAAAAGTCAATATGGGATCTAAATATAAAATATTTCTCAGGTGTCAGGCACCCATCGGTACGTAACGGGTTTCCTTGAAGTTTCGTCTAATGGATAAAGGGGCGATGTCAATGAAGAAATGGAGTATATTTATTATTATTTTGCTCATATTAACGGGTTGCCGCTCGACACCATTTGATGGTCATAGCGTAATTGAATGGGTTGATTTTATTAAGTGGGATGGAAAAGAGTACCATGGGATCCATTCTGGGGTTTTAGCTGATCAACGCTATATAGGGGAAAAGATTGGTACGGTCAAATTTAAAGTGGCAGATAATGTAACAAATCCAGAATATAAAATGAAAAACGGTGATGCTGCTTTCCATGAGAAGGGAGCTGAGATTTTCAAGATTAAGGACCATCCCAATTTAATAGCTGTTAAATCTAGTGATTCCATACATGGGTATCGTGTGTATTTTTCTAGAGATGATATGGAAAACCGATGGAATTTTAAAGATATGCCCATCGATAAAGTAAAGAAAATTGAAATTTACCAAGCTTATACACAAGAAGGAACTAAACTGATCACTGAATTGACAATGAACGACGAAGTTAAAGAATTTCTTCAACTATTAGTTAATAGTAAGACGAATGCTACTTTCCAGCCTAACACAGATAAAGGAGATCCTACATATTACGAAATGGTATTTTACACTGGTGAACCCATTGCCTACAAATGCGATTTGCAGTTTGATGGCTCCACTTATTTTTGGCATCCATGGAAAACAGCCACTTTATCCGATGAAATAAAGACGTTTATTCGAGAATACTAAACTATTTGAGATAGGGGGTGGTACTTAAAAAGCAATATTTATGCCTTTTTATCAAAAGTAACTCTAAAAGAAAAACGCTTGGAATGACCAAGCGTTTTAGATCGTAAATTCTCTACTTCTACCTAATTTAACACTAAGAAAAATGCCCAATCTATTAACGGAGGTCCGCTTTAAATTCTCCAGTAATTTTTTGGTGGCCGTTATTTTCTTCAAACGATTGCTCTTGTTCTAAGTCGAAACGGTCCATAATTGGTAGATCGTTTACTGAGAATAGATAAGAGTCTTCTGATGCAAAGTGTTCATACCAAGCCCAGTTTGGAACAACAAAGTAATCGCCTTTCTTCCAATCGAAGCGGGTGCCATTAATGACTGTATGACCTGAACCTTTGTGCACTTGGTAAACAGTTGAGTGTGTATGGCGTAATGCCTTTGTTTGGAACCCGTGCGGTAAATGCTGCATTCTTGTACCAAGCGTCGGGTTTGCCGATCTACCAGTAGAGGGGTTAATATACTCTACTGCATATCCGTGGTGTGGATTTGGATCAAATTCCATCAAGCCTTTAATTCCTTCTACAGTGCGGTCCCATTTATAATTAGCAAGTGGAGCCACTGTGAATTTATCATCACCAACAGGACGAACCATACCGCCCCGATAACGTTTCTCCGTAAAGTTATCGGGAATATCCGGTTGTTGTAATCCATCTTCGTATGGTTCAAAGAATGTACCGCCGATTGCGTAAATAGTCGGAATATCTAGAGCATCCATCCAATACATCGGCTCTGCACCTAAATGGGCATGCCCATGCCATAAGCCCTTTGGCGTAATTAAAAAGTCGCCTTCTTCCATGAAAATACGCTCACCCTGTACGATGGTGTAGGCACCTGAACCTTCAGAAATGAAGCGCAATGCACTTTGTGAGTGACGGTGAGATGGTGCTTTTTCACCAGGCAATAACATTTGCACCGCTGCATAAATCGTTTGCGTTGTTGATCCCCAACCCCAAGGTTCACGATAAGTTAAGCCAGGATTTTGGAAATATAGCGCACGACGTTCACCACCACGTTCTGGTGTGAAGATTTGAGCTGCCTCAGCCATTTTCTTTTTGATTAATTCATCGCTCCAAAGATATGCTTGTGCTTGGGGCTTTGGCGTTTTGTGCATAATTGTAGGAATTGCTTCCCAAAGAGGTCCTAAGTTGTATTGTTGAATATCTTTGGTGTAATCGGTTACAATTGAGCTTTTCATAAACTCTTGAACTTCAGGATTTACTTCAGCCATTTCACATTCCCCTTTACTTTTCAAATTTAATAGAGAAATGGGGAGTAGCGTAATTGCTACTCGACCCCATACATCTTCAAACTAAACAGTGGCTACTATTTCTGTTGCCTTTACTTTATTTTCTAGAGCACCAAGTTGGTCGATTTCAATACGAACTACATCTCCATCTTTTAAAAATTTTGGTGGATTCAGAGCAACTCCAACGCCCCCGGGAGTTCCCGTTAATACCACATCACCAGGCTCTAACGTCATTAACTCGGATAAGAAAGCGACTAATTTTTGAACGGAGAATACTAGATTGGCAGTATTCGTTTTTTGGCGTACTTCCCCATTTACTTTTAGGACAACATCTAAGCCAGCCGGATTTTGTAATTCATCGGAAGTGACTAAATAGGGTCCCATTGGTGCACTGCCATCTACTGTTTTTCCTTGTAACCATTGAAGCGTACGGCGTTGAATATCCCGATAGGTAACGTCATTTGTAATCGTATAACCTGCGACATAGTCTAATGCCTCTTCTTCGGAAACATTGCGGGCTTGTTTGCCCACAACAAAAGTAAACTCTGCTTCATAGTCAAGTTGCTCGGAAATTGGATAGTGTGGAATATCGTCCTCAGGACCTAAAATCGTATTGGAAAATTTCGCGAAAATAACTGGGTTCGATGGAAGTTCACGGCCCATTTCTAAAATATGTTCACGATAGTTGTGACCAACACAAATAATTTTGCCAGGACGCCCGACAGGTGCTTCAACCTTAATTTCCTCGCGATTATAAACCACTTTTTTATCAAAGCTTTCAGGATTCGTTAAAATGAAATCGATTGCATTTTGCGCTAGTTTCAGCGATTCTTTGCCACCTTGGTATAACTCATCTGTATTATCTGGCACATATGCCTTGGCAATTGCTTCGTATCGGTATTTTCCTTCTGCTTTTAACTGTGCTTGATAAGCATAGTTTAAGTCGATTACTTTGTTATCCACGATTGCCCCTGAACGTGTATGTCCAGTGGTAGTAAAATTAATAAGTTTCATAGTTACCCTCCTTGATTCCACTAATTATAGATATAGTTCACTATTTATAAAAAATATTAATTGGTTTTTGAAAAATTGTCAATATTAATTGTTTTCAGATAAGGGTATTTTTAAGTTTCAAATCACTTGAATATTTAGGATTGAAAGGTTCTGAATTTTATAATTTTTTTATTGACGAAATAGCGCAAGATGATTTAGAGTTTACCTATAAGGAACATTGTTCACTATTTATAGAACTTATAAACTCAATTAGGGGGATTTTCGATGGCTAATGTAAGCGATATTATGATAGTTGGTGGAGGAATCGGTGGTTTAACAGCTGCTCTATCAATCCAAGAAACGGGTAAATCAATCGCAATTTTTGAGCAGGCACCTGAATTTGGAGAAGTAGGTGCAGGTATTCAGTTAGCACCAAACGCATTAGAAGTTTTAGACCGTTTAGGTGTAAAAGAAGAAATTTTAAAATATGCGGTGGTACCAAAACGTCTTGTCCTAAAAGATGTTTATACAGCAAAAGAATTAGCAACTCTTGATTTAGGGGAGGGTTTCCAAAAAGAATTCGGTCAACCCTATATCGTATTGCATCGTTCTGACTTACACAGAGTTCTTTATGAAGCATGTCAAAAACACAATAATATCCATTTTTTTACAAATCAAGCGATTCAAACTGCCGAACAAAATGGTGATACAGTAACCATTGTTAACCAAAAAGGTGAAACGTTTAGTGCGGAAGCAGTTATTGGGGCGGATGGCGTAAAATCAAACATGCGTAAGCAACTGATTGATGATCAGCCAGTAAACTCTGCGTATGTAGCTTATCGTGGAACAATACCAATCGAAGAAGTGTCTACTAACGCAAACTTAGACCTAGATGATGTCATCATGTGGATTGGACCAAACCTGCACATGGTGCAATACCCAGTTCGCAGCGGAGAGCTTTATAACCAAGTTGTTGTATTTAAATCCTATGATGCTACTGTAGAAGACTGGGGAACTCCAGAGGAAATGGCACGTCGTTTTGAAAATTGTCATCCAAAAGTTGAAAATGCTCTATCATACATTAACCGTCAATTCCGTTGGCAAATGTATGACCGTGAACCAATCGACAATTGGACAAAAGGCAACATCACGCTATTAGGGGATTCTGGTCATGCCATGCTTCAATATTTAGCTCAAGGCGGCGTTCAAGCACTTGAAGATGGCTTTGTTTTGGGTGAAAAATTAAAAGAACATAATTCTTACGAAGAAGCATTTAAAGCATATCAAGATATACGAATCCCACGTTCTGCAATGGTACAATCATCCGCACGCAGATGGGGCCAAATTATTCACGCGGAGGATCCAACTACACTTTCACTTCGCAACTTTATTTTCGAACAACACAAACCAACTGATTACAATGTTGTTGATTTTCTTTATGGCTATTTCAAAAAAAATTACCAACGTGTAGACAGCTAGGTTACAACAACAAAACGATGGAGGCAAATTCAATGACAACAGCATTACTAATTGAAAAATTGGAAGTCTTTAAAACGACTATAAATGATATTGTAGCGCTATTGAAAAATACGGAAGAGGGGGCGCTTAATATTAAACCTTCTGAAAAAGAATGGTCAGCCATGCAAATTGTGTCGCATATTTTAGAAGCTGTAGATTTTTGGGTTGCAGATTTAGAAGCGTTGCTAGTTGTTCCAGGGGCAAAATGGGGACGCAATCATGAACATGTGCGTCGTTTAGCTGCAGTAAATGAAAACGTTGTATCTCGTTTAAATAAAGATGATGCTATAACTGCACTACAAAACTTAGTCCCGAAAGTAAAGGCAGTACTTGGAAAAGTTAAAGAAGAGGATCTAGTCAAAACAGCTCCAAGCTATAATCCAAACTTTGACGGAAAACCGTTATCATTTTTAGTCAACCATTTAATCGTTCAGCACGTAGTGGGTCATTACGGTCAACTTGTCCGTCATTTAGAAAAAATTCGATAAACACGAGAACCCGGTACAGAGCGCAACTAATAAAAGAGCCTATTTCTATATAGAAAGGGGCTCTTTTTCTGCAAATGTATTTCTTTCGACAAAATTTAGCAAACTTCGGGTCGTGACAGCCACCGTTAAGTGTTGTATAGTAAGTGGCGAAGATGATGATTGGAGTGAATCGTTTGATTTCAAACTCTGAATTACAAAATTTGGATCTTATAGACCTATTAAGTGAGCGTCATAGTTTGGTTCGAAAAATCTCAGAAAAAGCATGGAATGATCAAAGTGAGATTTATATTTCAAATTCTGAATGGTATATCATGGCTAGGATTTATAAAAAACAGCCTAGCATTTCGTATGTTACAAAAAATGTAGAAATTTCTCGTCAGGCGATACATAAGTTTATCAAAAATCTCTCCGAAAAAGGATTAGTCGAAATCAAAAATGTGGAAAATAACAAGAAAGAAAAATGTATTCAGTTAACTGCTTTAGGAGAAGAATGCTACGAAAAAAACGCGGCCCTTAAAGCTCAACTTGAGAATAAAATTGCAGAAAAAATAGGTGCCCCGGAAGTAAAGATTCTTAAAGATTTATTAAAGGTAGATTGGGGGATATAACATTAACTAGATAATAACGATAAATAAAAAGAATGGCCCTGTTGAAATGTTCATCTCAGTAGGGCCATTTTTTTTTTTATCCCTTTATCAGCCTTATTACCCTGTCATTTATTTCTTCAAAAGTAGTTTTCAATGAAATGGCTAATTCTTTAAAAAGTATATTTTGTGTAGTGGTCAAAAGTTTACGATCTTGTTCATAAAGTTTTCTTCCATGAAGTTCAACTTCCATTTTTTCCGCCATTAGCGTATTTACAACTAGAGCAATTTCTTTTCGATCACCTGTATTTATTATATCGGAATATAACCTGTAACGTATGTTAGGATTGTCGACCCATTTTATCCCTGGATCTTTAAAAGATTCGAGGATTTCATTGGCCCCCTCTTGATGGATCAGTTCAAGCATGACCACTTTATTATTATTAACAGGAGTACTAATTGTTAATTGATGATTATTTTCTATAGGATGTAACACATAATACGGTCTTGTCATACCTGAAACTGTTTTTTCGCAAATATCATCGACTCGGCAAATGCCATGTGCGGAATAAATAATCAAATCTCCAATAGTAAACATTTGATCACTCCAGATATATATTGTCAACTAAGTTAATTATAACTTAATAAAAAAATATTGTCAACTTAGTTGACATTATGATTTTTTTTTTGATATAGTTAACAAATCGCTTAGTATCCGGGGGTGTACTACGGAGTTGGATTATTGCTGATATTAGAAATCACGAAATATTTATTTCAGTAGGAAAGCAACAAAGGGGTAAACGAATTTTAATTGAAGGAGTTTTAATAAGTGAATCAACAAATGAATACAGCGCAGAAGCAAATTAACACAGGTCAGAATCAACCAAGTAAAACAGTCCTAAAACAAGAATTCAAAACTGGCCCGATAATGGCTGCACTGTTAGTGGCAGGCTTTGTCGGACTTTTTAGTGAAACGGCATTAAATATAGCCTTAGGTGCATTAAGTAGTGTATTCAATGTTAATGCTACGACGGTCGGATGGTTAGCAACAGGTTATTTTTTAACCTTAGGTATTTTAATACCAGTTACAGGTATTTTGATGCAAAAATTCACCACACGTCAAATGTTCTTAACTGCTGTATCGCTATTACTTATCGGTACAATTCTTGCGGCAGCAGCACCGGTATTTGGTGTGTTATTAGCGGGACGTATCATTCAAGCAGCAGGATTAGCCATTAGTTTACCTTTAACGCAAAATGTGATTTTTACCATCTTTCCTCCAAATAAACGAGGCGGTGCGATGGGGCTCATGGGCTTAGTTATGTTAGCTGGACCGACACTAGGTCCAACATTAGCAGGCCTTATTTTAGATACATTATCATGGCATTGGATTTTCTTGGTTACACTCCCGTTCTTACTGTTTTCTTTTATTTTCGGGGTCAAGTATTTACCGAATGTAAATGAGATACGTAAGGTTTCGATAGATGCATTATCTGTTATTCTGTCAACGATTGGGTTCGGTGGTATTGTTTACGGATTTAGTGTTTCTGGTGAGGTAGGGTGGACAAGTACGGCTGTTCTTGGATCGATCATCATTGGATTTGTAGCACTTATTATTTTTGCGATTCGTCAAACGAAAATGGAGAATCCGATGATGAATTTAAAAGCATTTCATTCCCCACTTTTCGTTCTTGGAGTCATTATGAGTTTTATAACGTTCTTCAATATGTTGTCGATGCTTGTTATTTTACCAATGTATATGCAAATGGCTTTATTAGTTGCTGCTTTTACAACAGGTCTTATCCTGCTGCCAGGCAGCTTACTTAACTGTGTGTTAGCTCCAATAATTGGTGGTTTATTTGACAAATATGGTCCGAAAGCGGTGATTACACCTGGAACCATTTTAGTAGCCCTTGGTTATGTATGCTATTCACAATTTGGTACAGACACGGCTATATGGGCGATTGTGGTAACTCATATTGTCATGATGTTAGGTATTGGGGCGGTTCTTGCTTCTGTACAAACAAATACGTTAAATTCGCTTCCTAAACAGTACTATCCAGATGGAATCGCGATAACTCAAACGATCCAACAAGTAGCTGGAGCAATTGGTATTGCGGTAATGGTATCGGTTTTATCAGCCAAACAAGGTAGTTACTTAGCAACTGTTGCGAATGAACCGACACAAGCAGCAGCAACAGGGTCTTCACTAGTGTTTATTATCAGTTTAGTATTAGCGGTGATTAATGTTGTACTGTCATTATTCTTGAAAAAGCCCAAACATTAATCTAAAGCCAATATCTTAAATGAATGGCAACTGTTCCATTACCCAGCATGTAGAATTTCCTTTCCAATGCACAGAATCTAAACTTAAACATCTTCTAAAGATAGAACAGCTTTCAAATCATGATAGAGGGGGATATTGGCAGATGGATCATTATAAAAGTATTGTCGTCGCTGTTGACGGTTCAAAAGAAGCTGAATATGCATTTCGCAAATCAATCGAAGTTGCAAAACGTAACAAAAATTCTCTATTAACCATAGTAAACGTAATCAATACTCGTTCATTCGAAGCTTTTGACCGTTCAGTTGTTGAGCGTGCACAGCAGTCATCAGAGGAACTGTTGAATGGCTACAAGTCACATGCTGAGGCAGATGGTGTTAAAAACGTAAAGGTAGTAATCGAATATGGATCCCCAAAAACGATCATCACTAGTGAGATTGCTAACTTAGCCAAAGCTGATTTAATTATGTGTGGGGCCACGGGGCTAAATGCTGTTGAACGTTTTTTGACTGGCTCCGTATCTGAAGCAATTGTACGGTCAGCTAATTGTGATGTTTTAGTGATTCGCAGACCTGTTTTACATGCAATTAAAGGAAGAAACTAATATAGAAGAGGCATCTGCAATTAAATAAGCAGATGCTCTTTTAATACACATTCTTATCCTCAATAACCAAAACAGCCCGAGATTTCTTTACTGATTTGAATGAAATAATGACTGAGTTCATGATACTCATTTTTGGGGATAAACTCGGAAAAGCCTACAACTGTTACGGCGCCGAGGATTTTTTTCTTATAGTTAAAGACTGGGAAGGATACGGAGGACACTGATGAAACCAGTGGTTCCCTTGCAAAAGCAATTCCCTTCTCAATCACGAATCTGCATTCTTTTTCCAGTTGGCTAACCAATTCTTGTGGAATTTGTTTGAATTCGTTCGCCTTCCATTCATGAATAATTTGCTCGTCCATGAATGCCATAAACACTTTACCTGTTGCAGAACGGATAGGAAGAAGGGTTCCTATTTGAGCTCCAATATTCAACCCTCGATTGGTGTTAACATCTTTTACAATCATTGGACCATTATGGGTCCACAGGGAAAATAGAACAGTACTCGAACTTTTCTCATTAATATCATGCAGAAAAGGTGAAATCCGGTCGATAACATTTTCTTGATCTACAGCTGCCATTCCATATTCAATCAACTTGCTTCCCAATACATATTCTCCCGTATCCTTGTTACGATACAGGACGCCTAATTGTGTAAAGGTATTTAAGTATTTATATAGATTACTTTTTGTAATTTGTGTCAAATCTTGAATATCAGAAAACTTCAACGGCCTTCCCTGTTTCGCGATTGATTCTACAATACCCATCCCAATTTGTAATGATTGGATGGTTGTTCCTTTTTTAATGATTTCCATATTTGTACCCCCTATAGACCTTATCCATATATTAACATAGCAGCAAGCCAAATCCTACAGTTGGAAGAGGTTAACTAAATTCATTAAATATAAATATATCAAAATAATAAATTTAAAGTCTATTGGGAATTATCAGAAAAATAATTGACTTTGGTATAACAATATTATAATATGTAATTAATAAATAGTGATTTAATTCACTATTTATGGAATAGAAAGCGATTACATTCCAGAAAAGGCATTCTTGGGACGGTTAAGTAATTTAACCCGAGCAAGAGGTTTTTTATTTAATTGAATTAGACAGACTGGTCTGTTTAGACAATTCTCTTCAACTAAATCCACACCTTCGACAAGTCAAAGGTTGGAACCATAAATGGTAGGAGGTTTTACAATGCTAGATAATGTACACGAAAAAAGTTCAAGCGTTGTTCGTACTGTACTTGGACCAGTACCGGCTCAGGAATTAGGTGTGGTTCTTATCCATGAAACACTGCTTTCTGTGTTTCCTGGTGCACAGTATGCGCCTGAGATTGATATGGACAGAAGTAAGATATTTGAGGAATTAAAGCGTGAGCTCACTGAGTTCCGTCGACTTGGCGGGAAAACAATAGTAGATGCTAGTGGCATGTTCCATGGTCGTGATGTGCAACTTTATCGAACGCTTTCAAGAACAACAGGCGTTCACATTATTGCGTCAACAGGATTAGGACCGGAACCAATGTTAAGTGGATACTTTACCACTCCACAAAAAAATCCACCAACACCATGGTCAGCAGAACAATTTTCAGGTTTGTTCACAAAAGAGGTACTAGAAGGAATCGTTATTCCACGCGTTGAACGTTCAAGTTCAGCAGGTTTAGTCACATCCATTGCCACTCGAAGTGGAATCACCGAGGTAGAAACTGGTCTTTTCCGTGGTTCTGCACAAACAGCTTTAGCAACAGGGGTTCCTGTATCTGTTCAATACGGTGCAGATGCTACGGGTGACCTGGAAATTTTATTAGGTGAAGGTGTTGCCGAGAACCGGATCATTATTGGTGGACTTGATCGTTTAGACGCTGTCCGCCGGAAGGAAGCTTTTGCAGTTGCTAAACGCGGGGCCTATGTTGCTATAGACCATGTTGGCTGGTCTCCAAGTGAAGGGTTCGTTAATGATGAAGAACGTGTAAAGTTAGTCGCAAAGCTACTTGCCGAAGGTCTTGGTGATCGAGTGCTAATTTCAACCAATGCAATTGGTGTAGCAAAAGGTCATGAAACAAAAGGGCTTGGATATGATTACTTATTAACAAAGTTCGTACCCATGTTACAGGATGCTGGAGTGACGAGAGAACAAATCCGTCTTTTATTGGAAGAAAATCCTGCGCGCGTTCTTACTGTTGATGTATCAGCTGACCAAAAGGTTACTGGTTGGAACTTTGACTGGGATAAATTATATCATTCAGTAACTTATTAATTTAATAGATAAATTGTATTTTGGCAAGTAGTTAAAGACTGTAGAGTATACAGCCTTTGTGTCCTTTATAAGAAAAACTATTAAGGTGAGGAGTGAAAACTTTGGGTAAAGTAAATACCGTATTAGGCCCCATCCCTACAGAAGATTTAGGAATCACAGCAATGCATGAGCATATCGGGTTTGGTCTGCCGGGATGTGACTTGGATACACAATGGTGGAAAAAACCTGAAGAAGCGTTTGAGGTTACATTACAAAAATTACGTCGCTTCCGCGAACACGGTGGTAAAACCTTTGTTGACTGCACAGGAATCGGGAATGGACGCGACATCGAATATTTCCAAGTACTTTCACGCAGAACGGGTGTTAATATCGTAGCCGTTACAGGGTTTGTAGCAGCTGACTCAGCCCTGCCTTATTTTCGAAAGCAATCAGTCGAGTATCTTACCGATTTATTTGTACGTGAAATTACAGTTGGTATTGACGGTACAGACGCAAAAGCAGGCGCCATAAAAGTAGGTGTAAGCCGTGGTGGTAAATTAAATGAACTTGATAAACGTATTTACCAGGCAGCTGCACGTGCAGCATTAATAACAGGCGCTCCAATCATTACACATTTATGCGTAGATGCTCAAACTTCAATTGATATATTCAATGAAGAAGGGTTACCGCTTAATCGCGTTCTTTTTGGGCATGCAGATGATGGCGGGTATCTTGATGAGACTCGAGACAATTTAATTGCTAAGTTAGGCGGATGGGTAGGCTTCGATACAATCGGCTATGACAGTGAAGTTGAAGGTGCACCGTATTGGTCACGCCCGCGTCAAGATCGTGTTGAACATTTTCTCCGTTTCATTGAAAAAGGTTATCTAGATCGTGCGGTTATTTCAGCAGATGCAAACTGCTGTGCTTTAGGATGGCCTGGATTAAAAGGACATTCTGTAAACTATTTATTTGAAGAGTTTTTACCAGACCTGACGAAAGCAGGTGTTGGGGAAGAAGTATTTGAACAACTTTTAGTTCACACTCCTGCAAAAATCTTGACTATGCAAGAACCTGTTAAACCGAAAGGCCTTAGCCTTAAACAGCTACAGATTTAAACAAGAGCAGCGGGAGGTCGAGAGATATGAGTATAAAAGGAATGGCCTATATTGCAGGGGCGTTCGAGCATCCACTTCGTAAAGCGCCAGATAAATCAGTTGCGGCACTACATGCTGAATGTGCGAAAGGTGCATTAGAAGATGCAGGCCTGACAATTGCAGATGTAGACGGTTATTTTTGCGCTGGTGACGCTCCGGGTGGTGTACTGTCTATGGTTGATTATTTAGGTCTAAATGTACGTCATGTAGATGGTACAGATACCGGTGGTTCATCGTACATTGCCCATGTTTCCCATGCGGCACAGGCAATCGTTGCGGGAAAATGCAATGTCGCGTTAATTACAATGGCAGGACGGCCACGGTCAGAAGGGAGAAGTGGGGTTAAACAGAAACTAGTTGGTGCAAATGTTCCAGATACACCGTTTGAACTTCCTTTTGGACCAACTGCTGTGAATGAATACGCGATGGCTGCGATGCGTCATATGCATGAATACGGCACGACGAGTGAGCAGTTAGCCTGGGTTAAAGTGGCTGCATCAAACCATGCCCAATACAATCCAAATGCGATGCTGCGTGATGTAGTAACAATAGAAGATGTCCTTGCGTCTCCAATGATTGCGGATCCGTTACATAAATTGGATTGCTGTGTAGTGAGCGACGGCGGGGGTGCATTAGTTGTAGTGAGACCTGAGATTGCCAAAAGTCTCAAACGTCCACTTGTCCGAGTGATGGGCGCAGGCGTTGCACCTAAAGGATTACTTGGCGGAAAAACAGACCTTACGTATTCAGGAGCTGTATGGTCAGGACCTAAAGCCTTCGAGGAGGCTGGAGTTACACCACAAGATATTAAGTATGCATCTGTTTATGATAGCTTCACCATCACAGTGTTGATGCAGCTTGAAGATCTAGGTTTTTGCAAAAAAGGGGAAGGCGGCAAGTTTGTCGCTGATGGGAATCTGATTTCAGGAATTGGCAAGCTTCCAATCAATACAGATGGCGGAGGGTTGAACAATAATCATCCAGCGAGCCGGGGCGGCATCGTGAAAGTGATAGAGGCTGTTCGCCAGCTGCGCGGAGAGGCACACCCGCAAGTACAAGTGAAAAATTGTGATATCGCGTTAGCCCACGGGACGGGCGGCGGGCTTGCAAGCCGTCATGGCAGTGCGACACTTATCATGGAGAGGGTGTAAGAATGGGAACTACCTATCAAGATAGAACGATGACGATCCCTGAGATTCACCCGGAACATAAGGAATATTGGACTGCCGCTGAAGAAGGAAAACTCCTTATCAAGCAGTGCGATTCGTGTAGTGTGTATCATTATTATCCGCGAGTGCTATGCCCTTTTTGCATGAGTGATAAAACAAATTGGATAGAAGCAAAAGGCACTGGAAGTATCTATACGTATAGTGTGATGCGACGTGGCGTCCCATATGCCATAGCCTTCGTTGAGCTCGATGAAGGTCCAAAAATGATGACAAATATCGTCGATTGTGACTTGGATACGGTGCGCATCGATCAACGAGTAAAAGTGGTATTCAAGCAAAGCGGCGATCAAGGAAATCCGGGCCCTTTTATCCCTTGTTTCACACCTATCGAAAATAGGTTTTAAGTAATCAAATCTCTTAATCTCATATTTAGAAGGACTAAGAATAGGAGCGAATTGAAATGATCATCACTAAGGACGTACGCATTAAAATGCGTGACAGCGTGCATATCGCTGCAGATATTTACCGTCCTGAGGGCACAGAAAAAGTACCGGCACTACTTGCTCTTAGCCCCTACGGTAAAGAACTACAAGCACAAGCACTAACATTACCTCCTCAAGCACGTCCAAGTCATCTTTGGAACGGAGCGATTGAAGCAGGTGATATTCGTGAAGTAGTATCACGAGGTTATGCTCATATTATCGCTGACGTACGAGGTACAGGAGGTTCTGAAGGACAAATGTGCGGTAACTATAACTCTGGTGGTCATGGAGATGGAAAAGATATCTATGACCTCGTGGAATGGTTAGCAGAGCAAGAATGGTGTGATGGAAACATCGGAATGATTGGTATTTCCTACTTTGCCTCTGTTCAAATTTTAGGTGCAGCGGAGCAGCCGCCACACTTAAAAGCAATCTTTACGAACGGTGGCCACTTCGATCTTTATGAACTTTGTTATCACGGCGGTATCATGTGGTTAATGCCTCGTGCGTCTCGTGAAGGACGCGGCGGCGATAGCGGTAACGCGTTCAATAATGTAGCAAGCAAGAGCTCAAAAGTGTTCTCACCAGGAGAGCTTCAAGAGAAAACGCAAGAGCGTTTAAATGACCCAGATATTGCCCATTGGTCAGACTTTGTTCACCTTTTACACTATCAAGACCGCCACGAATTGTGGATGGATTACTTGTTAAATCCACTTGACGGCCCATTCTGGCAAAAAGATAGCGCTATAGAAGTAGCACATAAAGTAACAATCCCAACGTACTTCCAAGCAAAATGGGGCCGCGGGTGGAATGTTGAAGGCACAATCGAATGCTTCCACAAAGTATCAGGCATTAAAAAACTTGATATCCAAGCACTGCCGCCAATGTTAGAGCGTCCCTTTCACGAAAGTCATGACGAAATGTTCCGCTGGTATGATTACTGGTTAAAAGGCATCGACAATGGCATTATGGATGAACCAACAGTGCAGTTCTCTGTTGAAGGCTCATACAAATGGCGTAAAGAAGAACACTGGCCATTGCCATATGAAGAAAAGAAAGCGTTCTACTTACGTCCTCGCCACAAAATGAGCGAGAAACCAGAGCCATTACGATCCGAATATGCACATCCAGATGGCTTCTACCAAGCACCATTAACAGTAACAACAACATCAGAAAAGATTAATTGGACTAGTAATAAATTCTTAGAGTCTGTAGAAATGACAGGTACAGGGGCTTTATATATTCATGCTGAAATCGATACAGAAGATACAAACTTCATTGCCAAACTTTATGATGTAGACCCAAGCGGAAAACGTACGCTTATGACTTCCGGTTATTTAAAAGCATCCCATCGTGAATTAGACGAAGAACGATCAAAACCTGGTGAGCCATGGCACCCACATAACCGTGTGGTACCAGTAACACCTGGTGAAATAAACGAGTATGCGATTCGCTTATATCCATTCTCATTCTTAATTAAACCAGGACATCGTATTGAATTAGATCTTGCATGTAACGAACCACTTGATGGAGAAGATGCAAAATTACTGCCGCCGGATAGCTATCACTTACCAAGCGGTCGTGCAACAACACACAAAATCTATCGAGATGCAGATCACCAATCGCGTTTAGTGTTACCGGTAATTCCTAAACAATTTGACGTTACAAATAAGTAACGAAGGAAAGAAGAGGAATGAACGATTATGGCAAAGTCAATACGTGTTATACCAATTGAATGTAAATTTGGACCAATTTCCGCATTTGCCTATTATGTGGATGCGCCAGAACCAGCACTCATTGATACCGGTGTGAATGTCTCAGCAAGGAAAGACATTGAGCGAACTCTAGCTGAAAATGATATCCGAATAGAAGATATTCGTTGGATTTTACTAACACATGGCCATGTGGATCACCTCGGTGGTGCATATGCAGTATGGGAAAAAACAGGACGACGGGCAAAAGTAGTCATTCCCAAAAAAGAAGCTCGACTATTACGTGATAAGAATGAGCAAATTGTTGATTACAAGGCACTACAAGGAAAATACATCACCAATCCAGCCATACAAGAAAAACATATCACAATGTTAACAACAGATATTAGTGGCACGATCGAACCGGACTTGGTGGTAGTTGAAGGTGATTCCATCTATCTTGGAGGTGAAATCAGATTAAAGGTGATTGAAACTCCAGGGCATTCGATCGGTTCTGTGACATTTATTTTGGATGAATTAAATTGGGCGTTTGCAGCGGATGCTGTTCAAATGTATGGCGGTTTTAGCGGCTTACCCACAATAGAAAACCCAGCTTTATATCGCAAAAGTGTACAACGGTTGTTAGAAGAAGTTCGTCCTAACCGATTATTCTTAGGTCATCCATTCCGCAATATCAATGGTGATATGCAAAGTGCACAAATCGAGGGTGAGCAGGTAGCAACTGTGTTACAAGCCAGTCTTGATATGGATGCCAAATTGAGCGACGTCGCGCGGTGCCACATAGAGAATGGACTTCCTGCTGAACAGCATGAACTGTATGGATCGTTTGGCTGGATTGCTGCCGAAATTGGCTATACAGGTGATCCACGGAACTTACCTTGCGCATTTTTTGTAACGATGAATGGTTACCATGAGGAAGTTATTGGTTCGCAGATTAAATGAGAGGAGGAAAATTGAAATGATCCAAAAGAGGTTTGAAAATACAGCCAAGGCCGTTGCCGATATACACGATGGAGCAACCCTGCTTGTTGGAGGATTTGGGGGAAGCGGACTACCGTCTCATCTGATATCTGCACTCGTAGAGCAGGGCGCGAAGAATTTAACAGTTGTTTCAAATAATATTGGTGCCGTTAGCGATGGTGTTGCCTCACTCATCAGCAATAATCAAGTTAGGAAAATAATCTGCTCCTTCCCTGTCGGTCCACACGCAGACGATTTGATTGCACGCCTTCAGAATGGAACGATCGAGTTAGAAATTGTCCCACAAGGAACATTAGCAGAACGCATCCGGGCAGGGGGTGCGGGTATTCCTGCCTTTTACACACCAACGGCAGCGCACACAGAACTTGGAGAAGGCAAGGAAACACGTGTGTTCAATGGTCGTTTGCACGTTTTAGAGCAAGCCATCACAGGTGACTATGCTTTTATCAAGGGACATTGGGCAGATCGCTGGGGGAATCTTGTTTACAATAAGACACAGCGTAATTTTAACCCGGTAATGGCGACAGCAGCCCGCATTACAATTGCCGAGGTAGATGAAATCGTAGAAGTCGGAGAATTGGGTCCAGAGAACATTGCCACACCGAGTATCTACGTGCATCGTTTAGTAAAATTGGAAGCTCAATGTGAAGGGAGGGTGTTAGGAAATGGTTAAAGACGAACACAAGATTGGATGGTCAAAGATAGATTTAGCTTCCCGAGTAGCTCAAGACCTAGAAGATGGATGGTTCGTAAATCTTGGTATTGGAATACCGACACTTGTGGCAGATGTCATCCCTGAAGGCCGGGAAATCATATTGCATAGTGAGAATGGTCTTCTTGGGCTTGGTCCTAAACCTGAACCAGGGAAAGAGGATATGGATCTTGTTAATGCTGGTAAGGAACCAATTACATTAAAACCAGGCGGCAGCTTCTTCTCACAATCAGACTCATTTGCCATGATCCGTGGCGGTCACCTTGACGCAGCGGTACTCGGCGCATTCCAAGTCTCGATGTATGGTGATCTTGCTAGCTGGAAGGTACCGAACGATCCTCTTGGACGTGTTGGAGGTGCCATGGATTTAACGGTCGGCGCAAAGCGTGTTTTCCTCTGTATGCAGCATTGCACTAAGAAGGGAGAATCGAAAATCGTGGAGGAATGTACATATCCACTGACAGCGCCTCGCTGTGTTGATCGTATCTATACTGACCTTGCTGTGATTGATGTGACAGAAGATGGTCTTGTTGTTCAAGAACTTGCTCCTAGCGTTACATTTAAGTATTTGCAGGAAAGAACAGCTGCTCCTCTTAAGGTTCCTGCGGACCATCTTGTAAAAGGAGACTCTATTCAACATTGATTAAGCATATCAAAAAAACGTCCATTGATCGCAGTTCATCAGTGCCACTTTATAAACAAATTAAGCAAATACTAATTGAGGAGCTGCAGTCTGCTGACGGTAGAAATGGCCGTCCTTTCAGCACTGAGCAAGATCTTGTTCAGCGCTTCCACGTGAGTCGGGCGCCCGTTCGAATGGCACTGAAGGAGCTTAGCGATGAAGGGTACGTATACCGAGAGCGGGCGAAAGGAACTTTCCCTGTTCAAGAACTTCCCGTACGACCTCCAGGGTTAGAGTTAGGGGGACTAGTTGCCTTCCTTCGCGATCAAGGGTTAGATTGCACTTCGAGAATACTAGAAGTAGATCGAGTCTTACCCACAGGGAATCTGTGCCCTATTCTTGGACTTGTGTCAAGTAATAAGGTTTTGAAAATCTCTCGGTTAATCCTGCTTAAAGAAATCCCGCTTGTATGGACGCAGACATATCTGGATGTCTCTGAATATTTCCAACCAACAAAGCGGGATCTAGAGATGGTCGACAGTGTCTTCATGCTCCTACAGAACGAAAAAGGAATTTTCATTTCTCGCGGTGATCACCAGATCTGCGCAACAAGTGCAAACCATGAGGAGGCAGACCTTTTGGGTATTCAAAATGGGGATCCTGTCCTCGTAATAGAGACGAAGTTGTATACGCGTAATGATCGCCTTATTGGCTGGAGAAAGGCTGTCCATAGAGCCGATGACTATAAATTTTCTTTTACAGTGAATCGTTGAGATTGACCTAAACTGAAGAGACGTGGGACAAATTTTGATGTCGCGGCTAACAGTAACACATCTAGGAGGCAACGGGAAAGCAGATATTTGGAGGCATCTTATATTAGTTAATTAAATTAGTAGCATAGGAGGGAAAAGTTTATGAATTCAAAGTCAAATTTAAGAATTGCTATTATCGGTGGCGGTATTGGCGGGGCATCAGCAGCAGTAGCTTTACGGCATGCAGGATTTAATGTCGACGTCTATGAGCAAGCATCAGCTATAAAAGAAGTAGGTGCAGGTATCGGTTTGCGTCCGCCATCCATCCGTTATTTCAAGAAATGGGGGCTTTTGGAGGAAATTGAGAGAGTGACCCATAAAAGCGTTTTAATGGAAATTCTTTCAGATTCAGGAGAAGTGTTACTGGAGGAAAAATGGCCTGCGTTAACAGATGACCCGGAAGAAAAATGGGCGAGATTAATCCATCGTGCGGACTGTCTGGATACATTGATTAATGCAATACCTTCTGAGTTTATCCATTTAAATCATAAATGTAATTCAATCGTTCGCCATGGAGATTTTGCTGAAATTGAATTTGAGAACGGTGTCAAAGTGGAAGCCGATTTGGTCATTGCTGCTGATGGTATTCGTTCCCTTACTCGTTCCCTATTTTTCAGTCAAAATGAGCCGGTTTTCCACGGTTATCATGCCTATCGGGCTCTTGTGAATGAGGATGAAACATATGGTTTAGCTTCTGAAGACACATTGAGAATTTTCTGTGATGATAAAGTCAATTATTATTTACTGCCGTTAAAATATCGGAAACAAGTTTCAGTCGATATTACCGTTCCACACGAAGACCGATCAGGGAGACCGAACGTGCCGAAAGAAGACATGCTCAACCAATTAATGAACTTCCATCCTAACCTCCAGAAGATTGCAGAAAATATTAATCATTTTGATGTTCGATCACTATACGATATCGACCCTGTTGAACAGTGGAGTAATAATTGTATCACCCTGCTTGGGGATGCCGCACATTCTATGCTTCATAACCAAGGTCAAGGTGCAAATATGGCCATCCAAGATGCAGGGGTATTGGCTGAATGTTTACTTGAAGCTGATACTGTTGAAAGAGCCTTACAAAAATATGAGTCTCTAAGAAAACCAATCTGCACTACGTATCAAAATTTATCCCGTCAGTTTCATAGTGATAAAGAAGAAACCGCTTTCCCGGAAAAAGAATTCTTTGAAAAGACTCCTGAGGTAAATTGATATCGTTTGTTGTGTGTACAAAAAATGAAATACGGAGGTTATCGCAGATGCCTGTACATCCCGAGATAAAAAAGATTCTGGATTTCATTCCACAATCTGATACAAAACCAAAAATCATTCCAGAAGAGCATAGAAAAATGTTCGATGCACCTATTTTACCTGTTGAAAAACGTGTTCAAGTTTATTCAGTTGAAGAAAGAACAATTCCGACTCATGAAGCGGAGATACCAGTAAGAATTTATACACCGAAGGAAGCAGAGTCTTATCCAATTCTCATGTATTTCCACGGTGGAGCATTTTTCTCCGGAAATTTAGAAAGTCATGATGAAATTGTTCGTCCGATTTGCCTGGAATCCGGTTATAAAGTCATTTCGGTAGGTTACCGTCTTGCTCCTGAATACCCATTTCCTACGCCATTAAAAGATTGCTATAACGTAACAAAATGGGCAGCTGAACACAAGGATGAATTGCAATGGGATGGTAAGAATCTCGCTCTTGCAGGTGATAGTGCGGGTGGTAACTTAGTTGCTGCTGTCTCACTAATGGCCCGTGACAAAAAGGAATTTGCCATCACGAAACAAGTACTATATTATCCATCCTTAGATCTTGACGTCAGCGAGTTTCGTTATCCGTCATTAGTGGAAAATGGAAAGGGTTATTTCGTTGAAAGTGATCAATTAGCTGAATATAACTCCTTCTATTTAATCGGAAATGTAGAAACAGATAATCCGCTAGTTTCACCTATTCGAGAAGAAAATTTAGAAGATCTTCCAGCTGCACTTGTCATCACAGCAGAATATGATCCAATGCGCGATGAAGGGGAACTATTTGCGGAGAATTTAAAAAAATGTGGTGTACCTGTTGAAACAAAGCGCTATGAAGGCGCTACGCATGGGTTCTTAGGTAAATTCACGCATCTTGATGAGTATAAAGACGTTTATAAACGTACAGCGAAATTTTTAATGTCCAAGTAGAGAATTTTAATAGGCTACAGACATTTCTAGGAAGTGATCAAAAGCGGCAGGTCCCAAGGCAAAAAGCGTTTGCTCACTTCTTTTTTAGCGTGTAAGTACTTAAACTTTCTTGTTCAATGCTTTAAGGGGGTGAAAATGAACGGTTACAAGGATGAGTGGAAAGGCTTAACATCGAGGTGGATAGAATAGAGGCGTCGAAAATATTCGAAATATTCAGAATTTAAATTTAAAAAGGGGTGTTTTATTTAATGGAAAATAAAAAGTTTTGGACTTATGAAAATAAGTTAGTGGTAATCGTCTTCTTCACAATCGGATTCGTATTCTTTGATCGTTTAGCGATTAACTACCTATTCCCAATGATTTCTGTAGATTTAGGACTAAACTACACGCAATTAGGTTTACTTGGAGCAGCTCTTGCATTAACTTGGTCAATATCTGGTCCATTAGGTGGCTTCATTTCAGATAAAGTTAAGAGTAAGAAATCAATGTTAGCCATTTTAGTACTCGCATTCTCGGTTATTTCATTAGCACACGGTTTAGCACAATCTTTTGCCATGTTATTCGTCCTACGTCTATTAATGGGTATTGTAGAAGGTCCAATGATTCCGCAAACCCAATCGATTTTAGCGATGGAATCTTCGGAGCGTCGGAAAGGATTTAACTTAGGTTTCACTATGAACACAAGTAACGCATTATTCGGGAGTATTTTAGCACCTGTAGTAATCGTAGCATTAGCAACAAATTTTGACTGGCATGTTGCATTCTATTTAACGATTATTCCAGGGATTATTTTAAGCTTTGTCATCCTCAAATCAGTTAAAAATCCAGATCCAGTGAAATTCCACGCTATGCATGCTACCAAATCGACTGATAAAGTTAAAGTGAAAGATGTTCTGAAGCACCGTAATATTTGGTTATCAATTGTTGTTTTCAGCTTAGTTATGACCACACTTATGGCATTCCAAATTTTTGGGCCAACGTATTTAGTCCAAGCAAAAGGTTTATCAGAAACAAGAATGAGTTTCGTAATGGCTACGTTCGGAGTTGGATATGCAATCTTCGGTTTCTTAATCCCAACCATTTCAGAGCGTACTGGACGTAAACCAGCTTCTTTAGTTTCTGGCTTGTTGTTAATTCTCATACCACTAGCTATCGTTTTCGTGGACTCAATACCATTAATGATGCTACTTTTATTCATTGGTTCGGCTGGTTCTGGTGTAATTGGCATGTCGATGTCCGTTATTCCAGTTGAGTCTGTTCCATTACAATACTCAGGTCTTGCCATCGGTTTAACCATCGGTATTGGTGAGTTAATCGGTGGATTCTTAAATCCAATGGTGAATGGTGCTTTAGCAGACATGTATGGTATTCAAACACCATTATTCGTAGCTGCTGGTGCGGCTGGGTTGGCATTCATATTCTCATTCTTCTTCAAAGAAACAGCACCAGCTAAAGTACAATTCACTCCAGTGCAAGAAGTCAAACCTAATGTCCAATTATAGTTTTAGTTTATAAGAACAACTTAGCCCGCCTCTTCTGGGAAGACGCGGGTTAGGTTTATCAATATTTTAGAAAGAGGGTGAAAAGCAATATGGAGGTATTACCCATTGTCGTTCCGGCCTCAAACAAATTAAAAAGTTTTAACTTTTTCTTAGTTCAACAGGAGAATTCCTTAACGTTAATTGACGCCGGATTGAACAATGATGATTGCTGGAATTCCCTACAAAAAACATTAAAGGATCATGATTACACACTTACCGATATCACAGAAATTCTACTAACGCATCATCATAGGGACCATGTTGGCTTGGTCAATCGAATTGTATTGACCCATTCCATTCCTGTATACGCCCATCCATATGCCATACTTGTCTTAAAAAGAGACAAAGAATATGTGAAAATGAGGGTAGAGTTTTTCAGAAAGCTATACCGTGAGATGGGATGTGGTGAAATTGGTGAGAAACAAGTAGCTGATTACCGTAATCCTATTATTCTAAATGAGGATAAAAAAATCCATTGCGAAATTCAAGGAATCACCAATAACCAACTATTAGGATTTGATATTTTCGAAATTCCAGGCCACGCTCCAGATCAGGTCGCCTTTTATAATAAAGAGTGTAAGTGGCTATTTGCTGGCGATTTATTAATTGAACAAATTTCAAGCAAAGCAATGATTGAACCAAATTATGATGGGATCCGTACAAAATCCTTGGTACAACAAAAGCAGTCATTAGAGAAATGTTTGTTATTGAATGCAGAACTCGTTTTTTCAGGACACGGTATGATCATCGAAAAGCCAGTTGATTTATTAAAGAAAAGAATAAAAGAGATAGATGAAAAGGCCAGCAAATACATAAACATGATTAAATCCGGATTTACAACCGCGAGTGGAATTGCCCAAGTACGATATAAGGATAAGTATGAAAAGCAGTTTTTCACTACTATGTCTGAAGTCATTGGTTATTTGGATTATATCGAATTTCAGGGGAACATTAAAAAAGAAATGAAAAAAGGAATTTGGCATTATTCTTGCAATTAAGGTTTATTAGCCTCTTGATCGGTGAAGAAGAACCCGTTTCCGGTACTCCAAAAACGGGTTCTTAGTCATTATGTGAACCGTTCACCCCCCATTCAGGTTCTTAACATATTGGAAAATCTTGAAATAGGGAAAGTCTTTTTGGTAGAGTAATGGGAAGACCGGTCGGTTTTTTAGGGGGGGACTATTGAATGGATACAAAATCAATGATAATCGACATCACCACCACCCTTTTCCAACAAAAAGGATATAAGGGTGTAGGAGTAAACGAAATACTAAAAGTATGTAACATTTCAAAAGGGTCGTTTTATCATCACTTTCCAAATGGAAAAGAAGAAGCACTCATTGCTTGTCTTCAGTCCATGAGTGATGCGGTTACTTCGGATATTGAGGATATTTTTAACCGATATCCAACAACTCAAGAAGCTACAAAGAAGATGATTGAAAAAGTAATAGGCATCTTTGAACGTGAAGGTACGATTACTAGTTGCACTTTTATCAGTATCGTTAGCGAAATGGGGTCGTTAAGTGATCCAGTCCGAAAAACCTGTGAGGACCTTTACTTAAAGATGCAACGGATTTATTCGACTAAGTTAGTAGCAGATGGGTTTTCGAAAGAAACTGCTAATTCAATTGCTGTCATGATGAATGCTTCTATTGAAGGTGGAATTATGATTTGTTTAACAGAAAAAACAAGCGAACCACTAAAAATAATATCGCGGCTATTACCCAATCTATTGAAGAAGGGTTAATGAATGATGTTATTTTTTTAATAGAAGAAACGAGGGCACTGGGATCTGGCCTCAGTGCAAAAAAGGGCTTGACTCCATTGCGTCACAGCTATGGAGGTCCGTCCACCTATCCGTTGTTTGATTATGTAAACTGATTGTGATATACTAATTAAAGATTAATGCTAAATTATCCTCCAGCTTATCCTTTGCTACTTGAAATTCGCGGTTTATTCTCTCCGAAAAGTATAACCTAGATCTGATTGAAACGATCGAATGATTCTATAGCGGTAATGATGAATCATAAAAAAAATCCTAATTACCACATATTGATACTTTTCAATTTTGTTGAATTATTTTATCAATATTGTGATTTTATAAAAAAAGTTAAAACCATATGTGAAAGTGTTCACAAAGGAAAGGAATGATAGAATGAGAACTGGTCAAGAGGCAGATCTCAAAGCAAAAGAAGTGATGCAGGATGATTATTCATATGATAGGGTACCAACAGAAAAAAGGAATATGGGCTGGTTCAGTATTACAAATATTACGTTTGGAATTGCAACGGCTATTTTTTACTTTCAAATGGGAAGTGTAATGGCACTTCAATTCGGGGCTGTTAACGCAATCATTTCAGCTATTTATGCAATCATTGTTGCTGGGATTCTTGGAACAATCATTGCCTATTTGTCGGCTAAATCTGGTATGAATGTAAATTTATTATCTAGAGGAGGATTTGGATATATAGGCGCTTCATTAACCTCGTTCATTTATGCATCCAACTTTATCATGTATTGTGCATTTGAAGGCATGATATTAGTTGCTGCAATACATGCATTTTTCCCCATCATACCAGTATGGCTTTTAATCATCGTCTTTGGTTCAATTGTTATACCGTTAAATTGGTTTGGTATAAAACAATTAGATAAATTGCAAAAATGGTCATTGCCAATATTCGGTGTTTTTTTAATCTCAACTATTATAGTCGCGTTCAATAAAACTTCCATTTACGACGGAAGCTTTTGGACGTATATGCCCAAGGGAGTTCAGGCAGGCGGGACAGCTTTATTGCTTTGCATAGGGATGCAGCACGGTATAATGGGCTTAACAGCACTTCTTGCTTCAGATTATGCACGTTTTCTAAAACCGAAAGACATTAAAATAGGGTCCTTCATGATTGGATTTGTCCCACAAATTTTCTGCTTTGGCGTTATGGGAGGTCTTGGAATATGGTTTGGGGTTCGTTTAGGAGAATCTAACCCGGGTGTTTACATTGTATCTCTCCTTGGCCTCGGTGGAGTTCTATTTACCTTGTTAACCCAAATAAGAATTAATATTACCAATATATATAGTGCTTCACTTTCGCTTTCTAATTTTTTTGAGAATATGTTTAAATTTAAACCAGGCAGACGATTTTGGATTGTTGTCGCGGGGGTAATTTCCATGGCCTTGATGCTTGGCGGAATACTGGATCATTTAGATACTGCCATGACATTCCAAGGAGTGTTTCTTTTGACATGGGCTGCTATTTTGGTTACTGATGCCCTAGTAGTGAAAAAAAGATTGAAGATTGGCCCTGATTATTTTGAGGCAAGGCAGAAGAATCTGTATAAATGGAATCCTGTTGGGGTTGTTCCATTAATTGTAGCAAGTGTTATAGGGACAATCGCTGCATTAGGATATATGGGTACGTTCTTACAAAGTACGGCTGCCTTTTTTGCAGCAATTCTAGCTTCTATTCTTACTATAATTTTCGCTGTTTTAACAAAAGGGAAATATTACAGTAAGTGTAAAGCTGATGATATACCGGAAAAAGAATACATCGCATCATAGCTTACGTCTTCTTAAATAAATTATATTCACCGATATCTTTGACTGTAAGAAGAAACCATCTTCTTATGGTCTTTTTTGTTTTACAAATAAATAAAATAAGTGCCTGTGTCACTACCCGTAATTTGTCGACATTATCTCGACAAAACTTGGGTTGTGGCACAGGCATTGTCAATTTCATTAAAAATGGAGAGGTGATAATTTTTTAACTCTTCTGTAAATAACGTATAATATAAATGAGCGAACGTTCAATCATAATTGTTTAATCCTTGAACAAAAGGAGGAATAGTAAATGGAGAAAAACGGCATTATTTTCTTTGAGAGGAAATTTCCAAGTGCAAACATGATTCTTATCAAGGATCAGCTCTCAATCCTTATTGATACTGGTTTTGGAAGTGATGCGAGAGAAACAGAGCAATTAATTAATGAAGCAGGCGTTTCACCAGAGGAATTACATCTTATTGTGAATACCCACTATCATAGTGACCATGTAGGGGGAAATTTTCATCTTCAAAAAAATTATGGAGTTAAGATTGCTGCTCATAAATGGGATGCTGATTTAATTAATGCTTGTGATCTTGAAGCCTGTAGTGCTGAATGGTTAGATCAGCCTGTGGAACCTTACCAAGTCGATCTGAAGCTACTAGATAACGATGAAATTCATACAGGAAGCAGAACTTTTCAGGTCCTGCACACACCGGGACACACGTTAGGACATATTTCTCTTTATGATCCGGAAGAAGAGATATTTATTTGCGGGGATCTCTTTCACAGAAATGATGTCGGCTGGTTTAACATCTTTCGAGAGGGTGTTTCATCAATCCAACGATCTTTAGAAAGTATTGATCGGGTATCCACGCTCCGAATCAGGCATGCCTATTCGGGACATGGACCCCAAATAGTGGATCCACTTAGTTCCATTGATACAGCAAGGAAACGGCTTGAAAAGTGGCACAAAAGTCCAGAAAAAGTTTCATGGCATGCCTGCAAAAGGATTTTTGCCTTTACACTAATCATGAAAAACGGATTGCCAAAAGAAGAAATTGATCATTACCTATTAAATTGTGGTTGGTTCCAAGATTTTTCACGCTACGCTTTCCAGCTTCAGCCAGAGGAATTTATTCAAGTCCTGTTGGATGAAATGATTCGTTCCGGAGCAGCAAGCTGGCATAATAATCATTTAATCGCCACAGCTCCATACATAGCACCACAAAAGGAATGGATGGATATGAACATCAAGCCGAAAGATTGGCATGTCAAGATATGCTCACATAATGAAAAATAGTAGGGAATGAATAAAAACTGTTGAATCTTGCTTTTTTAGTTTCATTTATAAACTTTTCTATCAAACTATTGAATTTAGGGGGAGTATAAATTGAGTTTGAAAGTTAAAGATATCATTCGATTTGAACGCACATTCACAAAAGAAGATGTTGAATTGTTTACAAAAGTATCCATGGATGAAGGGGATCATCATACGAATCCGGATGAACTTGGGAGAATTGTGGTTCAAGGGTTGTTAACTGCTACATTACCAACAAAAGTTGGCGGAGATTACAATGTACTGGCTCGTACAATGAATTTTGAATTTTTGAGGCCCGTCTTTATTGGAGATACAATAAGTTGTGAAGTAACAATTGAAAAACTGGAAAAGAAAGATAATAATAGAATATCTATTTTGGCAACTTTCCTTTGCACTAATCAACATGAGAAACAAGTATTGAGCGGAAACTTTGCGGGAGTAATATTAGGTCATTAGCCAATTCCGAAATGAGCAGCGGAAATTAATTCTTGATTGCGAAGTTCTTGAAGTGGACGAGCCAACTGCGACTTATTTGTATTCACCTGCTTGATGAGGGACTAATCGGGGTCTTTTTATTAGGATTAGTCCTTCATAGAATAATGAAGGTCTCTCCGTCGAACTTTCCTCCAACTATGTAATAAAGCGAGCAGGATTGACAGAGTCATTTATGAATAACAACAGAGGTGCCAATCGAAACTCTAGATGATAAATCTAGAACATCATGGTTAAACATTCTAATACATCCATGTGAGACATTCTTACCGATGGATGCTGGGTTATTGGTTCCGTGTATTCCGTAATGCGGTTTAGACAAGCCCATCCATAGCACTCCAAACGGTCCGCCTGGATTACGCTGTTTATTGATGATCGTATAAGTCCCAGAAGGTGAGGGGGTCAATATCTTTCCCACTGCAATAGGATAAGTTTTTATAAGCTTATTTCCATCAAATAGTTTTAGTTGATGATTCGACGTCGATACGTTAATCCATTTTGCCATCAAAAACAACTCCCATTTTTTTTGATTAGTGTATGAAGTAAAGTAGGTATTTGTGACCCTCCTGTCAAAATACTTCCCAAGAACCGGTCAATGATGGAAACGGTGTGTTCACAGAATTGTAGGAAACCTTTAGAAGAGACGAAATTATTTTGAAATTCAGTGTGGTATAATTTTTCAGGAATGGAGGTGGAAAAATGTCGAAAGAACAATAAAAATTATTTTTAAAATTTGGATTCCTTCTATTAAATCTGCAATCTTCCCCTTTAATTTTCATCATTTTAAACCCACTATCATGCCTTCTTATAATAACTTCCTGTTAAAATGCTGATGCGAATAAATTCATATAACTAATAGAATAAATGGGAGCGTTGCCGGTCAATCGAGGTTATAAAAAAGGAGCGATAGTATGAATGCAGTGCTGAAAAAGATGGTTAAAGGCATCACAGTTTGTTATTCAGAGGTTTTCCCCGATCCCGATCAAAACAACGATTTTTTCCAGTTAAATTATCTTGGAAAGTTATTTTTAATTGCGGACTCATATTGTATGAACACGGATTGTACATGCAAAGAGGCGGTTCTTAATTTTGTTCAGGCATACCCGAAAGAAGGCAGGAAAGCTGACAGTTTTATAATAAGGCTAAAACTTAATGGCAGAGGATATAAAATACATGATCGCGGCAGATTCAGTAAACGTGAAATACAAGCCATCGTTATGTATTTTACCGCTGACGGCACGTTCCTCGAGCTTTTTAATGAACGTTACAATGAAATGAAGGAAAAAGCAAAAGAAATTCTAAATTAAGTAGAATATTCGTCATTAAAGGCTCAACGCTTGCTGCGTTGCAATATCCAGAGAAAGTGAATAAAACAAATTTTTGCAGATAGAGTAATCCTATACTCCAAAATAATTGAGAGAGGATTTTTATTAAAAAAGTCGAATAGTTTTCATGTACTATAATTATTAAGAGAGGTTAATAATGATTTAAAGAAGTAGTTATTTTTTGAAAAAATAGGAGGTAATTATGGGCAGATTAGTTCATTTCGAAATTCATGTGAATGACATGGAACGGGCAAAGAAGTTTTATGGAGAGGTTTTTGGATGGTCATTTCAGGATTGGAGTGAGTATGCCGGAATGCCATACTTTGGAGCGGTGACTGGAGATGAAAATGAACTTGGAATCAATGGTGCTTTGATGCAGCGGCAAAGTGCTCCTCCGGAACCAAACCAAGCTTTAAATGGATTTGCTTGTACAATGGGAGTGGAGGATTACGATTTAACCGAAGCGAAAATTATTGAGAATGGTGGCAAGGTCGCAATGTCCAAATATGCCCTGCCTGGAATGGCGTGGCAAGGGTATTATACCGATACCGAAGGCAATATATTTGGAATTCATCAACCCGATGTGAATGCAAAATAGAAACCAATATAGGTGAATAAAAATATGAAATCACAAAACGCTGCAAGCATGCTTGAAAACTTACGCACTATCTGTCTGGCAATGCCCGAAGCTGTTGAACTTATCGATGGTTTCGGTCACAATACTTTTAAAATCAATGGAAAATCATTCGTGATTTCGGGTGAAAGCGACAAAGGATTCAACTTGTCGTTCAAGTCAGATCGGGAAACACAAGAATTGCTGCTGCAGAAGGAGTATTTTTTCAAAACCCCTTACATAGGACAGCACGGCTGGGTTTCGATTCAAAATCCGCAAGGGGAAGACTGGGATGAATTAACCGATTTACTTCAAGAGGCCTATTTACGTGCGGCACCGAAGCGTTTGGTTAAGCAATGGAATGAACTGCATAAAAAGTGATGAAAACATATTGAAATGGATGCTAAAATTGTTTTAAAAAGGAATTAAATCATCGAGGCAGCAGACTTGTCACCTCATAAACCATGACCTTACATTAAGAAAAACAGAAACCGTGCAATGTTCAAAGGACAGGCTCGGTTTTTTGTTTTCCTTTCGGAAGAAAACTTGATGGTACGAGCCGTTTACCTCTGCACTATTAAGAGAATCATTCATAATGGTTTTATCCAGTTCTTAATCAAGTCGCCTATTTCACGGACGAAGACGGAGACAAGGAGCCTGTCCGCTCTAACTAATTTCATGCATTTATAAAGGAAAAAGTCTAATTTTATAAATCATGAGTATTATTTTAGAAAGAGAAGGAGGCGATCTGATGAAATCTATTGGGATTTTAGGCGTAGGCCAAGCAGGCGGGAATATAGCTGAGATTGCATCAACCATGGGTTTTCAAACAGCGCTTATCAACACGAATCAGCGCGATGGTTTAGTGAACACGAAGGTGGAAAGAAAGTATTTTGTCCCAGGGTATAATGGTGCCGGGCAAGATCGATCGATTGGATTAAGGGCGGTAAATGAAAATTATCGCGAGATCATTGACTTTGTCCATCGTTCCTTTAAGAATATAAAACTTTTGCTAGTGGCCTTTTCTACTGACGGAGGCACCGGATCAGGTATGAGCCCGTTATTAATTGACCTGTTTTTAGATCAACTGCCAGGCGTCAACATTGGTGCAATTGCGATTGTTCCTGATCGCAATGTGTTAGCGGGCAACCGGATCAATGCTGCTGAGTGTATCGAGGAGCTTTCCAAAATAGACTCGCTCTCATCAGTGTTCCTAGTCGATAATGATCAGATGCGAAAGTTGAACCCGCAATCCAGTAAACATCAAATCTACCTTTCTTCTAATCATCAAGTTATGGAAGCAATTAATAATGTGCTCCAAGTAACGAAAAAGAGTTCTGTTTACGGAAACTTCGATGAAACAGACCTGATGAATATCCTCTGTACAAGAGGAGTAACGGTTATCTCATCGGCCACGTTAACAGAGGCCAAGACGACGTCAGACGTTGCTAGTAAAATACAACAATCGTGGGCGAACTCGATCTTTTGTCCTGTGGAATCAACAGGTGTTATTCGTGCAGGTTTAATCTATGAGGGGTCAGAGAAAATGGCTAAGCTCATTAATGTCCCTGCAGTTTTTGAAAGGGTGGGAGAACCGCTGGAATTGTTCGAAGGAACCTATATCTCGGAATCTGATCCTTCGATAACAACGATCCTAGCGGGGCTGCCGTTTCCTGCCCGGCGAATGCAGGCACTTGAGGAATCGCTCGAAAAGAACAAGGACCGGTTACAGAATTTAGTCAATAAAGAACATACTCAGAAGTATGAGTCGCGAATATCATGGGCTTCCAACCTGAAAGCTAGACCGCAGGAAAGGAAGACAGGAAGTATTTCATCGAAGTTATCGAAATATCAGAGGTAAATATTTAAAGGGTCAGCCCCCCGGCACACTACTGAGTTTTTAAGACTGTAAGAAGACACGATCTTCTTATAACGGGTTCCGTTTCTTATCGCAAAACGGTAACTTACAACTGAAAATGTATAAGTAAAATGCAAATCAATTTGCACCGTATTTGCGGTGCTTTTTTGTTATAAAAAATAGCCCAAGCTCATAAAAACTTAGGCTGCATATTTATTAATTTAGAAGGCTGATTGAACTTAAGCCCCAGGTAGTTGAAGAACATAACATAAGTTTCTTTTTTACAAATTCTTTTATGGTATTCGCTAATTTGATTAAAATAAAATCATTGCGGTTTATTAGTTAGCTCCGGCGCCTCAAATACTTGACGCAATTCAATCTGACCTTCCCCATGTCCTTGTGGGTCCGGCATCCGCATTGCCCACTCGATGGCTTCTTCCCTCGACTTCACATCAATCAGAATGAACCCGGCAATCAATTCTTTCGTTTCCGTAAATGGACCATCCGTAACCACTGGCTTTTCTCCTGGTTTCGGAAACGAAAGGCGAATCCCATTTGAACTTGGATGAAGTCCTTTAGCCATAACCCGCACGCCTGCCTTAACTAATTCCTCATTGTACTTCGTCATGGCTTCAATGAGCTTTGAGCTAGGGAAATTTCCGGCTTCCGAATTCTTCGAGGCTTTGACAATTATCATAAACAGCATAAAAATTTCCTCCTTCTTTTTTAGAGGCAAATCTCCTAATTGACCTCTTTATAAATACAACGAACCGGAATCTTCAAAATCTCTCCTTTTAAATATTCTATAAAATCAAAGGATATTCCTTCCTCAAACCTGCCCCTTTAGATTAAGTACGTCTTCATACAAAATTTGTTCATCTTAGCGTATATATCCATCGCTTTACATCAATAAAAAACGAGTGGGGGAGGAGGGTGGCAGTGTTTATCCCATCTTTGAAAAGGGTATTGTTGAATATAACCATTTAAAGGAGGTGGATATCATGAAATTGGAAGTGAAGTGCAATGTAGAAAATTGCGAATACTGGGCTAAAGGTGACCAATGTATTGCTGATTCTATTTACGTGATTGCTTCTAATGGCAGAGAAGCTGATAATGTTGAGGAAACTGCTTGTAAAACCTTTAAAAAACGTAAATAACCCCCTGATATTATTTTTATTGACTAAGCGGCCCATTTTTTATTTAAAGATGGTTTTGGATTTATATGAAAATCGGAGACGTATAGATCACCTGCATCTCTTCATCCATTAACTAGCCCAAAAAGGGCTTTTTTTTCATTATATAAGAATGTTATATATTCGACTTCGAAATTGTCTAGCTTCAAAAGAAACCATTAAAATACTGGGTTTTTCTGCTTTTTACCCCTATGTGATTAAACCTCAAACATTATGGGTATATAACAGTATCCATAAAAAAGAGAGGAGAAAAGAGCAAGCATGAGAAGACCATACATATTATTGCTATTAAGCTTGTTTATGATTAGTATGCTGACTGCCTGTGTCCAAAAAAACCAGCTTTCAGATGGAACCAAGCTGATAGACAAGGAGAAATTTATTTTTGCAGCTTCTGGTGAATTTAAACCCTTTAGCTATCTGAATGATGACCTTTCGATGACAGGTTTCGATGTTGAAGTAGGGAACGCTGTCGGAAAGGAACTGGGGCTTGAACCAATCCAGAAGAGAATGAAATTCAAAGGGCTGATAGAGGGTATCAAAACTGGCAGGGCAGATGCAGCCGTTGCCAGCCACACCATCAACACCGCTCGTGCCAAACAAGTGTCTTTTTCCACTCCGTACTACTACTCAGGACCACAAATCTTTACAAGACCTGACAGCAATATTAAAACAGTAGAAGACTTAAAAGGGAAAGAAGTGGCCGTAGCGAAAGGGTCTACCTATGCAGATACTGCCAAAAAGTATACGAGCAATCTTAAAATGTACGACAGTGATATTACGGCGTTAAAAGCGCTTAGCATTGGGCGGCATGATGCTGTTATTACCGATTTTGTTACTGGGAAAAGTGCAAAGAAGGAAGGTTTTAAAATTGAAGGGCAGCAGCTAATTGAGCGAAGTGAGCAGGCGATTGTTGTTCCAAAGGACAATCCTGAGCTCCTTAAGCGAATAAATGATGCACTTCACAGACTTCGTGACAATGGCACACTTACCCGAATCAGCAAAAAGTATTTCGATGAGGATATAACGAAAAAACCAGAATAATAGATTGATTAACAGACAGAAAGGATGTCGTGAGTTTGCCTAGTTTTTCGCATTTTTTTCATACATTGAATAGCAGTAAGGGACTTTTCATTGATGCAATGTTTCTAACATTAAAGCTTACGTTAGTTTCTATTTTGATTGGGATTATATTTGGATTGTTCTTTGCACTATTAAAAATTTCTAGGGTAAAAATACTTGAATATGTTTCAAATGCTTATGTATTCCTTGTGCGTGGAACGCCACTTATTGTCCAAATTTTCATTCTGTATTTTGGCTTCAGCGGGCTGTTTCTAATCCCCGATTTTTGGGCAGCAGCTCTTGCGCTTGCCTTTCATAACGGTGCCTATATTGCAGAAATTTTCCGCGGAACAATTCAGTCGGTTGATAAAGGGCAAATGGAAGCGGGCCGTTCTCTTGGAATGACTAGAGGTGTTACGATACGTCGCATTATTCTACCGCAGGCCTTCAGGAGGGCACTGCCTCCCCTTGGTAACCAATTTATTATTGGTCTAAAGGATTCTTCGCTTGCAGCCTTTATTTCTATGAATGAATTGTTCAATGTTTCTACGACGCTAGGATCGAATAATTTTGATGAAATGACTTACTTGCTAATCGTGGCTATTTATTATCTTGTATTAGTTGCATTGTTAACGATGGCAGTGAGCATGTTTGAAAAGAAATTAGCAGTCAGTGATCGATAGGAGGATTAGAACGTGAATGGACGAGAAATGATTCGAACAGAAAACTTAAATAAATCTTTTGGGAAATTGCACGTATTAAAGGATATTGATATGTCTGTCTATGAAAGTGAGGTTGTGTGCCTTGTCGGTGCCTCCGGTTCTGGAAAAAGTACATTACTAAGATGTCTAAACTTTCTGGAGAAAAAGGACAATGGGGGGATTTTTATCCGAGGGGAAAAGGTATCACCAGATACCCATAACCTTAACCATGTCCGTCAATCGGTGGGTATGGTCTTTCAACATTTTAACCTCTTTCCACACAAAACAGTTCTTGAAAATATTATTGAAGCACCGACAGTTGTGAAGAAACTTTCTAAGACTCAGGCGACAGAAGAAGCTAGGGAGCTGCTCCAAAAGGTGGGCCTCGAGGATAAGGCGGATGTTTATCCGAGTAAATTGTCCGGCGGGCAAAAACAGCGTGTAGCGATTGCAAGATCACTGGCTATGAAGCCAGATATTTTGCTTTTTGATGAGCCAACATCAGCCCTTGATCCTGAGCTGGTAGGAGAGGTGTTAGCGACCATGAAGGAGCTTGCTGATGAAGGAATGACTATGGTGGTTGTGACCCATGAAATGGGCTTCGCCCGTGAGGTTGCCGATTGGATTGTTTACATGGATGATGGCAAAATAGTTGAAAAAGATAGACCATCAGAATTCTTTGATCATCCAAAGGAAGAACGTACAATAGAATTCCTTAAAGCAACTATGCTTAAATAGAAAATTAAAGGGCCAGACCCCAGGCACACTAGAGCATTACCGTGCCGGGAATCTGAACCTTTATTTTTTTCTTTATTGTTTAATTGCAGACAATGCTAATTTTTTTATGGTCATATCATCCATAGGCGGGTTGTGCAGCCCCGCCCTAACGTCGCGGTAGTACCGCTGCAGGGGATTTGTGCGTTGAAGACTTTTTGCCCCGACAATCCTCATCGCTTTATCAACTATCGATATCGCTGAATTTGTTACCGTATGCTTGACAACCCCCAGCTCATTTTCAAGGTATTCCCGACGCGCTTCGTCATCATAAGCCGCCGCAACACTGTAGATAAGATGTCTCGCTCTAATTAATTCTAAATCAATTTCGCCTAGCAGCTGTTGGACATTAGGTAATTGGCTAATTGGTCCATTTAGACTATTTGGCGCATGATGATTGGCAAAATGGACAGCATAATCGCGTGCCGCTTGGGCAATACCAAGATAACAAGCAGGAATATGAAGGATCCAGCCATTCAGTTTGCCACCGCGCGGCATATCCGGAAGCTCAACAAGTTGTGTCTCATCAACCGTGACATTGTGGAGGACAAGATCATGGCTTCCTGTTCCCCGCATGGCAATGACATCCCACGTCTCATCAATCGTTAGTCCTTCTAAATCCTTATGGAGGAGAAAGAAGCCCACCTTTTGCTTTTCTTCAATCCAAGCTGAGGTTAGAAAATATGTTAAAACCGGCGACATGGTCGTAAAGGTTTTTCGTCCTGTTATGACCCATGCTCCATCTTTCTTGACAGCCGTTGTCCCAGGGCGTCCGCCTCTAGTAGGACTTCCTGTTTGCGCTTCACTTACGGCGCGGTTTACTAGTGCCCCATTAAGAATCTCTTTTGCAAAGAAATTCAATTTCTCAGGTTCCCAAAGTTTTCTTTCAAAAATCTCTCCGACGACCCCAAGATTCCAGCCAATCGAAAGGGCGGTAGTTCCATCGAAGCTTGCTAGCGTTTCTTGAAGGAGGACCATATCATAGACGTTTAATCCGTCTCCTCCGTAGGCAGACGGAAGGGTAATACTTGTATAGCCCATCTCCACTAAATCCTGAATATTTTCTTTTGGGAAAGCAGCCATTTCATCAATTTCCGCCGATTTACTTCTAAATATGTCTTCTTTCTGCCGCAATTTTTGCAACCATGTCTGTTGAATTGCAGATTTTACGAATAAATTATGCACAAGAAACCTCCCCCTTAGTTCATCAAAATGAATCAACGATCAGACCCTATAATTCATAGTTTATCATCTAAAGGGTGTCAGGCACCACTCGTGGACATTTGTCCTCCTGGGGTGGACACTTTAGTTTATAGTTCATCTGCAAAACCAAGCAAAGCGATACCGAGCATCACAACCACGATAACGGCATAATGCTTTTTGCTCAGTTTTTCTTTTAGGAAAATTCTCGATAAGATAATCGAAAAGATGCTATAGGACGCAATCAGCGGTGCTGCGATAATCGCGTTCTTTGCCATAGCAAACACATAGAAGAACTGGCCGGTTGTTTCCAAAATAGCGGCATATCCTTTGTCTCGTTCTTTGAAAATCTGAAACTTCTCTTTTTTGATGACTTTAAAGAAAATGAATGACAGCACGGCACAAATGAAAAAGGTAAATTCGTAAGCAAGGAGGGCCGCATCCTCGCTGATGAGTTTCAACTCATCCAGGTAAATTCCATCCGCAAAGGTTCCAAGTCCATCAAGAATACAATAGATAATCGGAAAGGTAATCGCCAGGAAGCCAATTTGATATTTTTTGTCAATCTGAACGTTTGTGAGTTTGAGTGCGGCTGATTCGGCTTTCTTTTCTAAAATGGCCAGACCAAGCACGCCTGCGGTAATAATGGCCACACCTGCTATATGAACAATGCCAAGCTCATGCGGGAAAAAGATAAATAATAAGATAGCCGTTATGGCTCCAGAAGAGTTTTGCACGGGTGAGGCAATCGAAAGCTCAATATAACGTAACCCAATATAACCGACCGTCATCGATAAAATGTAAAAGGCCGATACAGGCAAGTATTTCAGTAGATCGATAGGGTTAAATGCCAGCCCTTTAATGAACAAATATGCCGTTGCGTGCAGACCCATAACCAAGCCGACCATAATGACAATTTTAAGATGGCTGAATTTATCATTGCTATCCGTGCCTTTTTTATAAAATAGGTCAGCCCCGCCCCAAGCAAAGGTTGTTAAAAGTGAAAAAACAAACCACATCGTAATATCTCCTTGTTTATAGTTTATGTAATGGTAATGAGGCCTATAGAAATGCTAGATTCCAAAACTCTATCATTATAAACCAATGCTGAAACCAATTCTATCTAATTTAGAGGTTAAAGTTTTTTTAAAGTTAAAGTAGATTCATAAGGTGCATTACTAGAAGGTTTTACTGAAATAGCCCAAATGGCTTAAGCCCTGCTTTTCAACAAAAGGAAAAGCGGGACTTTTTCGTTATAAAGCTTGTTCGAAAAATAGCACTTTTCCCCTGATTTTACTCATTTGACATAGTTTTTCAAACTTTTTAAAGATTCAGTTATATAATAGAGGATGAAGTTAACTGCCTCAAATCATGTATAAAGGGGGAAAAGTAGTGAGGAAAAAAATCTTGTCCATCAGTTTGTGCTCGGTTCTTTCGCTTTCATTAGTAGCAGGGGTAGATACTTGGACAGTAAATGCAGAAAGTAAACAAAATCTCGCAACTGCAACTGCATCCAAGTCAAACGGTAAAGAAAAGGTCCAGGAGTGGAAAGGGATTCCTCTTAATGGATTGATCCCAGAAACAGCGTCAGGGGCAACAAAAATTGAACTTGATAATGGGATGACAAAACCAATCTACTCTACCGACGAAGCAATCATTGAAAACTTGTTCGTTGAAACAGAGGTTGACAGCGACAGAGACGGTAAGCGTGACCGGGTCTCCATTAAAGTATACCGTCCTAAAACAGAGCCTGGGATTAAAGTTCCCGTCATCTATGAAATGAGTCCCTACCGATCAGGAATCCTCGATGTTCCTGTTTTTAATGTCGATGTGGACTTAATTCCAGTTAAGCACCCTGGTAACGGGAATGGACGTGGCGGCAAGCCATTTGCGTTAGCAGAAGGACAAGCAGCCAATCTAGGTTCCTTAGGTAACTACTATGTTCCCCGTGGTTATGGAGTAATTCTTGCGGAGAGTATTGGGACAGGCAAATCGGATGGGTGTCCAACTACTGGCGATGAAAGAGAAATTCTTGGTACAAAAGCAGTTATTGATTGGTTGAATGGCAGGGCTAAAGCGTATTCCGAGGATGGAAAAGAGGCTTCGGCTGATTGGTCAACAGGGAATGTGGGGATGACAGGTACATCCTACAACGGAACATTGCCAAATGCGGTAGCGGCAACCGGTGTGGATGGACTGAAAACAATTATTCCAGTTGCGGCAATTAGCAGCTGGTACGACTACTATCGTGCCAACGGAGCTGTTATTGCCCCGGGCGGCTATCAAGGTGAGGACACCGATAACATGGCTGAAGCCGTGTTAACGCGAAAAAATCCTCAAGTATGTAAGGATGTCATTGCCGAGCTAAAAGCTGCTCAAGACAGAGATACTGGTGACTATAGTGACTTCTGGGCTCACCGCGATTATGTCAAGGACGCCAAAAAGGTGAAGGCTAGTGTTCTCGTCGTTCATGGTCTAAATGATTGGAACGTCAAGACAAAACAATTCGCGCAGTGGTGGGAAGCTTTAGGAAAAAACAATGTCCCTCGCAGATTGTGGCTCCATCAGGGTGCCCATTCAAGTCCATCAGGAAATAACTGGCCGCAATTACAAAATAGATGGTTTGACTATTACCTGTATGGAATTGAAAATGGGGTTATGAATGAGCCTGCCGTTGACATCCAGCGTGAGGATAAAACTTGGAGCAAGGAAGCAAGCTGGCCGGCACAAGGAACAGCAGCTACAACGCTTCATTTAACAGGGATGGGAAATGATTTAGGGTCGTTACATCTAAATCCTGTTCCTAACCAACCGCATAATACGCAAACAATTATTGATGATCCGATGAAAAAGGCAAATACACTTATAGCAAATCCAGAATTAAATTCTTCAAACCGATTAGCTTATGTAACGTCCGAATTAACAGGTGAGGCTCGGTTGAGCGGGACGCCTAAATTAAGTATAAGAGCAAGCATTGACCGTCCTGTTGCAAACTTAACAGCTTTGCTTGTTGACTACAGTAGTTCAAATCCTGTCATTGTATCCCGTGGCTGGGTCGATCCGCAAAATCTTCATTCAGCAGATCGTTCAGAATCACTTGTGCCGGGCAGAGACTACACCTTCGAATGGGAAATGCAGCCTAAGGACTATGTATTTAAGGCGGGACACAGAATTGGTATTGTTCTCATCGCCAGTGATTATGACTATACAATACGTCCAAATGCTGGTACAAAAATATCGGTTACACCAACTCGCAGTGAAATAACATTGCCAATTGTCGGCGGTCGTAACGCCTTTAAACAATAAAACACAAACAAAAGAAGGCTTAAGTCTAATGACTTAAGCCTTCTTTTGTTTAAGGATATTCTCCTGGTAAAAAGTGAACTAGAACTTAAATATCTTACTCTGGAAAGGAAGATTCATCCTCCATCCGGCTTAACCGAGTCAGAAACCTCCTATTGTATAAACTTTACCAATTCCGTCTAAATTAGAATGAAATTAATTCTTTTATAGGGGGTTCTCATGAATATCGCAGATGTTATAATCATCATCTTGTTTACCTTTATTGCCCTTGTTTTATTAGCCCTAGTTCTTTTTCTTGTGTATTTGTTCATGTTTGACCGAAATCAGAAGAGACACTCGATTTTAAGGAATTATCCTGCATTAGGACGTTTCCGCTATTTTTTTGAAAAAGTGGGTCCGGAATTTCGGCAATATTGGTTTAACAGCGATACGGAGGGGAAGCCGTTTTCCAGGGATGAATACGAACATATTGTAAAAGGTTCTAAATATATGCGTGATGTTGTGGCATTTGGCTCGAAACAAGATTTTGAGGAAGAAGGTTTATTTGTACGAAATGATATGTTTCCAAAATTAACGGAAGAAATCAAAATGGATAATAAAACAATGGTCCAAACCAAAAGATACATATTATTGAAAGATCCGCTATTTTCACAAAGAGAGGAGAAATGGGTGGACGAGGAATCACCTGCCTATTTACTTCAAGATGTTGATGCTGTTGTGATTGGTCCGAATACGAAACAACCTTTCGTTCTCCATGGTCTGATTGGAATGTCAGCAATGAGTTATGGGGCACTCGGGAAAAATGCCGTTACCGCTTTATCGAAAGGATTAGCCTTAGCAAAGGGGACTTGGATGAATACCGGGGAAGGGGGATTATCACCTTACCATTTAGAGGGCGGGGTTGATATCATCATGCAGATCGGTCCAGCCCTGTTTGGTATCCGTGATAAAAATGGTGAAGTGGATTGGGATGAACTAAAAAGAAAAAGCGAGATTCCGCAAATAAAGGCATTTGAACTGAAACTTGCCCAAGGCGCCAAAGCTCGCGGCGGCCATATTGACGGCGAAAAGGTTACACCGGAAATTGCCGAAATTCGTAAAGTGGAACCGTATAAATCTGTGGATAGCCCGAACCGGTTTCACCAGTTTAGCGATGTTCCCTCGATGTGTGAGTTTATCGAAAAGATCCGCGAGCATACTGGCAAACCGGTAGGAATGAAGATTGTGGTCGGCGGCAATGATAGTGTCGAAGATTTGGCTAAATATATGAAGGAAACGGGCAAAGGGCCGGACTTTATCACTGTTGATGGCGGTGAAGGGGGGACAGGAGCATCCTATCAAGAACTGATTGATAGTGTCGGTTTACCGATTAAATCAGCGCTTCCTATTTTGGTTTCCACATTGCAAAAATATGGGGTCCGCGATCGCGTGAAAATCATTGCCTCAGGTAAACTGTTCACCCCTGACCGGATTGCAATTGCCCTTGCGATGGGGGCGGACTTAGTCAATATCGCCCGCGGCTTTATGATTACGGTTGGGTGTATTCAAACATTGAAATGTAATTCCAATGCCTGTCCGGTGGGGGTCACAACAACGGACCCCGACCTGCAAAAGGCACTTGTGATTGACGAAAAGAAATACCGTGTGGTGAATTATCTTGTCACACTAAGAAAGGGGCTCTTTCGTATAGCTGCTGCAGCCGGTTTGGATTCCCCTGTTCATTTCCGGCCAAGGCATATTAGTTACAAAGATGATAAAGGCGTCGTGATATCGCTCGAAAGAATCCTAACTGATATTCAACAACAAATCGATGCAAGGTGAATAGCGGCAGTTCATAAAAGTTCATTTTTAACGAACTTTTGGGATGGTCTTCAAGGAGACCGGTAATGTACGGGCCAAATAAATTGCATAGTTCTTTCCTCAGAGGTGGTGTAATATTTGAAGGAGTGCCTGATTTCTTAAGGAATTGGGCTCTTTTTTTTGTTGGAAAAGGGAATGGGAATATAAATTCAAAATATGAATATTAAATATAAAAATATATTCATATTTTGAAGGAATTTATCATAAAATGTCGAATTACTCTTTAAACTGATTTGCTGAAGGAATAAAGATGCTATTTATTTTAACGAATTAAAGGTATGAAATACCAGGTGAATGGCCATCCCTTCAGTTTTAAAAGAAAGGAGTAAGATTAATGACAGACAAAAAAATCATGAACGAGGCAGGGATACCGGTAAATAACGAACCTTTTAAAGAAGGGATGGATCGACGCGTCTTTTTACAGAAGACAACGAAAATGGTGGGGGTTGCCGTTGGAGCATCCCTAATAAGCTCACTAACGGGCGGACTGCCTGTTAGTGCCATATCCAGTTCATCTGTTATGAATTCAAATGGCAGCAAACCTGATTTAGTTTTCCCAGTGATTAGCGATGTGCATATACAATCGAGTAATAATTTTAACTTGGATAAGTTTGTTAGCACGCTGGAACAATTGAATCAAGCAGTTCCGAAGCAGGATGCCTTTGTGGTAGTTGGAGATCTCACGGATAATGGCTATACGTTAGAATACGATAAGTTTTTCAACGCTTATAATGTTAGAAAACAAACACAAGCTGTTTCGATGTTTGCTATCGGAAATCATGATTACTGGAATGGACTTTCGGTTGCAAATGCCCAAAAGCTATTCCTTGAAAAATCAGGAATGGAATCAATCTACTACCATCGGATAATAAAAGGCTATCATTTTATTGTCCTTGGCACGGAAGATGGGTTAACGGAAGGAACCTTTTCGGTTAGTCAAATTGGATGGTTAGCTGAGCGGCTCAAGCAGGCAAATGCTGATGACCCGGATATGCCGATTTTTGTTTTCCATCACCAGCCGATTAAGGGGACAATTTATGGAAGTGAATGGGGCTTTTCGAAAAATAGAGACCTCTTTTACGATACATTAAAGGCCTATCCACAAGTCATTTCTTTTTCAGGTCATACCCATTATCCGTTAGATGATCCGAGAATCATTCATCAAAAGGATTTTACTTCGATTGGCACCTCAACCGGTGCCTATTTGTGGCTTGATAGTGGCAGGATTCAAGGAGAGGTGCCGGAGGGGGCGGATATTCTAAACCAAGCGTTAATTGTTGAGGTACATAAGAACAAAGTAATATTGAAGCGCCGGGATATTCATAACAATGATTGGACGGGAGAGCCATTTGAACTCAACTATCCTGCTAAGAAAAATAAATTTAAATACACGGAAGACCGCGACAAAAAAGCACCATTCTTCACGAATGACGCGCTGATATCGATTGTTCATGACAAAACGGCAGCTTCCGGTCTGGCGGTTATGTTCACGCAAGCGAAAGATGACCTGCTTGTCCATGATTACAAAATAAGTGCGATTAATGTTGAAACAGGGAAAGTAGAGAAGGAAATGCTCGCCTTTTCCGAGTTTTACAAGGATCCAATCCCTAATCCGCTTACCTTGCCAATCAATGGATTGAAATCGAATACGTTTTATGAGATGAAAGTCCATGCAATTGATGCGTTCGGCAATGAAAGTCAAAACTTTTTGAAGGTGATGGGGAAAACATCACAAGGACCGGCATTTACACTATCAAAAGATACGTTAAATGGAATCAATGATAAAGTAGACGTTGTTGTAGAAAATGTTAGAGTTCCTAATGGCGACTGGATAGGGCTTTATGAAGTAGGTGAAAATCCAGGGAATACAGCTTCCATTTGGTGGGTGTATACGAAAGTCACCGACGGAACATATAAATTTACCTATGATCCAAAAAATAATCTCTATCCGGCAAGATACAAAGAAGGCGGAGCGTACAAATTCGTTTATTTCTATGGCAGCGGGTATGACGCTGTTGCTGAAATGACGTTTACAGTTGGGAGCATGTAGGATCAAATAGGATTTGTTTAGGCTGACCGCCACTAAGGTGGTCAGCCAAATAGTATGCTGCTGAGGAGAGTGTTCGTTTGGGATTAGTAATTTTCCACCTTAGATTCCTCACATTTTAAGAGTTTATCAACGGTCTTAAGCATCAATCTGATTCCTTTTCGATTCTGGCGAAAATGATTTAACCCTCCAATTAAATATGATTCTGTGGCTGGATGGTAAAACATAAATGTTCCGGTCGAGCCGGCATTTCCCCACACATTATATTTTTGCGGCATCAAGACCGGAATAGTTTTAAAATTCATTACGCCGTACCCATAATCAATTCCGATAAAAAACTTGCCCCAATCACACTTCATTTGAGAAAGCGACTTTTCGCTTATAATTTCATGATGGACCAACGCTTTCATAAATTTGAGTAAATCTTCATTCGTAGAAATAATCCCGCCCCCGGCGTGCATAAAACTAAGGCTGCTGTAGTGAGTGATATTAATGTTACGGATAAATAAATGGGCCAAAGGTAAGTCGCCTTTTTCGATTGGTTCAGTAGGAGCTAAATAGGAGTGTTTCATCTGAAGAGGTTCAAAAATATAAGCCCGAAGCACTTCACCATAAGGTTTTTCTGTAATTTTTTCGATGATTAACCCGAGCAGATGATAGCCTGTGTCTGAATAATGAAATCCTTCGCCAGGAGGGAAGTGCGGCTCCAAATGTTCCTTCGCCCAGACAATGACTTCTCTTGCCGTCCAAAGACGATCTGGTTCATCAATAATATGATTGACAAATGATTTCGCTTGTTTCGGCGTATCCTCTAAAAAGTCATGTAAACCGGATGTGTGATTCAATAAATGCTTTATTTTAATATCGCTCGTATAATCCTTTCCTTTGTACAGATGCAAGCTGTGCAACAGATCGGGTTCTAAATACCGAGAGATGGGATCTTCGTACGAAATCATATCCTTTTCTACTAAAATACTAGTAAGTACGGATGTAATCAACTTACTCACACTGGCAATATAATAAGGCTGCTGCGCGCTTGAAGCGATCCTTTCCGTTATGCCTTCAGCCAAATTCAAATGAACTCCGAGTTTAGCAGAATCGACTAATAAATAGGCATTGTGTATTTTCGTATCCTTCTCTACGGTTTTTCGAAAAAGCTCTTTAATCGATGATTCCACTTGTTCTTTTTTCAATTCTTAATCCCCCCAATATAGTTTGTTAATCCAACCTTCCAGCTTGGCGTAAACCGGCTGCTGCAATGACGTCCTTGCCTGTGCCTTCCAATACCTCTATCAATTTCTCTTCCGTAAATTCTTCTGGAAGGAATCCATAGACGTCCATAACGGAAAGTCCCATTTGAAACACCTTCATTTTGAACAAAATGTCAGCAAGTTCCTCATCTGTGAAACCGTCTAGCCGGGATCCTTGTTTCATCTGTTCCAGCAGGCTGCTGTTTGAAGGCTGAACATTTTTTAGGTGTGTATTGCTATTCATCACCAAGTCTTTAAAAAGCACTTTGTACTCTCTTGCAAATTTCAGACTGGCGATTCCGATATTGAGAAATGGATTTTCACTGTATTTCGTCATTAACATCTGTTGTGAAATATCATGGATTTTATTTAATACTGCGTTCTTTAGCTCATCAACATCGGTAAAGTTTACATAAATGGGTGCAATGGAACTCCCGATTTTATCAGCTACCTTTCTCACCGAAATAGAATCAATGCCTTCTTCTCGTGCTATTTCAAATGCTGCTTCAATGATGTCATCTTTGGAAAATTTCTTTTTTGGTGCCATTGGACTCTCCTTAATTAAAGTATATAACACTTGATATATAACATATGTTATATAATATGTTATTTCCAACAATTTGTAAAGGAGGAATATTTAATTTAAAAAAAAGCCGCCCTAGGCTGAAAATAACGGGTTTACTCTAGGGGAATAAAAAACAAATTACATACTAATCACACGTTATTTCACATTAGAAATAGCCTGTGATTTTTTGTTGCTGTATCAAGGTTTAAAGTCTTTTAAAACATTTATTCAAACTAGAATTCACAAAGTGATCCGCAAGACTGAAATATTTTTTGTAGTGTATGTGATTTCAAAGTGATTTACGGTGTGAATTTAGTTGCCAACTATTATATTTTAAATTTCATAAAGATATTTGGATATTTATGTTAATGTGAATAGAAGTACTTAAACTAAATGGCAGGAGTTGAAGAAGGAATTTCTTTAAACTTGGAAGAATATATATTCAAAAATATGTTAAGGAGCTTGTGAATTATATGGAATCCATTAGCAAAAGCGAAGTGAAGCTACGAGATATCACAGAGGAAGATCTTCCTATCTTTTTCGAACAACAACTTGATTCAACGGCGAACTATATGGCTGCCTTTACAGCTAAAGACCCCACTGATAAGGACGCATTTTTTGACCATTGGAAAAAAATTATCGCTGACGAGACTATCACAAATAAGACTATATTATTCAATGGCATTGTCACTGGACACGTCTCGAACTTTGAACAGTTCGGCGAACCCGAAGTAAGCTACTGGATTGGGAAGGAATATTGGGGTCATGGTATTGCAACAAAAGCGTTGTCAGAGTTTCTGGAGTATATTAAGGTACGCCCGCTCTATGCTCGTGCCGCTAAAGATAACCTCGCCTCCATTAGGGTATTGGAAAAATGCAGGTTTAAAATCATCTCTGAAGATAAGGGTTTTTCCAACGCAAGAGGCAAGGATGTTGAAGAATTTATTTTGAAGCTCGAACCTTATGATAGGTAATTTAATAGCGAAATACGATTGGAGCGGTTCTTGACTAAGAAACCTTCTGTTGTTTAACTACCATGAAAATAAGTTTCCTCAAAATTAGTATCAGGCTGCCTTAATTGGCGGCTTTTTATTATGCAACTAAAGGCGTTCTTTACTTTAATAAAGAGTAAATCCCTTTTCTTCTTCAACTATAGAGCAGGATTGTTGAAGAAGGGATTCGAGTATTTTAAATAGAATTTTATGTAAAGGTCGTATATATGAAGGTGAAAAAAATTGATGAATTTATACAGTTTTTAGAGAATCCATTAGGTACATTGAGTGTGGTTGAAATTAAAGATGATAGGGTGACATCATTCGTAGCCAAATCAACGTTTTTTGTAACAAAATAATTTTTTTGGGGCAGAAACTATAATTTAGAATCAAGAGACAAACCAAAATCCCCAAGGATTCTTGGGGATAATGATGATTTAGTTCTGTTCTATCCTGTTATGTTAATGAACGTCCAAAATTGGATTCAAAATGGTTTACCACTTCATTGCGCTCTTCTTTAAACCTAATTTTGAATCCAATATCCTCCACAAAAATATTAACACCTTGATAAACGTTAAATCTGACTAACTAGATTCTAAGAAAAAGTAATGACAACGGATCCATTACCTGTGCCGACACCGGCAGTATTAACCTGGTTCGTGCCGCCGTTAAATGAACCGCCGCCGCCACCGCCGCCGCCAGTGCTGCCGCCGCCACCGCCACCGCTAAAACCGCCGCCGCCGCCGCCGCCAGATGTAGCTCCGCCGCCGCCGCCGCCGCCGAAACCTCCGTTCCCGCCGGTATTGCCGCCTTGAGTGCCACCAGCGCCGCCTGCTGCAGGAGGTGTGCCGGTAGTAATAGACATTCCTCCGCCACCACCTGGGGCTCCGTTAGCATTTCCGCCATTTCCGGCCACACCAGCACCGCCTCCGCCGCCATTGTTACCCGGAGGAGTACCGGCAGCACCTCCATTTCCTGCAATTCCTCCCGCGCCACCCGGATTGCCGCTTGTACCGTTTGGTGAGGTTGCATTTGCATTTACGCCGCCAGTAGTAGCACCGGCACCACCGCCGCCTCCAGCAGCGACCAGCAGGGTCCCTGGAGAAAAAGCTGTAAAGCCAGTTCCCGTACCTACAAAGGAACCGCCGCCACCACCGCCTGTACTAGTACCTGTAGTTCCCATGCCTCCTACTAGTACGGATAGTGTATCACCTGGAGTTACGGTAAAATCCCCCATTATAGAAGCCCCGTTACCGCGTGTAGCCGGAGTTGCACCACCACCTGCCGCACCGATAGCAAGTATTCTAGCAGAAGTAGCACCTGACGGAACAACAACAGATTGAAGTGCTCCTGTAAAAGCAAATGTGAATGTTACCGGCGAAAACGGCGGTACTGCAAATGGAATGAGATCGAGCACATTTTCAAATTTGAACTCCAGCAGCATTTCCTTCTTGATGACGTCACGAAGGGTTCTTTGAACACTTGTATCAACAGCAAGAAGGTTGGACAACGAAACAGTGGCAGGAGAAAATGTGGTCCTTGTAGGGGTTAATGTGCCAAGAACTAATTGAAGTTTCTCTGCTTCTGAGTTCAATAGGTGAGCGAGAGCTAACTCCTCAAGGGCAATTGAGCTTAAAAGTAATGGAACAGTTTGGGCAATGCTAAGCGAAATGGTAGGCGTTATATTCGGAATGTTGGGATTAGACAAAATTATTTCAACTCCTTAAAGATTTTATTTAGGTTCTTTATAATTTACTCAATGAAATATGATGTGGACAGTACTCTTGTCCATGTTTAAGGGGGAATATTGTAAGGATGGAGAAGTATTCATTTACAGGATAAAAGCCAAAAATTCCCTATGGGAAAGCGGAGATTTTTATTTATTCAATATTGTGAAGGTACTCACTTAAAGTATCCGAATAGGGATGTTCGTAATGCCTTTTGTCTACAATCTGAGGCACTAAAATTAGTGCCGCTTATTATCTTATTGTGCAATCAACAACAAGTTCCGCACCAATGACTAGGTGTTCCCTTATCAAGTTGCTTAACTTTGCAGCTATATTATTTCCATAAAACGGCCTTAGTAAATTTCCAGTGCCTTTATGAAGAATTATAAGATGCCCCTCCTAAAGTATATGGCATCTTATAATTGATTCTTAATATCAAGACCAAAATTGTTTGTGGGGTGGAAAATGAAATGTATTACCTACAACAATGATTCTGCTGCCAAATTTGAATACAAGTGTTTCATGTTCGTCACCTTTGATTAGCAGTTTTACTTCTGAGGTGTTGGATGTTGCAGTGTAGACTACATGTCCATCAGACAAATGACGTTCCCAGTTATCATCAAAAGTAGCTAATAATACATCACTGGCTACTGTGTTATTAAACCTAACAGTTTTGATGTTAATACATCTCCTTTGGAAAATTTAGATCATTTTATAGATGCAGCAATATCCTCCTCTAAGTTTAATCCGTATATGTCCCTCCCTTCCATCTATCCCTGTTGTGAGGTTGTACTGTATTTATATGTATCACGAATTAGACAAGCTCTGGTTTTGTACCCGTTTTTATAAAATTCCGCATGAAACAATTAGCAAGTATCTCTAAATCCAAGTGATTTATCTTGTGATTTGGTACGTGTTTTATCGTTTGTACTTCAAAAGTAAAGCCGCCCTAGGCTGAAAACCGGGCGGCTCCGTTCGTGGTGTCAGGCACCAGTTTCTTACTTTGCATTGATTTTTTTCTGCGCTGCCGCAGCAAAGTCCTTATACGGTGTATCGGGAAGTGAAGCGAAATTTTCCACCGCAATTGACGCGAACTGAATGGCCTTGTCCAAGTTTCCCAGCTCGATATGGCAAAGCGCTTTATACGAGTCCTTTACATTTAACAATGATAAATCAAATGGATGATGAATACCGGGTGGAACTGAAACATTTTCCAAGCAATCGATCGCTTCCTGAAAGCGGCCAAGAAAATATAAAGCCTTTCCTTTTTCAAGGATAAAAAAAGTCCTGTAAATCTCAATCATGTCTGGATTTGATAGGTTTTCCTCACAGATTTCTATTGCTGTCTGATAATCATGGTTTTCTGAAATGAGCGACATGACCTGAAAGAGCTCATAAACCAATAGGGACTGTTGATCGTCGGCAAATTCGCCAAATTGTTTTAACTTCTTGATATAATGTGCTACCAATTCTTTATTGTCCGTCATTTCTGCATGTGCGGAGGCGAGCCTATATAAATCATCAATCCGGTAAAAGATCCGGTGTTTTTTTGAAAAATGAATCCCGTTTTCCATTACGCGTGCTGCTGCCTCCGAATCACCAACTGCAAAATGTAAAATCGCCTCATGATAGTCAAAATCTACTCGCGTCATCGGATCAATGTAAGCATGGTTCGATTCGATTTTTTTCCGTTCATTTAAAAGGATTTGAAGTGACTGTGGATAGTTATGCTCGATAAATTTCACCATCGCCCAAAAGATGCCGATACTTGCCCGTTTGGCTGTCAGATTCATCTGATCGTACAGATTTGCGGCCTTATTAGAAAGTGCCTCCCAACCTGCTTTTTGTTCACGAAAAAGACTGCGGCTATAAATGTCCAATAGTCGTGCCGATTCATACCCTTGAGTAAGATTTGGGACGAAGGGTTCGATAAGAAGAATAAGCTGCTTATATTTATCAGTCATTTTTTCAGCATCAACATTAAAAATCTCCTCCGCTTTATCGAGGGTATCTCTCAATTCAACTGTACTAACCTCTTCTAATAGATCAGTTACCTCAACATCTAGCCGCTTAGCAATGTATGTCAGGCTTTCCATAGAAGGATTGGCCTTGTTATTTTCAATCAGACTGAGCATTCCTTTTGTCAGTTCTTTACCCGCCAGTTCTTCGAGTGTCATCTTTTTCTTTTTTCGTATTTCACGTATACGTTCTCCAAACATTTAAAAAGCACATCCCTAAATTCATTAATTTGTTTAATTATATTAAACTTTCGCTTGAAAAGGAAGAGGCTGCGTGTTATGATTTGTTTAATTAAATTAAACAATTGGGGTGGGGATTTTTTTGGATGATCAACAAAAGCTTCGAAAAGCAACGTACCATCTATGGACATTCACGATAAGCAAACTAATTTCTTCATTTGGGGCACAGGTATATGCTTTTGCCATTAGTTTTTATATTTTACAGGCAACCGGGTCGGCGACCAGTTTTGCTGCGAACTTAATCTGCAATATTTTGCCGCGAACACTTGCAGCACCATTCGCCGGTTACATGGCCGATAAGTATTCAAGAAAAATGATTGTCGTTATAACGCAAATTGCTACAACGATAGCGATAGGGGGATTACTGGTCGTAAGTTTCACATCAGGATTGTCCCTCGCTGCGATTTATACCACTTCCTGTATATTGTCACTTACGTCGATGTTTTCCGGGGTGACGTTTACATCCTCGATCACAGGACTAGTGGATAAAGAAAGAGTCCAGCGAGCAATGTCATTAAACCAGATGTCTATTTCCTTTGCAGCGATAGCCAGCCCGGCAGTAGGGGGACTGTTATATGGGGCCGTTTCGATGCCGGTATTTCTCATTATGTATATGTCGGCATCCATCGCAGCTGTCATTCTTGAATCAACGATGAATTTTAAACTGTTTGCAAACCGAAAAGAGACTGTGTCAGGTCAACCGAAAGAATCCATGTGGCAAAGTATAAGGGCGGGAATTAGTTATTTGAAATTGCAGCCGCTCCTAATGGCCATCATCTGGATTTCCCTGTTAATTAATTTCCTCTTTGGCGCATTTGAGGTCGGCTACTCCTTCATTCTGATTGAAAAATTAAAAATGGTTTCACAGCATTTTGGCTTTACACAAGGGGCATTTGCGGTGGGAATGCTGCTCTTTTCAATCTATTTCTCTGTAAGAAAAGAAGTGAAATTTCCGCTTCTTGTTTCTAAGCGGGCCATTATTGGGATGGGGTTCATAATGGGGGCGATTGCGGTTCCACTGATGGTCAAAATGACGTATGGGTTAGTTTTTAGTTTTTACGTATTAATGATGTTTAGTCTTGGAGCGCTGGTGATTATTGTTAATACACCAATCCAAGTGATGATGCAAAAACAAATCGATGATGATTATAAAGGTCGTGTTTTTTCAATTCTTGAAACGATGGCCATGGCTCTGATGCCGCTTGGTATGGTACTTTACGGCTTTCTGTACGATGTTTTCGCGCCGCAATGGATTTTACTTATATCAGCAGGGGCATTTCTTGTTGTTGTTCTTGTCCTTGCACGGCCTTCAGTTGTAAGGAATGCACATCCTGAGTTAGAAAGAAGCCGGCCCATCAATTATTCTTACAAGAAAGGCAGCGCCTAAATTCGAGGGAACTGAAAAAGTCTCTTAAATTTGGGCTTGAGTTCTAAATTGGGCTGTTGATTTCCGCTCCAGGCGACTTCGCTTTCCGCGGGGTGGGCGGTGAGCCTCCTCGGCGTAAACGCCTGCGGGGTCTCACCTGTCCCACTGCTCCCGCAGGAGTCTTCGCCGCCTTCCGCTCCAATCAACAGGTTTATATATTAGTCTATATTTTAAAAAAGGTTTAATCCCCTATCTTTATAAGGGGATTAAACCTTTTTTTACTTGGCTTTTATTTTTCAATAATTTGTCACAATTACCTTGCGAAGTAAATCCCCTTTTCATTCCTTTCCATTTCCCAATATAGTATATAAACCACTTAGAAACAGTGCTATTGCAGTTTTCCTTAATAGAACTTCCAGCATTCTATAACCTATTTATTTGCGTCCTATAATAATTTCCTTTCATAAAAATTCAATTAGCAGTGATGCAGTTCACTTCACTGAAAACCGTTCCCAACTATCATATAAGTAACAACAGAACTAGGAGGGATTTTGATGGGAGGTTCAAAGGTCAACAGGAAAAAGTCTGAAAAAGAATCTTATAAAGGGACGATTTTTTCCGTAACAGTGGTTGGCGCAGTTATTCTTGTAACGTATTTCGTACTATACGGGCTTTATATGGCTAGAGTATAAGGGGGGAAAGAAGATGCATCGCGAAGAAAAAATATGGCTGACGTTAAGTTTCGGTATGATTATGATCTTTATGTTTATCACTGGTTATCAAGCATTTGCTCAAGGTATGGCACCACCAAGTAATAAAGAAACCATTGACCCTCAAAAAGTGGATCAAATCGCACCATTTAATGAACCTGGTATCAAACAAATTGGCGATCATGAATATGAAGTGGTCATGACCTTACAAGTGTTTAGTTTTAATCCAGGTAATATTGAAGTTCCAGCCGGATCAACGGTCCATTTTACACTGACTTCTAAAGATGTTGTTCACGGATTTGAAGTTGCCGGAACAAACATTAATGCCATGGTTCCACCGGGACATATTCAAAAAATTACCCAGAAGTTTGACAAACCGGGGACCTATTTAGTGTTATGTAATGAATATTGTGGTGCTGGCCACCAAATGATGAGTACAACTATTACGGTGAAATAAAGGGGGGAAGACAAAATGGCAATACCAAAAACTTTAAAAGAAAAAGCAAATAAAGCGATGGGCATCAGCGCGGAGGATGCCAGAATTACGAAAACCTATTTATTTGTCGCCTTTATGGCCTTACTCATTGGTGGGTTATTAGGCTTACTGCAAGGATTAAACCGGGCAGGCCTGCTGGAATTACCATCATGGCTTAATTATTATCAAGTTCTGACAGCACATGGTTTATTACTTGTTGTTGTGTTAACAGCTTTCTTTACGATTGGCTATTTCTATGCCGCACTTTCCCATACTTTAGGAGGGCTGCTTCCAATAGTAAGAAAGATGGCCTGGATTGGTTTTGGGTTGAAGATTGTCGGATTTGTATTTGCAGTAATCCCTATCTTAATGGGTAACGCATCGGTTATGTATACCTTTTATCCGCCAATGGCCGCTTCACCATGGTTCTATATTGGATTGGCATTAATTGTCGTAGGCGTTTGGATATGTGCATTTGGAGCGTTTATCCAAGTGGCGAATTGGCGGAAAAATAATAAAGGAAAACATGTTCCAATCCTATCATTCTTTGCAACTGGTGTATTTATCCTATTATTCTTCGGTTCTCTGCCTGTGGCAATCGAAGTAATCGTGATGATTATTCCTTGGTCATTCGGCTGGGTGAAAACCATCAACGTTATGGTTGCTCGGACATTGTTTTGGGCCTTTGGTCATACATTAGTTAACATTTGGTATTTAACAGCTGTTTCAGCATGGTATGTTATTGTTCCAAAGATTATCGGTGGAAAACGGTGGAGCGATCTATTAACTCGTATCGTTATTATTGCCTTAGTTATTATGAACATTACCGGAGGATTTCACCATCAAATTATTGACCCTGGTATTTCTGCATCCGTTAAATTCATGCACGTGTTTATGAGTTTAGCGATTGGTTTCCCATCGTTAATGACAGCATGGGCGATGTTTGCCGTATTTGAACGGACGGCAAGAAAGAATGGCGGAAAAGGAATAGTCGGCTGGTATAAAAAAATGCCATGGGGCGATGTTCGCTTCCTTGCACCTTTTATTGCCATGTTGGCCTTCATTCCAGCAGGAGCAGGCGGAATCGTTCAAAGTACGAACCAATTAAACCAGGTTGTTCATAACACAATGTGGATTGTTGGACATTTCCACTTAACATTAGGTATGTCAGTGGTCATGACGTTCTTTGGTATCAGTTATTGGTTAGTTCCTTATGTATCAAAACGCGTATTAACACCAGCAATCAATAAATTGGGTGTTATTCAAACCCTCATTTGGACAGTCGGTATGATTATTATGTCAGGATCCATGCATACGGTAGGATTACTTGGTTCACCACGAAGAACCTCTTATACAACCTATGGTGACAATGCCACAGCGTTAGGCTGGGACCCATATTTGCTCATGTTAGCTGTCGGCGGCACATTGTTAATTATTGGTGTCCTGCTTCAAGTGTACGCTGTTATTAATATGATGTTCTTTGCACCAAAAGGAGAGACAGAATTCCCGATTGCTGAAGAGGAAGAGGGCGCTTCGAAAACTCCATATTGGACAGAGCGCTGGGGCCTTTGGATTGTCATCATGCTCATCTTTGTAGGAATGGCCTATGTCATCCCACTAACAGAATTTATCGTAAACGCACCGCCAGGATCACCGCCATTTAAGACTTGGTGATTTTTCGAAAAAAGAGATAGCTCGAGGCATAGAGCTATCTCTTTCTACTTAAAGTAAAGCTGTGTTAAAGAATATTGTTGATTTTGAACACAATGTTGATTGGAGTGGAAGGGGCGAGACTCCTGCGGAAGCAGCGGGACAGGTGAGACCCCGCAGGCGCTTTAGCGCCGAGGAGGCTCACCGCCCGCCCCGCGGAAAGCGAAGCGCCTGGAACGGAAATCAACATTCACTTTTAAAACAGCCTAAAGTAAAAATAGATTTGGGAAGTGATCTCCGTGATCAAAAACCGGCATACGGCATTCGCAAGTTTTCTTGTCATCATCTTTGGATGTATATTGTTCTATCTTGGGACAGATGGATTCACTGCTTTTACAGCGGAAACAGCGAGGGTTAATCAGCTAATCGACAATAAGCCTAAATTCCCCGATGTCACTTTTGAGGATAGCAAAGGACGAACATACTCAATTTCTGAGTTTAAGGATAAATACGTATTCATTACCTTCCTTTACACATCCTGTACAACGGTTTGCCCTAAATTAGAAATGAACATGTCCAAAGTGTATGATTTGCTGCCAAACAAATATATCGGCAAAGATATTGTTTTTTTAAGCATTAGCTTTGATGCAAAAAGAGACGACCCGGCTACATTGGAAAAATATCGCGGCTATTTCAATAGTGATGGCGAAACTTGGCGGATGGCAAGGATTTCGAACCAAACGGAATTAGATTCATTGTTAAAGGCATTTGGAGTCACGGTTATTCCTGATGAAAATGGGAACTTTGCCCATAACTCTGCCTTTTATTTAGTGGATAAACAAGGCACGCTCATCGATGTCATGGACTATAAAAAGATTGATGAAGCAGGTAAGAAACTTGTCAACATTCTTAACAAGGATGGGGGGAGTAAACGATGAACCAATTCTTTTATGGTTTGCTGCTGCTTATTTTCTTAGCACTCCCTCCGGTTGCCCATTTATTGGAATCAATTATGATTGTCCACATGCATATGCAAATGCCGATGCTGGTTATCGCTGGGTTCTTAATGGCACGACTTTTTCAACTGCGCTTTCCACGTTTTTTTGAAAAATGGAACGGAAATGGCATCCCGGGAATTATTTTATTTCTCATCATCGTAGTTTTCTGGACGATTCCACGAGCAATGGATGAAGCATTAAACTTCCCGAGTATGGAGGTATTTAAATTTTTCAGTTTGTCCATTTTAGCAGGAATACCGCTTCGTGATAGCTGGAAAAAACTTAGTACGATTGGAAAAAATTCGATTATCGTTATATTTACCATTAAGTATTTTGGGATGGGATTGCTATATATTAAAGCACCTGTGCAATTATGTAACAACTACCTCATGATGGATCAATTGACACTCGGCTGGGGATTTTTAACGACAGCAATCTGCCTGGTTATTTACTTGTTATACGTCACATTTACAGATCCAACAAAATATGAATAATGCTAATTGAAGTCCCAGTCAATCGACTGGGTTTTCCTTTAGGGGTATCATTACGGATGAGCATGGGTCAGTTTTTTTAAAAATATAGATCCATATTTGATGAGTGCAGGTGAACCGGTGCTTTATTTTTTCGTTTGTTGGTGTAAATTTCTAAAAAAATGTTACCGCTTACATATTGTTTTATTAGGAATTAGTGATATGATTAAGTTGTGCAGTTAAATATTGATCACATGTTACTGATACGATCAGGCATGGTGGTAAGAATGAATGGATGTTGCATCCGTTTATTAATACCCCCATGCCTTTTTTGTTGGTTTTTAGCATCTTTTGGGAACCATATACAAAAAAACAAAGGAGTAATGGATATGCGTTTTAATTTTTTCAAAAAAGAACCAGTGGATTTTTATACACCAGTCAGCGGCAAGATCGTTCCGCTTGAGGAGGTTCCAGATCCTGTTTTCAGTCAAAAGATGATGGGAGACGGTCTGGCTGTGATTCCTACAGCCGGGGATATTGTTTCTCCAGTAAAGGGCACCGTTATTCTTGTGGCGGCTACTAAGCATGCAGTTGGTCTTCGTGCCGAAGATGGTACAGAAATTCTGATTCATGTCGGTTTGGAAACCGTTGCTTTGGAAGGAAAGGGCTTCAATGTTGCTGTTAAAGACGGGGACAAAGTTTCAGCCGGGCAGCTACTAATGGAGGTTGACTTAGAATATATTAGTACAAACGCTAAAAGCACAGTTACGCCAGTTGTGATTACCAACAGTGAAGAAGGCAAAAAGCAATATGTTTTCACCGAGGAAAAGGAAGGTACTGCCGGCAAGACAGTTTTATTCACTGCTTCGGCAAAATAATGTGCGAAAAAGTGAAGGGCTGCTTTCGACTGACGGCACTTCACTTTTTGAAAAATTTACATTAAGGAGGTGATTAACAAAATAGTAAGACTGGGTTAAAACTGCTATTCGTCGTTCTTTTGCGGAAATTATTCATTTTAGTATTTTGGGATGTTTAGTAGTTTGAAAAAAATTTATGGGGGTAAAAAAATGAAAAAGTATTTTCAAAAACTTGGAAGTTCTTTAATGTTACCGGTTGCTATCTTACCAGCTGCCGCCCTTTTATTGGGTATTGGCTATTGGATCGATCCTACAGGTTGGGGAGCTGACAGTCCGTTAGCTGCTTTCTTAATTAAAGCCGGGGGCTCAATTATCGACAATATCCCAATTCTTTTTGCAGTCGGGGTAGCGTTAGGGATGGCTAAAGAACGGGATGGATCCGCTGCACTTAGTGGGTTAGTTGCTTTCTTAGTTGTCACCACACTGCTTTCTTCGGGATCAGTGGGTTTGTTACAAGGAATCGATGCTGCAAAGGTTGACCCTGCCTTTGGAAAAATTAACAATGCTTTTGTCGGGATCCTTTCTGGGATTGTCGCTTCAATGATGTACAATCGATTTAGTCATGTAAAACTGCCGGACGCATTTGCCTTCTTTAGCGGGAAACGACTGGTACCAATTATGACAGCGGTTGCAATGTTGGTCGTTTCGGGTGTCTTGTTCTTTATTTGGCCAGTCATTTATACTGCGTTGGTTTCTTTTGGTAAAACGATTAGTGATTTAGGTGCTGTTGGTGCGGGGCTTTATGGCTTCTTCAACCGACTTTTAATACCAACAGGGTTACACCACGCCTTAAACTCTGTGTTCTGGTTTAACGTTGCCGGAATTGATGATATTGGGAAATTCTTGTCTGGTAAAGGGGTAAAAGGAGTTACAGGTATGTATCAAGCAGGATTCTTCCCAATTATGATGTTTGGGTTGCCTGCAGCAGCATTAGCGATGGTTCATACAGCAAAAACAAAAAAGAAAAAACAAATTGCTTCATTAATGTTGGCCGCCGGTTTTGCTTCCTTCTTGACAGGGGTAACAGAACCAATTGAATTTGCTTTCATGTTCCTAGCGCCAATGCTTTATCTTGTGCATGCTGTTTTAACTGGTCTTTCATTGGCGATTGCAGCTGCATTCCATTGGACAGCAGGATTTGCCTTTAGTGGAGGGTTTATCGACTATTTCTTAAGTTTACAAAATCCAATGGCAAATCAACCATATTGGTTACTTGTTCAAGGCTTAGTGTTCGCGGTTATTTATTACTTCCTATTCCGCTTCATCATTACGAAATTTAACTTAAAGACTCCTGGTCGTGAAGACGATGATGTTGAGGATGATGAAGTTTCTCCAGCTAAAGGCGATAGTAAATTTGCAGTAATGGCAGCGCAAATTTATGAAGGATTAGGCGGCGATGCGAATGTGGTTGGTGTTGACAACTGTGTTACCCGTCTAAGAATGGAAGTTAAAGACATGAAAGCAGTCGACCAAAAGAAAATTAAGGCGACAGGTGTACCGGGAATCAATATTGTCGGTCCGCAAAGCATTCAGGTAATTGTCGGTACCAATGTACAATTCGTTGCCGATGAAATTTCCAAAATCCGTAAGAAAAAGTAAAACGTCATAGCTAATAAAAACGCCTGGACAGAATTAAAGTCCAGGCGTTTCTTTGATAGTTGGGCTTATCTCCACTTACTGACGGTACATCTAATCAAAGGAAGGCGCTATTTTATCGTTTTCTTAATCTTTCGATATGAAGAGTTAAGTATCCAAGTTCATGCTCTGGCAGGAGCATGCCGTGATTTTTTATTAGAACGTTAGCGACTTTCCTTGCACAGTTGTAGGCGGCAGGGAATTTATTGGTGATCATTTTCAGCATCTCGTCATCGATTGTAAGCGGCTCAGGACTGCTGATTCGAGAAATCGCAAAACGAAGATGAGTTATTAAGCGCTGGTAAGATAGATCGTCTTCATCAATTTCTATGTTTAAGGAATCCTTAATGGTCTGGACCATGCTCCCGATGATTGCAGTTTGCCTTAGTGTTTGCTTCATATCACCGCCTTGCAGGTTAGCGGTGTGCAGATGAAGTGCGATAAAGGCAGCTTCATCAACCGGCATTTTAATGTTTGTCTTTTTTTCGATATGCTGGATTGCCCACATTCCGATATCAAATTCTCTTTTATAGAGGATTTTTATTTCGTGTAAAAGCTTATTTTTCAGCTTAATTCCATCCCGTACTCGTTCAATCGCAAATGATAAGTGATCGGTAAGGGCGATGTGAATATGGTCGTTTAATTTGGCTCCAAGGGATTCTTCAGCGTGAGTGATAATTTCTTCTGAGAGGGCAAAATGTTCTTCGGGTATTTGGAGAAGCAGCTTCTGAAATTTCTCATTTTCTTTCATGACAAATAGTTTCTCAATCTTACTCGGGTTAATAATATCATTTTTCCTCTTTTGATAGGCAATTCTTGCGCCAATGGCAATCTTTTCTTGATTATTATCGGAAACCACAACGGCATTGTTATTGAGAATTTTTTTTATTTTCACATGAAAACATCTCCTTTTTTTCTGGAGCGATTAAGAAATTGATTGGGAATGATTCTACCTTTACACAATCATTCCTCTATATTTATAGACTTTCGACATTATACCACTTTTTCCTTCTTTCTTGGCTGATTATCAGGAAAAATCGACTGCTGTCTCTGTTTTAATGTCTTTTTTTCAAAAAATGGTTTAATCTAAAAATGGCATTGTACGTACTAAATATATTTTGATAGGTGTAGGCGATGAAAGAACATTATTATGATAAATTATTGAACATCAAAACGAGCAGGGATCCTCATGGGGGTCCTTCTAGCCAGTCCTTGCATTATCATCCTTATGAACCGACGCCATATAGCGCGCTTGAGGAATTATTTCGTCATTATCATGTGAAAAGCAGTGATCGGGTGGTTGATTTTGGGTGCGGGAAAGGGCGGTTAAACTTTTATATCCATTATTTCTTTCATGCTTCTGTGACCGGGGTGGAAATGAATGAGACCCTTTATCAGGCTGCCGTCGAAAATCGCGGAAGTTATGTGAGGAGAACGAAAAGCAGCAGAGTTTCCATTCAGTTTTATTGCTGCTTGGCGGAAGAGTTTGAGATTGATGCAAGAGATAATCGTTTTTATTTCTTCAATCCGTTTTCGATTCAAGTATTTAGGAAGATTGTCAATAATATTTTGTTGTCAGTGGAGAATGTGGAGCGGGATGTTGAACTGGTGTTATATTATCCATCAGCGGATTATATTTATTTTCTCGAAAACCAGACGTCGTTTGAATTCAAACAGGAAATCATCTTGCCTCATTTAATTGAACATAATCCTAATGAAAGATTTTTAGTGTATCGGCTGATTTAGGTGTCAGGCACCATTAACACTATTAAGGAGAAGGCAATGGTTGTAAATAAACGAATAGAGACGCTGGATTATTTGCGGGGATTTGCACTTATGGGGATTATTTTGGTGAATATTATCCCGTTGCTGTCGGTGAAACTGCACTCATCCTCTACCATAGATGCCGTATACTGGCGGTTTTTATATTTATTTGTGGAGGGGCGCTTTTATACGATTTTTACCTTTTTGTTTGGGGTTGGGTTTTATATTTTTATTTCACGGGCCGAAGCAAAAGGAAGGAATGGTTATGTATTATTTCTAAGACGTATTTTTGCCTTATTCATCATTGGTTTGTTCCATGTTCGATTCCAACCGGGCGAAGCGTTAACGATTTACGCTATTTGCGGCCTATTTATTTTGCCATTTTACAAAGCAAATAAGATTGTTAATCTTGTGTTTGGAACATCAATGTTAATCGTAATGGCGATCTTTTCTTTCAAACTGTTTATGGTTATTCCGCTGATGTTATTGGGAATTGCCGCGGGACAATTTCATATGTTTGAGCAACTGGCTAAAAACCGTAATCAGATCGTCATTTTTACGAGTATCATGCTGACTTTAAGCATTATTGGTCTATTCTCTCAATATCAATATGCTCCGGTTGTATTCGGCAATGGATCAGAAGCGAATTTCCAGGAGAATCAGCGCTTTACAAGGATTGGAATTACCATCGGTCCGATTGTCTCGGCATTATATGTTGGGCTCATGATTTGGCTTTTACAATTCACGTTTGTCCAGAAAATATTATCACCGCTAAAAAGCTATGGACGAATGGCACTAACAAACTATGTTTCACAAACTGCCATCATATTACTCACGGGGAACGTACTGCATTTATTCAACAATATTACCTATATCCAATCGCTATATTTATGTTTGGCCATTTTGGGGTTCCAGCTAATTTTTAGCCTAGTATGGCTGCACTTCTTTCGCTTCGGGCCCTTAGAATGGATATGGAGAATAGTAACCTATTTTGAAATACCGCGCTTAAGGAAGTAAATAAATTAGCCGTTGTTGATTTTACAGCAGCCAGTTTATAATAGGAAAAAGATAATCCACCCTTGTTTGGCTGATAAAGGATGGATTGTTTTTTGCTTTGACCATGTTCAGTTTTTTTTCATTAAATTAAGCGGATTGGAAGTCTATTTTTCAATTTTTACATCATGTTCCTTTGCCAGTTTATACAGCTTGTTTTTGTAATCAAGAAGAAGTTTTTCGGCGTCAGCCAACATATCGTTGGCCTCTTCAATTAGAGCAGAGTCCTGATCTTCTATCGCCTGCTTAACTTTTTCAAGGGCTTTAAACTGGATGTCAGCCCCCTTAATAAAAATCTCATGGATTGCCTTTACCTCATCCGTTTTGATTGAAACCGAGTTAATCTCTCTAATTAATTTTTTATAATTCGGAATGACCTCTTTCGTTAAAGCATCGTACATCGTTTGATCATCCTTAAAGTTTGCCCCCGATATCCCCTCATAGGCAGAGACAGCGGCCGCTTCCAATTTCACAGCCTGTTTCATTTCTTTGTTCGCATAGTTAAGTAAGTCGTCCTTCACTGGGTCGCCGGCAAAGCATCCTGCCAATAAAAAAATCATCGGAAAAACAATGGATATTAACGCTTTTTTCACTCCCTTCACCTCCTATTGCCCAATTTATGAGGCGCAGGAAGTCCAATATGTGCTGGAAAAATAATAATTTTTTTACATTGAAAAAGGACTTTTCCTCTTAAGGGATCAGTCCTTCGTTAGCTAGCTCATTCAATCAGCTAGTAAACTTTTTGTTACGTTTCGAATCAGTTTTGGCAGTACTCCGAAGCTATAAGGCTTGTAGACGCGCTCGGTCCAATTGTGCCCGTTTTTTCCATATACACCGATATTAATAGAAGGAATGCTCAGTTCCTTCATTGCCTCTAGCGGTAAAGGAAATAATTGATCCATAGCAGGAAAGTTATTTTTTAAAGAAATCATTTCCGCTTCAGCCCCATTGAAGGTCATAAAACTTCCATCCGATAAATAAGGGAAGTATTTCTTTAATTGAAATCGTTCGTTTACGAGTAATGCTTCCTTTTCCAATTCCGCCTTAACCTTCGAATATATCCGGTTGTCCTCCTTCATATAGTTTGAAGGCAGGAAAGGCGGGGCAAAAAATACAATCACGCGCGGCTTTTTCTCCGGATCGAGGTTTTGCAAGGCTTCAACGATATAGAATGCCAGCATTCGATCATCATAGTCTTCGCGTTTATATTTTTTGTAGGTTTCCTGAATTGTCTCCTCTGGATGTAAATTCAATTCGGTCAGATAATGAATATAATCCTCTAAACTAGTAACCTCGATCGTCCAATCCAGCTGTTTAGCTGGGAGAGCGTTTACATGGCAGAATTGCAGATAAGTATTTTTCTGTCTTTCCGTCTGTTCCGTACAGATTTGCTTGGTGATGCTTAGCAGCTCGTTGATAACCTGCTTCGGAGATTTTTCGTAAACAAAGTAATTAAAATATAGCTTACTGCTTATGGCCGTCTGCACATCATAGCTTTTTTTATCATCCCTTAGAAATAAACAACTCGGAGGCAGGACCAGTTCGCCTTCAATTTTTTCGACAAGCTGAAAGTTTTGGGCAATTTTCAGATTGAGGGCAGAGGCTATAATAGTTGGATCGATGGTGGAAACACTCTCGCCGACATGTGCTTCTCTGCCAAAAATATAGAAACACGGGAGCAGCTTTCCGGCCACACCTGTATAAATGTATTTATTTTCGTCCCCTTCATATAAAGGCGAAATGAAATCGTCATTGATCGCAGCCGTAAATTCCAAGGAGTGTTCTTCTCTTAATCTCTTTAACTCGGTTAGTGCACTGCGCATCCCCGCATGCTGGCTTTCTTCGTCGGGATTAAACATCACCAGCAAATTTCCGTTTAATTTTTCAGGATGTCTTGAAAAATAAAGGAGGTTGACGAGGTGAACAGCAATGCCGCTTTGCATATCAAGCGATCCTCTCCCGAACAGCCACTCACCTGACAAAGCATCCTGTTGGACCTCCTGATCAGCGCTATAGTCTGCAAAATAGGCTTGGAGTGCATCTGGGTCATGGGAGATCGCCTGCAAAGAGCCAAAATCTTCCGTTCCCACTGTATCGATATGCGCATGAAAAATAATCGTTTTTTTCTTTCCGTTTGCCGCTTTGACAAAGGCAAAGACATTTTTGCGCTGGAGCTCGTCGTGTTCAATCGGTTTTGTCCAAGCATGCTCGCGATTTTGTTGGAAATATGGAAACGAGTGAATCACATCCAATAAATACTGCGCCTTCAGATTTTCCCCATTCGTCCCGTTATAGCTTTTTAGCTTGATTAGTTCGCATGCCAAATACTCTGCCTGCTGTGCCGTTTCTAAAAATTGAAGGTTTGAAAACATACGGTTTCTCCTTATAACCAAATTTATCCACTTAAGTATAAGAGAAAAGCTGGAAAATAGGCAACCATTTTCTGATCGTGAAAAGGAAAGTTTTTAGGGTTTTTAAGATGTAAGGTTTTATTCAGGTTTAGGTCTTTCAGGGCGACGCTTTTGATTGTATCTCGTCATGCAATTGATAGAAATTCTCAATTAACCATTGACGTAAATTTTCCTAATGGTATAATCAAGTTAAATAGCAAATGATAATGATTTTCAATTTCATCTATAATGCTGGAAAAATAGAAATGTTGGAGACCGTCATGAAGAAACGATATCTACTAGTTGTGTTACTTATATTATCAGGAGTTTCTTTGTTTGTTGGGGTTAGCAGTCTATCACCATTGGACCTATTAGACTTTCAATCAGAAGAAACGCAAATATTCCTAATCAGCCGCATGCCGCGACTTGTTGCGATTTTATTGGCCGGGGCGGGAATGAGCATTGCTGGTTTGATTATGCAGCAGCTCAGCCGGAACAAATTTGTCTCACCGACAACGGCCGGCACCTTGGATGCCACACGGCTTGGAATCCTTGTTTCAATGTTGCTGTTTGCAAACGCATCGATGCTTGAGAAAATGGCGGTTGCTTTTCTTTTTGCACTTGGCGGAACCTTTTTATTTATGCAGATTCTCGACCGGATTAAGTTTAAAGATGCGATTTTTATTCCGCTGGTCGGGCTGATGTTTGGAAATATTTTGTCCTCTGTGACAACCTTTTTCGCCTATCGTGCAGATGTCATTCAAAATATGTCGGCGTGGCTGCAGGGGGATTTTTCGATGATTATGAAAGGTCGCTATGAGCTGCTATACATAAGTATTCCAATCTTGATAATAGCCTATTTATATGCCAACCGCTTTACCGTAGCGGGCATGGGCGAGGACTTTTCGAAAAATTTGGGTCTTGGATACCGCAGGGTTGTGAATATCGGGCTGGGATTGGTCGCACTGATTACGGCAACAGTTGTATTAACCGTCGGAATTATCCCATTCCTTGGTTTAATCATTCCAAATATCATCTCGATATTTAAAGGGGACCATTTACAAAAAACATTACCGCATACTGCCCTGGCAGGAGCCATCTTCTTGCTGGTTTGTGATATTTTGGGGCGTGTCATCATCTACCCGTATGAGATTTCGATCAGTCTCATGGTTGGAGTTATTGGCAGCGGGATCTTCTTAATCCTTCTTTTTAGGAGGAAGGCCTATGCGTAATTCGCTAAAAATAGCCAGTCTCGCCTTGATCGCGGCGGGGTGCTGTGCGCTGTACTTATTTCATGATTTAAATGGCAGTTTTGATTATGCGCTGCCGAGAAGAGCAATAAAAGTGATGGCAATGGTGATAACTGGCTTTACTATCGCTTATGCCACCGTTGTTTTTCAGACAATTACCCATAACCGAATATTAACGCCGAGCATAATGGGGCTGGATTCTCTTTATCTGTTATTACAAACATTGATTATATTCTTTCTCGGTTCCGGTCACATGATTGTTGTCAATAAACAAGTGAATTTTCTTCTTTCTGCTGGTGTAATGGTTTTGTTTGCCCTTTTGTTATATCGGTTTTTATTTAAAAAAGGCGGACAGTCGATTTATTTCTTATTGCTGGTTGGGATCATCGTTGGAACTTTCTTCTCAAGTATTTCGACGTTTTTCCAAGTGCTGATTGACCCAAATGAGTTTCAGATTGTCCAAGACCGGATGTTTGCTAGTTTTAATAATATTAACGCTGATTTAGTGTGGTTAGCCCTTATCATCATTGGGCTTGTGACGATTTATGCTTGGCGTTATCTAAAATATCTTGATGTGTTATCGCTTGGCAGGGAGATGGCTATTAATCTAGGTGTTCCTTATGATTCAATTGTGAAAAAAATGCTAGTAATTGTGGCGATTTTCATTTCGATTTCGACGGCATTAGTCGGACCGATTACTTTTTTTGGCTTAATTGTTGCCAACCTGTCGTATCAATTTTTTAAAACACATAAACACAGGGTGCTCATTAGCGGTTCCGTTGTCATGAGTATAATCGCTCTTGTCGGCGGGCAATGGGTGGTCGAACGCGTCTTTACGTTTTCGACGACATTGAGCGTTATCATTAACTTTATCGGCGGTGTCTATTTCATCTATTTACTATTAAAGGAGAGGAAGACTGGATGATTCAAGTGAGGTCATTGTCGAAGTTTTACGGGAAGAAGCCAGTTGTAGAAGCAGTTTCGGTAGATATTCAACCAGGAAAAATTACATCCTTTATTGGACCAAATGGTGCCGGGAAATCAACATTGTTGTCAATGGTCAGCCGGCTCCTTGATGCTGATACGGGCGAAGTACTTGTCGACAACGCGGATGTTCGTAAGATGAAGTCACAGGAATTTGCTAAAAGGGTTTCAATCCTAAAGCAGTCGAATTACATGAATGTCCGCCTGACGATTCGCGAGCTTGTTTCCTTTGGGCGCTTTCCCTACTCAAAGGGGCGGTTAACGGCGGAGGATGAACGGATTGTCGAACAATCGCTCGAATATATGCACCTAACCGAAATGCAGGACAGCTTTTTGGATGAGTTATCTGGCGGCCAGCGGCAGCGGGCCTTTATCGCGATGGTGATTGCCCAAGATACCGACTACATTTTGCTGGATGAACCTCTGAATAATTTGGATATGAAGCACTCCGTTCAAATTATGAAAATATTACGCAGGTTAGTGGATGAGCTAGGAAAAACCGTCGTCATAGTGCTGCATGATATCAACTTTGCTTCTGTTTATTCGGACCGAATTGTCGCGATGAAGGATGGCAAGGTTGTGAAGGACGGACCGACAGAGGAGATTATTCAGTCAGAGGCGTTAAGCGAGATTTACGATATGGATATACCGATTCGAGAAATGAATAACTGCAGAATCTGTGTTTATTTTAATTCATAAACGAAAGAGGGATAGATGATGAGAAAGTGGAGTTTACTAGGATTAATTTTTAGTGTGATTTTTGTATTAGCTGCCTGTGGGGGTACTTCAAAAGAGGAAGGCCAGTCGAAAACAGCTTCCACGGATACAAAAGAAACGGCAGAGAAACTGACCATTAAGCATAAATACGGTGAGGCAGTGGTTGAGAAAAATCCTCAGAAAGTGGTTGTGTTTGATTTTGGTATCTTGGATACCCTAGATGAGTTAGGTATCGAGGTCACTGGTGTCCCACAAGCAACGGTTCCTGACTATTTGAAAAAATATGCCGATAAAAAATATACGAATGTCGGCAGCTTAAAAGAGCCTGATTTTGAAGCGGTTCATTCACTGAAACCTGATGTTATTTTTATCTCGACGCGTCAAGCGGAATTATATGATCAATTTGCAGAAATTGCACCAACGGTATATGTGGAGATTGATTATGCAAATTATATGGACTCCTTTGAGAAAAACATGAACTTAGTAGGCGAAATTTTTGGAAAAGAAGACAAGGTGGCCGATGAATTAAAAGACATTAAAGCGACCGTGGAAAAGGTAAATAAAAAGGCGTCTGGACTCGACCAAAAAGGACTTATTTTGTTGGCGAACGAAGGAAAAGTGAGTGCCTATGGCCCAAGCTCCCGCTTTGGAATCATTCATGATGTATTTGGATTCGGCGCTGCAGATAAGAAAATTGAAGTTTCTACCCATGGTCAAAGCGTAACGTTTGAATACATTATGGAAAAAAATCCAGACGTATTATTTGTCATTGACCGCGCAACAGCCGTAGGAGGAGAAGTTGGCGCAAAAGAAATCATTGAAAATGAACTAGTAAAGAAAACAGCAGCTTATAAAAACGATAAGGTCGTCTACTTAGACGCAGACGCTTGGTACCTAAGCGGCGGCGGCTTAAAATCCATGAAAGTAATGGCCAAAGAAATAGAAGACGCATTATAAATGGAAGAAAGGGTGTCAGGCACCATGTGAAAATTTCACATGGTGCCTGACACCCTTATTTTGTGTAACGGTTCGCGTAGCTTGAGGCGACGAAGGCGTTTGGTTTGATTTTTGGTTCGACTCCCATGGATTCTATTCTTGTTACCATTTCTTTGACAAATTCCCTTGTTTTGTTACGTTTGCCGGCCCCGATGTCGATATGCCCCTCCATTGTAAAGGTTGCCCCTTGATAAAGATAGGGAAGAACAATATTAATCAGTTCACTTTTTCTTTCCTCCGTGAACAAGGAAACGACCTCTTCTGTTAATGATAGTTCAAGGGAAATTCGCTCGTGTAAATGGGTCATTTGTCTTGGGACAATTACTTTTGTTATGCATGCCCATACTCCTTTTCCCTTATTTTGAATAACAATTCCGGTGATAAAAATGGTCTGTGATTTATGGACCTGTGAATCTGTCCCAACCATTAAGCGGTAGTGCCCGCTTGGATTTAGATTCATGAATGTAACAATCCGTTCAAAGACCTGTTCAAACGACATTCCATTTTCCTGAAGGTTTTGAAACGAATGGTGATAATCCTGAGATTTTTTCATATTGAAGCACCACATCTTTCCCTTCCATTTTACTCGATTCTTATACCTATTTTATGGAAAGTGGTTTATTCTCGTGCTTTTTAAATGTAATAATAAGGAATTTTGTCCATGCAGTAGAAGTGTATGAATTTATTGTTACCTTTTTCCTAAAGACAGCTTTTTCCTTTGATTGTTTGGGAGAAAGGTAGGATGGTATTCTATTAGTTTTCTTATTATAATAAGTAGTAGTTAATAAAAATGCAGTAGTATTAATAAAAATTCACAAATGGGGGTAAATGATGAAAAAGAAGAAAACAGTTGCAGGCCTTTTGGCCGTTGGTTTATTAACAAGTGTACCATGGACTATGGGATTTGCTGAGGGACCAAAATGGACAAACGTTAATGTATATGAAGAACAGGATGGAAGTAAGTTTAATAGTGAAAACTATGACTTTGTGAAATTCTCGCAAATTGGTTCAAAGCTGAAAGCAATTGAGAAACAATCGAATCGCATTAAAGTGGAGGTTCGCGGAACATCTGCGGATGGAAATCCGCTTTATGTCGTAACGATTGCCGATCCTGGTTCACATGGGAAGTTTGGAAAAATTCAGGCGTTAAGAAAGCAAATGTTTAAAAATCCTGGGAAGGCTCAGGATTGGATTGCGGGTAATCCAGACTTTAAAGTTCCAGTTATGATCAATGGTTCCATTCACGGGACAGAATTTGCGGGAACGGATGCTATCCTTCAGCTAATTGAACGCTTCGCCACCCAGAATGACCAAGAGACGAAAAATATTCTAGAAAATAACATCCTCATTTTTAATGTCGTCCAAAACCCTGATGGACGTGTCGATGCCACTCGTTTTAATGGTCAAGGAATTGACTTAAATCGTGACTTTATTACCCAATCACAGTCTGAAACTAGGGAAACAGTTGAACTTATTAAAGAATGGAATCCGATGGTGTTCCTTGATACACATGGATACGTGAAAAACTACGCACCAAACCGTCAAGGATTAATTGAGCCATGTACACCGCCGCATAATCCAAATTACGAGTATGACCTATATAACAAGTGGGCTTACATGCAGGCTGAGGCGATGGAAGCTAATATTATGAAAGAAAAAGATAAATTTACAGACAGTACCCTTTATAAAAATATGCAAGGAGTTTATATCCCGCAGCGGAATGACAAGGACGGCTGGGATGATTATCCGCCAATCTTTACACCAATGTACGCGATGTATCACGGAGCCTACGGCCATACATTGGAAACGCCAACAAATGATTGGAACGGCGTACGCTGGATGTACAACGCCATCATTGGTGCACTTAATTTTGCGACAGAAAACAAGCAGGCGATGATTACCGACCAAATCGAAATGTTTAAGCGCGGCATCAACTTTGACCACCCTTTCCATAAGGATGGATTCTTCCCGAAAGCGTATATTCTTCCGGTTGATGAAAAAGATCCAACCATCACTCATAAAGCGGTCAATCATTTACTCAATAACGATATTGAAGTCGTCCAAGCTCCGAAATCCTTTGTAGTGGATGGAAAATCTTATCCGAAAGGTACATTTATCGTAAAAATGGACCAGGCAAAAGCCGGATTAGCAAACACGATGCTGTGGGACGGAGAGGATATCACCAACGATATCGGTGCCATGTATGATATTTCAGCATGGAGCCTGCCTGAGCTTTGGGGATTTGAGGCGATTCCGACACAAACTTTTGTTGATGTAACGACAAACAAAGTGAACAAAATTTCGGAGCAAGGGTCCGTATCCGGTAAGGGTCCGTTCTTGATTCCGAACAGCTCCGTTCAAGCTGTTAATCTAGTAAATACTTTACTGCAACAAGGAGTATCGATAAAACGCGATTCAAAAGGCAATTTTTATACAGATGCGGCAGCCAATATAATTTCAGCTGCTGTAAAGGAATCAGGCCTGCAAATTGAATCCACCGCAAAGGTTCCAGCAGATGCCGCTCCATTATCCAGCTTAAAAGTGGCAATTCTAAAGGATGGCGGTATTAGTAAAGTTCAGTCCCATAGCGGAACAAAGCTGTCCTTAAAGAGATTGGGCTTTCAGGTGACAGAGTTGACACCGGTTGAAGTAGCGGAAAACGGCTTAAATGGGTTTGATGTGTTCGTTTACAGCGGCTCATCCAGCCTGATTACGGTTATCACGAGTGCATCTAGCAAAGAATTCGGTCTTCAAGATCCGGCACAAGTAGCCAAGTTAAAAGCGAATATTAACAGCTTTGTCGCTCAAGGCGGAAAATATATCGCCGTAGGATCAAGTGCTTCACAGGCTACCAAAACGCTGGGACTTACGGATGATACGATAAATGTTGGCGGTTCCGACAGCAACGGAATTGTCAAGGTTGATTACGAAGGAACTGGTTTAACAGGTGGATATGGACAGAACGATATCGGATTTGTCTATCGCCCTACATGGTATACCAATACCGGAAATGATAAGGTAGTTGCACGGTATGCAAACAGTGATGACTTCTTCCAGGCCGGCCACTGGAAAAATAACAAAAATGCTAAAGGCCAGGCAGTAATGGTCAAAGAGCAGGATAAGGATGTAACCTTAATTGGTTTGGAAGCAGGCTTCCGTGACCATACAGATTACCTATTCCGTCTGCTATCCAATGCGATTTTTGAAAAATAAATAGGTTTCAAAAGCCTGGTTCTATAAAGAGCCAGGCTTTTGTGATTTTATTGAAAAATAAAAAGGCTGATCCCGGAGGATCAACCCTTTTCCTGCTCTTACTTAATAGTAATGGTTACAGAGTTATAGTTCTTGCCATTGCCAAGCGGATTATAATTTTTCTCAATGTTTCCGGCTGCATCAACGGCAAAATAATTAATCGTTGTTGTTTTATCAATCTTTAATGTTTCTTCAAATTCACGGGTTCCGCTTAATTGGATTTTCTTAGATTGGAAAGTTGGGCGGCTGCCATCAAGTGTATAATAGACGGTAGCAGGTTCGCTCGTTTCAATCTTAACCTCAACTGGACCAGTGTATTTACCGTTTCCAGGTGTAGCTTTTGAGGAAGGCGGCTGGTGATCCTTTGAACTGTTGTAAGCTACTTTTATCAAACCAATTAAACCATTAGCAAACTCCATTGCTTCTTCATGGCCTTCCGCAAATGCCGGCTGGAATCCAACTGCCTGCCATCTCTTTGTATCCTTATTCCATAAATCTGCCCCTACTTCGAAGTTCCAGGCGTAAATCCCTTTTTCATACCATAGGTAGTCAGCTGAGTTTCCAGCAGCAGAGTACAATACATCCGGAATCGGACCGGTACGGCTTGGCAGAATGACCGTTCCACGGTGGTCTTGAATGTCGTTTAACATGAGATCAGATGCTGCCCAATAGAAGGCTTCCTGTCCTGCAGTCGGACGAGGTAATGTTACACGTTTTGCATCGTAAGCACCAGGTGACCACATAAAGTAGCCGCCATAGCTATGAATATTCATCGCGAACTTGATGTTCGGATTTCTATCTGCAAGCCAGACAAGGTTTCTTGCTTCCGGCTCGGAATTTTCTGCAGGTCCAGCGTAAGTATCACTGGTACAACTTGCTGATGCACCAATATATCCATCAAACAAGGAGCCGACAGAATGGTTTCGGTTAAGGTCAACTCCCCAGTTATTACGGTATCCAGGGTCAGATGCCGTAGGACCACAGTGGTTTGTCATATTTCTCCGCTGCATATTGTAATCATAGAAACTATAGTTGGCACCGTCAGGGTTAACTGATGGAACAAGGAAAATATCCAGGTTGTCAACAAGCTTTCTTGTTTCGCTATCATGGGCATAGTTACGAAGCAGTCGTTCCGCTGTTTCGATGGTTACGAGCGGCGTTACCCACTCACGAGCATGCTCCTGAGCGTAACCAAGGACACCTGGCTTGGAACCGTCACGATGCTTCCCGATTCGGATTGCTTTTACCGTAAACGGATCGCGGGAAACATCTGCTCCTGCTTTTAAACCGTCAGTTAATTTCGCAGTAGTTGGTGCAACAACACCAGTGCCGGCATTACCGCGATATGTAGTCGCGGTTACAAGTTGACTTGCATTAGCGTTTAATGCGCTGACCACTTGTGAGGCTGTACTAGTGACCGTGCCCGCTGAATTTGTAGCTAAATCTACTAAAATCTTTTTGCCGTCCACCGTTACTTTTAGTGGAGAATTATTGACTTTAGGATTCCTGAATTCTACGGAAATATCATTACCGCCCTCATGCCCCCATGCTTTTGAGGAAACGACAACTGCAAGATTGGTCGTGCCGCCAATGGTTGCCTGGGCAAGACGTCTGTATCCGTTTGTTTTGTTTGGCATCTCAATAATGTCTACTAAGTTCGGGAACTCTTTGGCTAGTTTTTCGGCACGCTCATATAATTCATTTGGTGCCATATAGTGATCAACAAAATCTGTGACATAGTCTGTTTTTGGATGTTTCGGTTCTTTTCCCAGCCATTCCGTAACGGCACTTGTAGCTGTTCCGCCTAGGTTACTATCAATTTTGACAGATGTAGGGATTGCGGTTACTGGCACCATCAAATAGTGATAGATATATTCTCCGTAATCAACGAATCTAGAAAGTGTTGCTGACTTTTCAACTCCATCCTCTGTCCAGGTTGCTTTTAGGGAAGTACTTGCTGCCGCTCCAGCACTTGATTTCACTTCAAGATACAGGAATGTGGCGGATTGATTGGTAAAATGATTTGCGCGAAGAACCTTTAGTGTATCCTCAGAAGCTGCCAAACTAGCTTGAAGCTGAACCGCAGATTGCCGTTCTGCTACACGTGTGTTCCATTCATTTTCAGTGATTAGCGTATCCTTAACATTGATGCCAAAAGTCTTCAACATCGCAATTTCAGATGGTGTGACAACGGCATCCACTTCATAGACTCCGTCGTGTTGTTCGATATTGTGGGTAAGGTCAATGCCGAGCTCAAGAAGCTTGTCCTTGGCCTGATCATTCGGTACTACTAGTTGAACAATTGAGACAGACTCCTCGGCAGGCAGCGGCTGGTCAGGCTGCTCGACCGCTGCAGTTGGAGTACTTAGACCAGGGTAAAATGTAGTGAAACCCAGGCCGGTTATGGCAGTCATAACCATTAAACTCCTTTTCCATTTTAGCTTTTTCTTTTTTGTCAAAAAACTGCACCCCCAAATTTTAATCAAATTTTAGTACAAACTTATTTTATACTGAATATTCACAATAATTTGTCGTAAAATCGGGGAGCTACGAAAATTCTTCCAACAAAAATTTTAGTAAGATAATTTAGAGCTTTATAGTAATAGATTTAAAAATAGGAAGTTTTACCTATTTTAAAAGACCTGTGACCATTGAAAATTCTATTCATTTTTGAGGTTTAGAAATGCTATATGTTATTTTGAAATATCTTCCATGAGTTGGAAATTGGTATGATGGTGTTGTTTTTTGTTTAACATTGTTGCTTTATGTAGAGTTTTGGAAAAAGAAAGATACAAAGGGAGTAGAAGAATAATTCCGTGGTCCATGTAAGCAGATAATTTTTCGACTATAAAAAGTGTCCAGCTCCAGCAAACTTTTATTGTCTTTATGAAAAAACCATTAAATGCCTATCAATATTCGTGCCAGTCCAACATTAAATAAAGAAAGGAATTTATTATCGATTAGGATGGATGAAAATGGCAAAGAGAAACCGTGGAAAAACCATCAGCTACCTGCCGCAAAATGGACGGGGGACATGTTCAATATGTGAAAGAACAAGAATAAAACTGCTCTACCCATACAAAACAGAAACAAACCAAACCATCAAAGTCTGCAAAAACTGCCGCCCAAAAGATAAATAGGATGTAAAACAATGGGGTGTCATTGGGGTGTCAATCAATGGGGTGTCAATCATGGGGTGTCAGGCACCGTCCGTGGACATTTGTCCGTGTGGGATGGACATTGTTATGGGTGGTTAGTGCCTCTCCCGTTTAACGCCAAAAAAGGATTGAGCTTTAAGTAGTGCTCAATCCTTTTTTGTTTTTATCGGTGGTTATGAATTTTTTGAAACTCTCTTATAGAACCATGTCATCAAGATGGGGTCCACTATTCCCGCAAGAGAAAACTGCTGTAGGTTAGCATTAAGGCAGTGGGAAAATGGCTGGTTTTCACGTTAGGGTATCTCATTTTCTTAAATTAAAAAAATTCATTGTTAACCGAAAATGATTTGTGGTTGACAATACCTCCTTTAACCCTTTATTTTATATTTATGACAATTTATTTTGGGATAGGAGATTGAAAAGGATGAAGTTAAGGGCACTTGATATAACACTAGTTGGGATGTTCGTGGCACTTATGGCGATTGGAGCTAACATAACCTCATTGGCTCCGTTTATGGTTATAGGCACGGTACCAATCACACTCCAAACATTTTTTGCTATATTAGCTGGGGCAATATTGGGAAGTCGTTTAGGTTCCATTGCGATGATCGTTTATATGTTAGTTGGTTTGGCGGGGGTACCTGTTTTTGCAAAATTAAAATCAGGACCATTTATGGTTATAGATCCCACATTTGGCTTTATTATTTCATTTATTTTAGTTGCATTTATCATTGGGAGAGTGGTGGAAAAGAAAAAAACTGTGCCAGCTTTTATCATTGCAGCAGTAATCGGCTTGGCCGTCAACTATCTCTTCGGAACAAATTGGATGTACTTTGCGTATAAATTTTGGACTGCGGCACCTGCTGGCTTTACATACAAAATGACATGGATCTGGATGGTTCCCCCGTTGCCAAAAGATATAATCCTAGCCGTATTTGCAGGAATGATGGCCCACCGGCTAGAAAAAACCGTCCTATCAAAAGGCCAATTCAAACAATTAAAACGCGTTTCCTAAATAGTATCCTAACTGGTGTCAGGCACGTGGAAAAGATAGTGTCCACTGGAGACGGACAAATGTCTTTTTGTGGTGCCTGACACCCAATCAATGACACCCAATCAACGTAAACAAAAAAAGTGGCATAACCATAAGTTTCTGGTTATACCACTTTTTTGTTTAGGAGGCCGTTGAGGGCGGATACTTGGTTTTTTCCGAGCTGTTTGGATTGGAGCAATAGTTCGTCGGCTTGGATATAGGCTTTTTCAATTGAGGTGTGTTCATTCACTTTGTAGAAATAGAGCCCGAACGATGCTGTGTAGGAAATAGTCGTAATTTCCCCCTTATACTCTACTTGGACGGAATTATTTGCAATCGCGCCAAGCATCCTGTTGATCAAATCTACGGCCTGGTTATAGTTTCTGTTTCTAAGACAAAGTGTAAATTCTTCACCGCCGCTTCTAAAAAGATAATCCTCTTGACCTAAATAGCTTTTTAACGTTGCGGCAAAATGCTGGATTACTTTATCTCCTACGGCATGATTGTAGTTATCATTAATTCCTTTAAATTTATCGATGTCGGCAACGACAATGCCGATATCCTCCTCGGTTTGATTTAACTCGGCCATCTTTTTATCCATGAAGGTCCGATTGAAGACGCCTGTCAAAAAGTCCGTATAGGCCATTTGTTCAAACTGGTCCCGCTCCAGCTTATTTTGTATACTTTGAGATTTTGAATAGAACGAGAGGTTAACAATATAATTTAAGATAAATAGGCTGATAATCATTTCCCATTTTCCGTCTCGAAGAAAAAGAAATAATAGACCGTTAGTGATAGCCACTTTCCCATAGTCTAGTAAACTTATGTCTTTAAAAATAAAATTTATGCCCTCTTTAAATGATTTTTGTTCTCCTAAAGTAACAAATAAAATCAACATGATCGCACCTGATAAATAGGAAGAAAGACACACTAATCCAAATAACAGAATCCAATAGCCAAAGGGAAAGGATTGAAAACTTGAATAAAAGTGCTGGAATAAAAAATAAGCAATCGAGTTTGTAAGAACAAAGGAGCCAACATTGTAAAAAGTATCGAAAAACTCATTTGGATCTGCCATTTTTGCCCATTTCCGATAAAAATAAACGGTAAATCGATAAAGGGTTTCAAAGATGAACAAGCCTAACGGACCGGCAAATAAAATAAGTGATAAATCATAGCTTATTCCATATTCAATATTGGTATTACCATTCTTAAAGAATACCCGTAGGCGAAAGTATAGGGTGGAGAAAAACCAGAATACAATTAAGGCTACCATAAAGCTCTTGTTATCAGTCAAAATACCAGGGGAGAAAAAAGCTATGGCCACGGAAGTAAAAAATAACGATAATTGATAAATCCTAGCTTTCAACATAATACTCCATTCACTTCCTAGTATATAAATTCTATCCTAAAGTAGTATCTGCACCGAATTTTAAAAGATTATTATGATAGACCAGTCTATACTCCTATTGTACAAAATTTCCTGAAGATAACGAACTACTTTTTAAAAATCATTTGTTGCTTGAAAAATTATTAGTAAAATTCTGAAAACGCAATACAATTAGTCCCGTAAAGCAGATATAATATTTTATAATTGTTACATAGCGATTAAGTGAAGTTCGGTTGTTTTGAAAAAACTAAGATTCTACTTCCTAGTTTACTAACGAATGCACCTGCTTTTCCAATCTGATAGATGAAGGGATGATTGTTAATAATGGAGGGGTCTTTACTCGATGCTTCAGAAGCCTATGCAAAATCACTGGATGAAAAAGCGGAATTGACAAAGTTTCGCGAAGAATTTTACCTTCAAAAGGATCATTATTATATGGATGGAAATTCATTAGGCCTATTATCGAAACGGGCAGAGGAAACGCTGTTAAATTCCCTTGAAGACTGGAAGAGGTATGGCATTGATGGCTGGATGGGCGGGAAGCAGCCTTGGTTTTCCTTATCTGAAAAAATAGCAGGAATGCTTACACCTTTAGTTGGTGCCAAGGAAGAAGAAGTGATGGTGACGGGTTCTATTACCGTCAATATCCACCAGTTAATAGCAACCTTTTATAAGCCTGTAGGAAAAAGGAAGAAAATTCTAGCGGACGAGTTAACTTTCCCGTCGGATATTTATGCCCTTCAAAGTCAGCTGAGGTTAAAGAACCTTGACCCAGTTGAGGATCTCATTCGCGTGAAAAGCAGGGATGGCCGAACCCTCAACGAGGAAGATATTATAGCGGCGATGACGGATGAAGTGGCCATCATTTTGCTGCCATCCGTGCTCTACCGCAGCGGCCAGCTCCTTGATATGGAGCTCTTGACGCATAAAGCCCATAAGCGCGGAATCATCATTGGTTTTGATCTTGCCCATTCCATTGGGGCGATGCCGCATGAACTGCACGATTGGGGAGTGGACTTTGCGGTGTGGTGCAATTATAAATATTTGAATGGCGGCCCAGGCAGTGTCGGGGGACTTTTCGTTCATGAAAAGCAGCTTGGGATTCTTTCTGGACCAGGACTGGGAGGATGGTTTGGTTCGAAAAAGGAAAAGCAATTTGATATGGAGCATGTCCTCACACCTGCTGAAACAGCTGGTGCCTTCCAAATTGGCACACCTCATATTTTAAGTTTAGCGCCAATTTTGGGATCGTTAGAAATTTTTCAAGAAGCAGGAATCGAAAATATTCGCAGAAAATCGTTAAGTCTCACCCGGTATATGATGGAGCTGATGGACTATGAGCTGCGGGAGATGGGATTTTCCATCACAAATCCAATGGATGACCGCTTTAGAGGCGGGCATGTCAGCCTTGAACACAAGGAAGCAGCGCGAATCTGCAAGGCATTAAAAGAAAACAAGGTTACACCGGATTTCCGTGCACCTAACGTCATCCGTTTAGCTCCGATTGCCCTCTATACCAGCTATCATGACGTATGGAAGACGGTGCAAATCCTAAAAACCATCATGATAGAAGAACAATACAAACAATTCAGCAACGAACGGGAAGTAGTTGCATAAAGATAATGTGTCACACAAAATGCTTGGAGATGATGAACAATTCCCCTTTCCTAAATTTAGGAATATCCTTATATGGAGGAGAAATGTCTTAAAGGACTGGGGGAAGAAGATGAGTCAAGAAATGTTTATGAAGGCAGCGGTAGATCTTGCTCTTGATAATGTTGTAACCAACGGTGGCGGGCCGTTTGGTGCGATTATCGTAAAAAACGGGCAGATCGTTGCGGTCGGCCGTAACCAAGTAGTGGCAAATAAGGATCCTTCGGCACATGCTGAAATGCAGGCGATTCGGGCCGCATGCAGGTATTTGAATAGTTATGAATTAAAAAATTGCGAGATTTATTCGAGCTGTGAACCATGTCCAATGTGTTTAGGAGCGATCTATTGGTCCAGACTAAAGTCCGTTTACTATGCCTGTACAAATAAAGATGCAGCACAAATTGGATTTGACGATCTCTTTATATACAAACAACTTGCCCTGCCAGTGGAAAAACGAAGTATTCCAATGAAACGAATCGTTCCAAGCAATACTTATATGCCATTAAATGCCTGGATTCACAAAGCGAACAAGAAGAATTATTAATGTTTCATAAGGCTCTGACCTTGGTGCAGGATTGCCCCCAGGGAAAGGGCCTTTTTTGTTTTTAAAAAAATATGGCAAAGTCCAATTGTTTATCATTACCAATTATGATATACTACATTACAACACTAATGCACTATATCAGAGGAGGGGTGAAAAGATTGATTCTTAATCTGGACGGGACGAAGCCGATTTATGTCCAAATTTCAGAATGGCTGGAGAATGAGATTTTAAATGGAAATGTTGCAAGTGGACAAAAAATTTACTCCCAGTACCAGCTTGCAGAGATTTTTAATATTAACCCGGCAACGGCGGCAAAGGGGCTGAATATTTTGGCGGATGAACAAATTTTAATGAAAAAGCGCGGGCTTGGGATGTTTGTCACGAGCAACGCTAAAGAAATGATTCTGACCAAGCGGAAAAACCAAACGTTGAAGCGGCTTGTACAGGAAATTGTTTTGGAAGCGGGACGGCTTCAAGTAAGCAAAGAGGAATTAATCGACATGATCAAAACGGCTGACATAGGGGAGGCAGAGCAATGACTGTAATTGAATGCCGCGGACTGACGAAAGTATATGGCGGGGCAAAAGCGTTAAACAATCTTAGCTGCAAAATTGAAGAAAATAAAATTACGGGACTCATCGGCCGGAATGGCGCCGGAAAAACAACCTTACTTAAAATCATTACCGGTTTTTTGAAAGAATCTACTGGGGAGCTGAAGGTTTTTTCCGAAACGCCCTTTAACAATTTGCAGGTTTCAGCGAATGTTATTTTTATTCATGATCAAATGAATCTCCCGACTTCCTTAAATCTTAAGGAAATATTGGAGACAGCAGCGAGCTTTTATGAAAATTGGGACCATGATTTGGCGAACCGTCTCTTAGAGTATTTTTCCCTCAACCCATTGCAGCATCATAACGGGTTATCTAAGGGTATGAAAAGCACGTTTAACGCCATTTTAGGATTGGCCGCCCGAGTGCCGTTAACTCTTTTTGATGAACCGACGTCAGGGATGGATGCAGCGGTCCGAAAGGATTTTTACCGTGCTTTACTTAAGGACTATCTTGCCCACCCAAGGACCATTATTATTTCGAGCCATCATTTGAATGAAATTGAGGATTTGCTAGAAGACATTCTCCTTATGAAAGATGGGAAGGAACTTCTTCATCTGCCAATTGCCGATTTAAAGGAATGGGGCCTTGGACTTCAAGGGAAGACGGCCATTGTAGATGAATGGACACAGAACAAAGAGCTTATTTATCAAAAAAGTGTTGGGCTGGATCAGTCGTATGTGGTGGTAAGGAATGATTTTTCCGAAACAGAACGGCAGCATGCCCGTCTTGCCGGAATTGAGTTTACTCCAGTTTCCGCAAGTGACTTATGTGTCTATTTAACAAGCAAAACGAAAGGGGGAATTGATGATGTCTTTAACTAGGGTTCGTCTGATAGATGTTGTAAAAAAGCAGTATCTTTATAAGCTGAAGGCTTACAGTCAGGTTTTCATATCGCTGATTTTCATTCAATTGTTGGCCGTCCTCTTTTCCATGAATGGTATTGGGGGTATGGGTTCAAGTGAGGGAAGTTTTCAAATAGAAATTAAATATTTCTCGGCTGCAATGGTGGTGGCCTTTACGATGCTGTGGGGATTTATTACCGCCATTATCATCACAACGAAGGCGTATCGAAATGATGACTTCGTCTTTGTTACCAATCGAGCCAGCAGCAATTTAGCCAATACCGCATTTTTATTAACCGCGAGTATCATTGGCGGAATTACATCGATGTTATCTACCTATGTAATCAAAGTGGTTGTTTATTATTTTTTTAGTGACGTATCTTTAAAAAGCACGTCAGTTATGTCGGCGCCAAACGAGTTTTTCTTAGGATCATTCTCTACATTTCTCTACATCTTCCTATTTTGTGCGCTAGGATATTTAATTGGAACATTAGTCCAGATTAATAAAGCGTTTGCAGTTTTGATACCGGCAGCGTTTTTCGGGGGATTAATTATTGATGGACTTAGAGGGAATGAAGGAGTGATCGCAAAGGGATTTAATTTTTTCTTTATGGAACCATCACTAACATTGTTTATCATAAAAGTCATTGTTACGGCGGGCCTGCTTATTTCTTTTGCCTTTGCATTATCGAATAGAATGGAGGTCAGGTCATGATGGGGATGATACCGCTTCTTATTACGGCAATGATTATCATCGGTATTGTGGTTTTATCGACAAAAGAGATGAAAAGAACAATAAATAGGAAAGGAAAAATTTCATACAGCCATCGTGTTTTGTGGATCTTCAGCGGATATGTAGCAGTCCTTTTGATTTGTGTGGTGTTGGCAGCTGTTCATCCCGCTAAAATAGTGGAAGGAAGGGAAAAGGTGGATAGCGGGGAATTGGAAAGTGAAAGCTTAAATTTATCTGAAGCAGTAAAGGAGGGGAAAATCAATCAGGTTGACAAAAAATTGATCCGTAAGCAATGGCAATTTACTGTAACAGGGAAAAAGCTTTCAATAGCCTTTGATAATGATGAATACCAAAATATTACCATTGTTGTTGAGCGGAAACAGACCAATGATGGCACGCTTGAAGCTGTATTTTATAAAACAAGTTCAAGTGTGAATGGGATGGAAATAGCGGAACTGGCAAATCCCCTTGGCTTGACACTAACGGGGGACAGTTTAACAATCAAGAATCCAAAGGCAAGTAAACTGGCCTTCACAGAATTTTCAAACCCGTTTTCTGTCAGTCAGTTTACAGGAGAAGCGTCCTTATTCGACCATAATACCGACATTACACACGGACAAAGCATTCTCTACCTCCGCATCCCGAAAGACCTTGAACTGCACGATCAATCGAATCAAGACCTTCAATTTGTTGAGTAGGCAAGAGGAAAGAGGAAACAGGTGCCCCTGTTTCCTTTTCACATATCTATTATACTTACACGATTTTTAAGCTATAAAATACGCAGCGATTGAAAGGACGACAGATGTAATTAACATTGCTATCAAAGGCCGGGCTGCCTTCGTTCGGAGGTCGCGCAAGCTTACATTCAAACCAAGTCCGACCATTGCAGTGGTTAAAATAAAGGTTGTTGCATTGGCAATCCCATCCATGGCTGCTTTCGGAACTGGAATCGATTTACCGAGCACATAACTTCCAAACAAGCTCATCAAAATAAACCCAATCAGAAACCATGGAAATTCAATTTTCGTATCTCCGGCCTTTCCGGCACTTTTTCTTTTTACCCAATACATAAGAATAAAGCATAATGGCACAAGAAGCAGCACCCGGCCTAATTTGGCAAGCAAGGCAATCGCTAACCCATCCGGACCAGCAGGGGCACCGGCTAAAGCGACATGGGCAATTTCGTGAAGGCTGATTCCGCTCCAAATTCCATAATCAATCGCTGATAGCGGAAGAAACGGACGCAGGATAGTATAAGTAATTGAAAAAATTGTCCCAACTAAGGCAATAATTCCTACACCAATAGCGGTATCTTCATCCTTTGCTTTAATGATTGGCGAAACGGCTGCAATCGCCGCTGCCCCGCATACACCTGTACCGACTCCCAGAAGCATAACGAGGGAAGATTCCGCTTTCAGCAATTTTCCAAGCCAAACAGTAAATAATATCGCAAAGGCAATGACACCAACATCCCGTGCAAGCAGTCCCAGTCCTTGATGAAGCACTATATCGATATTAAGTTTTAAACCGTATAAAATAATTGCAAAACGTAAAAAACGTTTGGAGGAAAATTGGATCCCGGCGCGGATTTTTTCCGGATAACCGAGAAATTGCCGATACATAACCGCAATCACGATAGCACAAGCGAGCGGGCCAACACGATCAAAGCCAGGGACCTTTGATAATACATAACCGATTGCCGCAATCACAACGGTAAATGCAATTCCTGATAACCATAATCCTACGGAGGGTTTTGGTTCGGGCTTTTTTTGCGGCTGTTCAGCCTGTTTATTTAAAGATAAAGCACTAGCACTTTGGCTCCCCATTCATTTCACCTCAGTTTATTTTCTCTCCTCAGCATACTCCTGTTTTATACATAAGGAAAATAAAGATATATAATAGGGATGATAAGTAAATATATATAAATGGGAAAAGCGCAAGCGCCCGTTTCGCGAACTACTAGCCGCTTGTGCTAGACAATTCTCAAAGTCGAATGATATTAAATTCCGATACGATAAAAAAGGTTAAGGAGCAAAACGATGGACCAGTATTTAGCGGTATTTGTAAAGGTTGTCGAAAAGGAGAATTTTTCGAAAGCCGCGGAGGAGCTGCATATGACGCAGCCTGCGGTCAGCCAGTATATTAGAACCTTAGAAGAATCCATCGGCACGAGGCTGCTAGAGAGGAGCAATAAATATGTGCGCCTCAATCAGGCCGGGGAGATTGTTTACCATCACGCAAAAGAAATTTTAGCCCTTTATACAAAAATGCAGTCACTGGTCGATGATCTGACCAATAAGGCGAGCGGACCGCTTGCGATTGGTGCGAGCTATACATTTGGTGAATATATCCTGCCCCATATTATTGCTAGAATGCAGCGGGAATACCCTCAGATCAGTCCGTCCATCAAAATCCAAAATACAAAGGAAATCATTGAGCTGGTGAAAATGCATCAACTTGATATTGGCATTATTGAAGGATTTTTTAAAGAGGATACGTTAAATTCGGAGGTCGTTTCTGAAGATAATATGTTTATTGTTGCCCCGATCGGACATCATTTATTGACTGAGAAACGGGAAAAAAGAATGTCTGATTTAGCGGAAGAAACATGGATTCTACGAGAAGAGGGTTCCGGCACAAGGGAGGCTGCTGAAAATCTGTTTCGGATGTCTGATTTTACTCCGAAAAAAATCCTCGAATTCGGAAGCACACAGCTGATTAAGGAATCGGTGGAAGCGGGGCTGGGGATCAGCTTATTGTCTCAATGGGCAATCGAGAAGGAACTAAACAACGGTTATATCGGAAAGATTGATGTCCAAGGACTGCCATTTAAACGGAATTTTTCAATCCTGACTCAAACCTCCTATCAAACAAAAGCATTGAAGACATTTATCGAAACATTAAGAGGATACCTAGCTTAATGGAAACAAAAGCAGCGCTTTATTAGAAAAACTGCACATTCAATGCCAATAGGCTAATTCGCTGTAGGAAATGGTTTCCTCATTGGGCTAGGCTGTGAATCATACAATTTATAAAACAATCTCCCTGAAGGATTTGATGTTTTGTCTAGTGACAGCTAGTAGAAGTGTTATATAATTGAAATGACTGAATATTTTTTCAAATCTTATAATAAGATAATTGTGGGAATGGGACGGCTTACGAAAGTAGAGTCGTAACCGTTACTGACAAACTGAATTTCTGCTTTTCAACTCCATGAGATTTATTAACACACTTAGAAACGTTCTTAATCTCATTTTAAAAGGGAGTGTTTAATCATGCAAAAACAAAAGCTATTGATTAATGGAGAAAGACTGAAGCAGACACTAGAACAATTTGCCGATTTTGGCCGAACAGAAAACAATGGGGTCACCCGGTTGTCATTATCACAAGAAGATTCCAAGGTAAGGGATTACTTCCGTTCCTGCTGTGAGGAATTAGGAATGGCGGTCACGGTTGATGATATGGGCTGTATGTATGCCACCCTTGAGGGCAGCGAAAATAAACCTCCAATCCTAATTGGGTCTCACCTGGATACGGTAAAAAAGGGCGGCCGCTTTGATGGTGTACTAGGTGTCGTAACGGGCCTGGAAGTGGTTAGAACGATTGTGGAAAATAACATCAAGCCGCGGATTCCAATTACGATTGTGAATTTCACCAATGAAGAGGGTGCAAGATTCGAACCTTCGATGATGGCCTCAGGTGTACTCTCTGGGAAATTTGACAAGTCCGTTATGTTGAAAAAGAAAGATGCTGAAGGAGTTACCTTTGAGGAAGCCCTCAAGTCCAGTGGCTTCGAAGGGGATATTGAAAACCGTCTGAAAGAAGCGACCGCCTTCCTAGAATTACATATTGAACAAGGCCCCATTTTAGAAAATGTTGCGCTTTCTATTGGTGTCGTCGAATGTGTCGTCGGGATGGCGTGCTTTGAGATTGAAGTAACCGGGGAATCAGACCATGCCGGTACAACCCCAATGAACATGCGAAAAGACGCTCTGTTTGCAACCAATAACTTAATCAATGAAATCCGTAACCACTTAAGTGTGTTAGATGAAGAATTAGTCTTCACTATTGGCCGGGTGAATGTGTATCCGAGTATCCATACCGTCATTCCTAATAAGGTAGTCTTTTCGCTGGAGGCACGGCATAAGGATCCGGAAATCGTCAGCACCTATAAGGATTTTGTTCAACGTCTGCCACATTTAGGGGTCAATGAGGGCTGTGAGGTCAAAGTGACCAAATTATGGGAGCGGGACACCGTTTGGTTTGAACCGGAAATCTGCAATCTGCTTGAAGAATCAGCAAAGTCGCTGGGCTATTCTAATCGACGGATGGTCAGCGGTGCCGGCCATGATGCGCAATTCATTGCGAGCTTCGTCCCAACGGCCATGCTGTTTGTTCCAAGTATCAACGGAAAAAGCCATTGTGAAGAAGAACTAACGACTTGGGAAGATTGTGAAAAGGGTGTAAATGTTGTTCTAGATACAGTGCTGACATTGTTGGCAAAATAGGTAAACATGCAAAAAAAGACTCTTTCACCTAAGGAAGAGTCTTTTTTTCACGACTTTATTCTACTTTTTAACGATATAAGCTTCTCCAAGAATTTCATTGAGTTCGTAATCGTCAGATGAAATCCCTGCCTCAATAAATGAGCCCACCTGATTTTGTTCAAGCTCATACAGGACCTCGATTTCTTTTGAGAACAATAGACCTTCTTTTTCAATGAGGTTTTTAAGTGAAGCAGGTGTCTGTGCTTGTAAAGGTTCAGTTGTGCCTAATATCTGTTCAAGGCCTTTCAAGTAGAATTCCAGCGGACGGGAACCGACGATTTTGACGCCTTTGTTTTCTTCGTTAACCATGATGATGGTTGGGAAACCGCGTACACCAAGGCTCCTAGCTAGTGCAAAGTCTTGATTTAATAGTTCGTGTCCTTTGGTGAGTTCTGCTTCTTTCACAATTGTTTCTCCATCTAGCCCCAATTGGTTTACGATGTTAATCAAGACTAGTTCATCGGCAATATTTTCATTGAAGGCAAAAACAGCTTCTCTTGCACGCCGTAAAAAAGTTCTCGCTAGCTGCTCATCCTGTTGCTGAACCATTTTATACACACGGGATGGTATGAACGAAGAATGAACCGGATTGTCATACCATAAGGAACCGTCAATTGGCATACGGGAGTACTCGCCGACTTCCCTCCAGTGACCGGCAACATCCGAAGGACTTCCGATGCCATTGGCTACGTCGGCAAAGCCATCCCAGCTTTCTAATAATCCCCCCATCACTGTATGCAGCTCAAAATATTGTCCATACTGCTCTTCAAATTTGCGCAATACTGGCTCCAGTGCCCAGCAGTGAGAGCAGATAGGGTCCGTAACATAATAAAGTGTGATTTTCTTTTGGGGTTGGTTCAGATCGATTGTCTCAAATGTCTCATCGCCGGCTTCACCGCAAATGCCTGTTTCTAAGTCGCAAACCATTTTGTTGTTCGTCATGTAAGTCTCCTCTTTCCTTTTCTAATTTTTGTATTGCAAGGCCCATTTCTGAATCGATTCCAGTGCCGTTGTTAAGGAATGGCCCTTTTCCGTTAATTCATACGAAATAATAACTGGGGATCCAGTGACCACCTTTTTTTCAATTAATCCGTACTCGCCAAGCTCTGTTAGCTTTAATGAAAGGGCTCTGGGCGTAATATCAGGAAGGTCACGTTTCATTTCGGAAAAATGAGCTTCCCCACCGGGACAAAGTGATAGGTAATGGATGATGAGGCCATTCCATTTTTTTCCTAGTATTTCAAATGAGTATTGTAGATAGGGGCAAATTTCCAATATAACAACCTCCCTTATATACTTAAGTATAACAAGTATAAAAAATATATCAAGTATAAAAATTATACTTTAAATTTCAAGAGTTTTTTTCACTTACTCGTTGGCACGAATCTTGCATTTCTAATAAGTGTGAGGACGATTAACTACACTTATTTTTTCAGGAGGTGCTTTTAAGTGAATAAAATGATTTCAATGGAGGAAGTTTCAACGCTTTTTACAGATGGAATGACAATTATGGCAGGGGGCTTTATGGGGGTTGGTACGCCTCAGGATCTTGTATCTGCGATGCTGGAAGCCAATGTGAAGGATATTACTCTGATTGCAAATGACACCGCTTTCACAGAAACGGGTGTAGGGCCGTTAATTGTAAACAGACGGGTTAAAAAAGTAATTGCCTCCCACATCGGGACAAATCCTGAAACAGGCAGACAAATGATTGCTGGTGAATTGGAAGTGGAATTGGTTCCCCAAGGCACCCTGGCTGAACGTGTCCGTGCCGGCGGGTCAGGCCTTGGTGGAGTATTGACGCCAACGGGTGTTGGAACCGTTGTCGAAGAAGGCAAAGAAAAGATTACTGTTGACGGGCGCGAATACCTGCTTGAAAAACCGCTTCGTGCTGAAGTTGCCCTTCTAAAAGCATATAAAGCAGACAAAGCCGGGAATTTAATCTATCATCGCTCCGCTCGGAACTTTAACCCATTAATGGCTTTAGCAGCGGACACGGTCATTGTTCAAGTTGAGCAAATCGTCGAAATCGGGGATATTGACCCGGATGAAGTCATGACTCCGGGTATCCTCGTCGATAAAATTTTTGTGCAGGGAGGTTATCAATCATGATTAGTACATTAATAAATCCAAAACAAATCATCGCCGCTCGTGTTGCCAAGGAATTAAGTGACGGGGATGTAGTGAACCTCGGTATCGGTCTTCCAACGATGGTGCCGAATTTCCTTCCGGAAAACGTCAACGTGATCCTTCAATCGGAAAACGGCTATATCGGCCTTGGTCCTCTAGAAGGGGAAATCGATCCCGATCTGGTTAATGCTGGTGGGCAGCCTTCGAGTATCCTTCCGGGCGGTGCCTTTTTTGACAGCCTATTCTCATTCGAATTAATCCGCGGAGGGCATGTGGACGTCACCGTTCTGGGCGGATTAGAAGTAGATGCGAACGGCAACCTTGCCAACTGGATGGTTCCTGGAAAAATGGTGCCGGGTATGGGCGGTGCAATGGATTTAGTTACTGGAGCCAAGAAAGTTATTGTCGCAATGGAACATATGGCGAAAAATGGGTCGTCTAAAATACTTGAACAGTGCCGTCTGCCCCTTACTGGAAAAGGTGTTGTCGATATGATCGTAACAGAATTAGCAGTTTTTCGCGTGACCGAAGAAGGATTGGTACTTGAAGAACTCCAAGAAGGTGTCAGCTTAGAGACCGTTAAGGAAAAAACAGAGGCTGCGTTTATTGTTAATCCAGCATTAGCATAGCTTCACGATAAATGTTCAAGGATCTGAGTGGTATTTTTACCCGAAATAAATTGATTCGCTGATAAAACCTCCAGATTCGCTGATAAAAGTAGAAAATTCGCCGATAAAAGGCTAGATTCGCTGATAAACTATAGAAATTCGCTGATAAATGTTCAAACTTCGTAAATAAAGGGAATATTTAAAGAGAAAAAGTACCATTTTCATAGATTAGGCCACGAATAAAAGCACAGGAGGACAAATTTCATGCGTGATGTAGTCATAGTTAGCGCTGTTCGGACAGCGATTGGCAGTTTCATGGGGACGTTAAGTAAGACCCCAACCACTGAGTTAGGTGCACTTGTAATCAAGGAAGCTCTAAACCGTGCGGGAGTAAACGGGGAACAAGTCGATGAAGTGATCATCGGGAACGTACTTCAAGCTGGACTTGGCCAAGGACCTGCCCGTCAGGCTGCTATCAAAGCAGGCTTGCCGATTGAGGTTTCTTCCATGGCAATCAATAAGCTTTGCGGCTCGGGTCTAAAGGCCGTACATCTTGCCACCCAAGCCATCCAGACTGGCGAAGCTGAAATTGTTGTAGCCGGCGGTATGGAAAATATGAGTCTAGCACCATACCTGCTCATGCATGGCCGGGAAGGCTACCGCATGGGAGATGGGAAAATAATCGACAGTATGATTGAAGATGGTTTGCAATGTGCCTTGAATTCCTGCCATATGGGAGTAACGGCTGAAAACATTGCCGAGCAATACGGCTTAAGCCGCGTAGAGCAAGATGAGTTTTCGGCATGGAGTCAGCAAAAGGCAGAAATCGCAATCGAAGAAGGTAAGTTCAAGGAAGAGATTGTACCTGTAATTATTCCACAGCTTAGAGGGGAATCTCTTCGTTTCGATACCGATGAATTCCCACGTGCAGGAGTTACCGCGGAAAAGCTTGCAAAACTAAAGCCTGCTTTTAAACAAGGGGGAACCGTTACCGCCGGAAATGCTTCTGGTATTAATGATGGAGCGGCCGCCCTGGTCCTCATGAGCAGGGAAAAGGCACTCGAACTAGGCATCAAACCAATGGCCGTCATCCGGGGCAGTGGCACTGCTGGTGTGGATCCGGCAGTTATGGGCATTGGGCCAGTACCTGCGACGAAAAAAGCATTGGAAAAAGCAGGACTTTCAATGAAAGAAATCGACTTAGTTGAAGCGAACGAAGCCTTTGCTGCACAGTCATTGGCAGTTGGCCGTGAACTGCAGATACCAAACGAAAAACTGAATGTAAATGGCGGTGCTATCGCATTGGGACACCCAATCGGTGCCAGCGGTGCACGCGTACTAGTCACCTTGCTGCATGAAATGAAACGGAGGGATTCCCGATATGGACTTGCTGCCCTTTGTATTGGCGGCGGGCAAGGGATTGCCACGATTGTTGAAATAGAGAAATAATTGGATTTCATTTCCTAAATTAATGTCAAAACGATTCCGTAAAAGCGGAAAAATTCCGTTTTTGCGGAATCATGCTCAGATTAATTTCCGGATTTTCGGAAATAAAAACTCCAATAATATAAATATATCAAACTTTAAAAACGTAGAAATAAGTAGAATGCTAGTATAATAAAGAGAATATTTATATTCTTTCGAAAAATAAACAGTTCTGGCATGATACTTGCAAATATATAAATGTAAGTTTCTTATTGAAAACGCTTACTGATTGAAGGGACTTACAAAAAAAATTTATAAGGGGGATTTATATGCAATTAGTTGTAATTCTACTGGCACTTGGGTTGTTAATGTTTGTCGCCTACCGTGGTTTTTCTGTTATCTTATTTGCTCCAATCTGCGCACTTTTAGCTGTTTTACTTATTGACCCAAGCCATGTTCTACCGTTCTTTTCCGGTGTGTTCATGGAAAAAATGGTTGGCTTTATTAAATCCTATTTCCCGGTCTTCTTATTAGGAGCAATTTTTGGGAAAGTGGTTGAAATGTCAGGCATCGCTGAATCTATTGCCAAGACGATTGTTCGCCTGCTTGGCGCGAAACGGGCGATGTTGACGATTGTCTTATTGGGGGCCATTTTAACGTATAGCGGTGTAAGTTTATTCGTAGCCGTTTTCGCTATTTATCCATTTGCCGCGCAAATGTTTAGGGAAGCCAATATCCCGAAACGGCTTATCCCTGGTACGATTGCACTTGGTGCTTTCACGTTCACGATGGATGCGCTGCCAGGTACGCCGCAAATTCAAAACGTTATTCCGATTGCCTTCTTTAAAACCGATATTTATGCGGCGCCAGTCCTTGGAATCATCGGTGCTATTTTTGTCCTAGGTCTTGGTTTGCTTTACCTGGAGACAAGAAGGAAAAAGGCCGCAAAAGCCGGGGAAGGGTATTTTGGATTCGGATCAGAAACTGCCGCTGCCTTGGAAAAGACGGTATCGATTGAAAAGGATGAACCCGTACCTGATTTAACTTCAAGTCAAACTGTTTTAAAACAGATTTTGGCGTTTGTGCCGCTTATTCTCGTAGGGGTCACAAATAAACTGTTCATTACTTACATACCAAAATGGTATCCGAATGGCTTTGATTTTTCCGCTATTGGTTTGAAAGCGTATACAGTTGATGTGCCAGCTGTAGCTGCCATCTGGGCGATTGAAATGGCGCTTGTCGTTGGAATTATTACCTCACTTGCTTTTGATTGGAAACGCGTAACCATAAACTTTAAAGAAGGACTAAACCTGAGTATTGCCGGAGCTTTGCTTGCTACGATGAATACAGGGGCCGAATATGGTTTTGGCGGGATTATTTCCTCGCTTCCGGGATTTGCGAAAATCAGTGATGGCATCTCTAGCACATTTACGAATCCGCTTGTCAACGGTGCGGTTACTACGAGTTCGCTAGCCGGTATTACAGGATCTGCTTCTGGAGGAATGGGGATTGCCTTAGGTGCGATGGCTGATAAATACAATCAGGCAATTGCTGCAGCGAATATTCCACCTGAAGTAATGCACCGTGTCGTCGCGATGGCATCAGGCGGGATGGATACGCTGCCGCACAACGGAGCTGTTATTACCTTGCTTGCCGTTACTGGATTAACACACAAGCAATCGTACCGCGACATTTTCGCTGTGACGATTATTAAAACAATAGCCGTTTTCTTCATTATCGGTCTCTACACTCTCTTTGGGATTATTTAAAAACTTTGCAATCGTTAAAGGAGGATCTCGTATGAATAAGTCATTAGAAGGAAAAACAGCATTTATTACAGGTTCTGCAAGTGGGATTGGATTGGAAATTGCAAAGACTTTTGCACAGGAAGGCGCGAAAGTAGTTATTTCCGATCTAAATAAGGAAAAAAGCGATCAAGTGGCAGCGGAATTAACGGAGCAAGGGTTTGAAGCCCTATCCGCTCCGTGCGATGTGACGAATGAGGCAGAATATAAAAATTGCCTTGAGCATGCTTATAGAACGTTTGGAAGCATTGATATCTTAGTCAATAATGCCGGACTGCAGTATGTTGCGCCGATAGAGGAATTTCCAACTGAAAAATTCGAATTATTAATAAAAGTAATGCTAACCGCCCCGTTTATCGGGATTAAAAGTGTATTCCCGATTATGAAAGAACAGGGTTTTGGAAGAATTATTAATATGGCTTCGATTAATGGGGTCATCGGGTTTGCCGGAAAGGCTGCCTACAATAGTGCCAAACACGGCGTCATCGGTTTAACAAAGGTTGCCGCCTTAGAAGGTGCAGCACACGGAATCACGGTAAATGCCTTATGTCCCGGCTACGTCGATACACCGCTCGTACAAAACCAATTAAAAGATTTGGCAAAAACACGGAATGTCAGCCTAGAAAATGTCATCGAGGAAGTATTTTTCCCGCTCGTTCCGCAAAAAAGGCTTTTATCGGTAACAGAAATCGCTGACTATGCTGTCTTTTTAGCAAGTGAAAAAGCAAGAGGAGTCACGGGTCAAGCGGTTATTTTAGATGGCGGCTATACCGTCCAATAGTGCATTCATAACATCCTGACCAGTTTATCTGGACCTGTTTCGAAATCAAGAGAATCCTATTCGATTGCTAGAATAGGATTTTTTTATTCTGTAAAAATATTCCGATGCGGGCAGCAGCCCATCCACTTTTTGTTATAATTAACTTACTAGATGTGAAAAGGGTGTGAAAAGATGAACCTAGGAATGGAAGGAATCCCTTATAATTGGCATGAGCAAATCATCAATCTACTAGCTGAACGAATCGTTGTAGTCGATCGTGACGGTATTATTCTCTACATAAATGAAGCTTATTGTGAGTTTCTGGGAACGACCGTTGAGGAGGCCATCAACCGCCCCGTGCAAGAGGTAATTGAAAATACGCGGATGCACATCATCGCCAAAACAGGCCAAAAAGAGCTGGCAGCCGTTCATCCGATAAACGGAAGTGAAATGGTTGCAAACCGCTTTCCTCTTGTAGTAGATGGTGAAATAGTCGGAGCCTTAGGAACGGTTATGTTTCGAAATCCTGAGGAATGGCGAATGTATAAAACGAAGATTCAGAATCTAGCCGAGGAACTAAACTATTATAAAACAAAAGTAGAAAAGGATTTGAAAAGTAAGTACCATTTTAATGGTTTAATTGGAAACAGCCCTACATTTCTTGCCACCAAAAAACTGGCTGAACGAATCTCTGCCAATAATTCCTCTGTTTTATTAATTGGAGAATCAGGCACTGGCAAAGAATTGTTTGCCCATGCGATCCACAACAACAGCATGCGGTCGTCCCTGCCGTTTGTTACAATCAACTGTGCCTCGATTCCAGAGCATTTGCTAGAATCAGAACTGTTTGGTTATGAGGATGGCGCTTTTACAGGCGCGAAAAAAGGCGGAAAGAAAGGGCAGTTCCAAATTGCTAATAACGGAACGATTTTTCTAGATGAAATCGGCGATATGCCGCTCGCCATGCAAAGCAAACTATTAAGGGTGCTGCAGGAAAAAGAGATCCAGCGTATCGGCGGACAAAAATCGATTGCTGTTGACGTCCGCATCATTGCCGCAACCCATCGTGATTTAGAAAAGATGGTGGAGGAAGGGAAGTTTCGCCAGGATTTATACTACCGGTTAAATGTCATTAAAATAGAAATTCCTCCGCTCAGAAAACGAAAAGAGGATATTCCGTTAATTTCCTTGGGTTTATTGAAAAAATTAGAAGGTAAATTTTACCGAAAAGGAATAGAGCTATCCTCAGACGTTATAAAAAGACTCATGGAGCATACATGGCCAGGAAACATTCGCGAACTTGAGAATGTGTTAGAGCGGGCAATCAATGTATTAGATGGAAAAATCATTGACTTGGCCCACCTGCCATTATATTTACGAGATCTAGGATTGGAGAATACCCGCGTAAAGGAAACGAATACAGAGAATAAACCTTCAACAATGCCCCCTTCGTTGACGGTTCAGCCATTGAAAGAAACATTGGCCATAGTTGAAAAAGACGCCATTTTACAGGCACTGGACATTACGAATGGAAATAAGCAGGAAGCGGCTAAGCTGTTGGAAATCGGTAAAACTAGTTTCTATGAGAAATGTAAATTGTATGGGATTAACTAGTAAAGACCGCAGCTCGAGGCAGCTGTCAATATAGCACAAATAATGGTAAACGTCGGAGTGCGTTTTGCTATCCTGCCATGGACCTATACTACTAACTGAAAAGTTTATGACCTATGGAAATAATGCTATTTTTTGTATATGATAAGAGGGAATATTTTGAAAATAACTATGCCATGGGTGGGATTCCATTGATTCTTTTAGACTATATTATGAATCTCTCTATTTTTTCGCTACTGGTTAGTACACCACTAGTTATCCGCTCGTTTATTAAACTTAAACCGTTCAAGCGTGTCCAGCTTTGGGGCGGTATTTATGGGGGAATTGTCTCCTGTATCCTCGTTATGTTATCTTTCCAGCAGGAAGGCTATACCTATGACATTCGGTATGCCATTGTCATTCTGATATTTGCTTATTTTGGCCCAATGGCAGGCCTCATTACCGGGAGTTTTGCATTATCCGCACGATTGTTTGCCAGCGGTCATTGGATGCCAGCTATTATTGGCTGGTCCATCATCATGATTGGTTTTTCAATCATTCATTTGTACACAAAACGGCTCACACCGGTAAAAAAATGTTTCTATTTATATGGAACTTACATCGTTATCTACATAATCACAGTACCACTTGCTTTCAATGTTTTTCGAGACAAGCCACTCTTTCATCTTCAATACGTGCTGTTTGTAATGATGGGGGTAATGTTAGGGGGATTACTAATTGAATCCTACTTAAAGCTGCATCGAATCATTACTGAAAAAGACCGCATGGAGGTATCCTTGGCCGAAAGTGAGGCAAAATACCGGCTGATTGCTGAGAACACCTCCGACCTGATAAAGGTAATGGGTAAAGATCAGTTGATTAGTTACTTTTCACCATCCCATGAGCTGGTTTTGGGCTACCAAAACACTGAATTGGAAAAGGCGGAATTATGTCAATTCATTCATCCGGACGATATTTTTATGTTTCAAAATACGATTAAGGCCCTTTTTGAAAAAAAAGAATCGCTATCGATGGAATTCCGTTTCAAGCATAAGGATGGACGGTGGATTGAATTTGAGTCCCGCTGTATGCCGGTCCGGGGAGAGGCAAATTCCATCGAGTATATCGTGATGATAAGCCGGGATATATCTGAACGGAAAAAGGCAGAGGGATTTCTGTTGCAATCTGAAAAGCTGTCGATTGTCGGGGAGTTAGCGGCAGGGGTTGCCCATGAAATTCGGAATCCGCTGACGACGATAAAAGGTTTCGTTCAGCTTTATAAAGCGGAAAACAGTTCGATAGTCTATAACGACCTGCTCTTAAGTGAACTGGAACGGATTGAAACGATTACAAGCGAGCTGCTTTCGTTGGGAAAGCCTCAGGCGGTCCAGCTTAACCGGACGAATTTACGGGAATTAATTGAGAAAACGCTCGAATTACTTTCTCCAGAGGCCATGATGAAGGATATTCAATTTAACCAAAAGTTCGAGGAAACTGCCTTTTTTATTACATCTGAGAAGAATCAATTAAAACAAGTATTCCTTAATGTCCTAAAAAATGCGATGGAAGCAATGCCCGATGGGGGAGAAATTACGATTGAGCTGCGAAAAGGTGCGGAGGACGACTGTATAATCTCTTTTCAAGACCAAGGCTGCGGCATCCCGGAAGAACTGCTGCCACGCTTAGGAGAGCCTTTTTACACCTTGAAAGAAAAGGGAACAGGACTCGGTTTAATGATCTGCAAAAAAATAATAAAACAGCACCATGGCAGCATCACCTACCAAAGCAAAGAAAAAGAAGGAACACTAGTCGAAATTAAACTGCCGATGGTGAAATGATGTAGGAAATTGGGTGTAAAAATTGGGTGTCAAAAAATTGGGTGTCAGGCACCGCTCGTGGACATTTGTCCGCGTGGGGTGGACACTAACTTAAAGAAGAGTTGGTTTTTTCTGGATGACCTTTAGGCTATCCAGTTTGTATTTATTAATCTAGGAAAAGAAATATTCCATTGATTTCCATAAAATGTGGTGTTATGATAATTGTAACTATAGCGAAATGGAGGTTTTCCCTGTGTATTTTTGCAGATTGCGATTCCAAACTTTGAACCGTTAATTGAATAACGTTCAAATCTCTGCCTGCTGTGCAGAGTAAATGGGATTGGTCTGCCTATATAGGGGAACCTTATTTTTACGGTATGTGAAAAAGAGGAGGCGAGTCTACCTCTTTTTTGTGGTCTTTAAAAATAAAATTGGATAAGTGGAATGCCTTGTACACCTGTACTTTGCTTTGCTAGCGAAGAACTAGTGTCTGGTCATTTTGCAATCTGCACCCAATATTAAGCCAGAGAGGTTCGCGGCTTTATCGGTTTATTGATCATGGATTTTTCCATTTACTTAAGCACAGGCAGAAGTCTGTGTTTTTTTATTGCATTTTCAAAATGGAATGGAGGAATTTAACCATGAGGGAAAAACAAAAAGCGCTTTTAATTGGTGTCAATATTCATCATCAAGCTGACTTTTCCTATTCAATGAAGGAATTGGCGAACCTCGCTGCCGCCTGCCAAATCGAGTCAGTCGCTGAAGTGACACAAAATCTAAACCGGATCAATAAAACTCTTTATATCGGAACCGGAAAAATCGAAGAGACGCTGCGGCTGCTTGAAGAGACTAATGCTGAAATCGTCATTTTTAACGATGAGCTGTCAGCCACGCAAATTCGAAATCTTGAGGAAGAGCTCGGCAGACGTGTCATTGACCGGACGATGTTGATATTAGATATATTTGCGACTCGGGCGAAAACGAGAGAGGCCCAGCTTCAAGTCGAAGTGGCTCGCCTCAAGTACATGCTCCCAAGGATTATTGGGCAGCGGGAATCATTAGGGCGGCAAGGTGGAGGTGTCGGCCTTAAAAATAGGGGGGCTGGTGAAACCAAATTAGAGCTTGATCGCCGGAAAATCGAAGCAAAAATCGCCGCTTTGAATAAGGAATTAGAGGCGCTCGTCTCACAGCGGGAAACACAGCGCAATCAGCGCAAAAAAAGCGGGGTTCCGCTAGTTTCCTTAGTCGGCTATACGAATGCAGGCAAATCAACGATTATGAATGCGCTGCTCAGAAGGTCCCGTCAATCTTTCAATAAACAAGTATTTGAAAAGGATATGTTGTTCGCCACCCTTGATACATCGGTTAGAAAAATAAAACTGGCCAATCACCAGCCATTTTTACTGTCTGATACGGTTGGCTTTGTCGATAAGCTGCCGCACCATCTCGTCAAAGCCTTTCGGTCGACATTGGAGGAAGCAGCAACAGCGGATTTATTGATTGTTGTCGTTGATTTTTCAAGTCCTAATTATCAAAAACTAATCGACGTAACCAATCAAACGTTAAAAGAGATTGGGATTGAAAATGTTCCTGTGATTTACGCTTATAATAAAGCGGATTTAGTGGATATTGAAATTCCGCAGTTGAAGGGTGAAAGTCTGTATCTTTCAGCGAAACAAGAAGTCGGAATCGAGGAGTTAGCTAAGATGATCAGCGGGCGTGTTTTTAAAAATCAAATCCATTGCGACATGCTGATCCCTTTTGACGATGGCCGTTTAGTTTCCTACCTTAACGAGAATGCGAATGTGCTTGCAACGAGCTTTGATGATAATGGTACAAAGCTAACCGTGGAATGTAATCGAAATGATTTTGAAAGGTATCAGCAGTATGTAATCTGAACCTATAGGAACGGCAGCAGGCATTTTGTTCATCATTAACATATGATATAAGGAACTTTATCATGAATAGATGCGGAAAACGGCAATAAATTTGAGCATATTTAAATGAATAAACACGTAAAAACTCGCCATAAAAATTGGCGAGTTTTCTTGATTCATACTAAAATACGCAGAACCTGCTAAATACGTTAAAGTTGACTAATATTTATTTCCTTTAAGTGACGGAGAATTTGAAAAATTTGCCCTCGATGGTTTGATTCATGTTCGATAAGATGGTAGATTACCCACTCTGGGGTAACATCATAGTGAGTTAGACTTCTCGCGGTTCGCCAATCCTTTACGTCCATAGAACGAAAATGGAAAAGCAATTCATCACGTACCGATTTTAGACGGTGTAAATGTTCTTCGATGTTCTGACCCTCAATGTGTATCAAAGTGTTATCACTATTACGGTCTTCTAAAGGAAATAACGAACGAATCTTTGGATTCCATTTCCCGCCAAGAACTTCTTCATAAAGCCAGTCCGCTTCAATTAGTGCAATATGGTATAACAATGATCCGATTGAGTGCCCGCCATTTAGTCTTTTATCAAGAAAATCTTGGTTCAATCCAAATACTCTTTTTAAAAGCGGTTTCCTTACATCTTCTAGGCACCATATCCATCGGCCAATCTCCGGTTCAAAATCTGGCAACGGTACTACGCTTAAATCATCTCGCATCTACGTTCAATCCCCCTAATTAATTGGGCTCACGCAGTTTATAGGGGTAATTATACGTTCACCCTTTTATTAAATTCACCCCGTAAAGTGCCATCGTAATTTTCATAAAAACAACGCCTCCTTCAATAGTGGTTGAGATAAATTATACCACACGGAGAAATTATTGTAATAATAATTATATTCAGAGTTATTGAAAAGCAACACCTTAAACAGGTGCGGTGAGCCTTGTCATAAGTTAATTTACTTTAGAAAATGAGCAATGCTTTTGGCTTATGCGGTGAAATGGATGGTTCTTATAAAAAATGAAACTATTTTTAAAATTTAACAGTATATATGTAGAGATGCTTTTTTATATTTGTTTCAGAATTAGGGGGAATCAGGATGAGTATTATTTCAAGATTTAATGATATTATGGAAAGCAATATCGATGCAATATTGGATAAGGCTGATGACCCAGATAAAATGATTAAGCAGTATTTAAAAAAACTTAACAGCGAGTTAGGGAAGGTAAAAGCGGAAACGGCATCAGTGATGGCTGAAGAGCAGCGAGCAAAAAGGGCATTAAATGATTGCCATGATGGCATGGAAAAAATGGAGCGCTATCGCCTCAAGGCATTAGAAGCTGGTAATGAAGGGGATGCGAGGAGGTTTCTCGAAAAGAAAGCAGCATTAGCGGTAGAATTATCGGCATTGCAAGCCTCTTATCAACGGGCTTCATCAAACGCCCTGCAAATGAAACAAATGCATGACAAACTGATCGCGGATATCAGTCAACTACCCGGGGATGCGGGGACAGAAACCTCGTCCCAATTCGATAGATAGAAAGAGAGAGTCCCAAAAGAGGTGATGAAAATATGATTCTTCATTATAAATGTCCCGGCTGCGGGAGTGATATGAGCTTTGACGCTGAATCGGGCGAATTATCTTGCCTGAGTTGCGGCAGGCACGAAAATATTGAAAATTATCCGGAAGAATTGAAGTCGGTACGATTTTCGGAGGATGAGGCGAACGAATACCATTGCGAGAATTGTGGGGCTGTTCTTATTACAGAGGCTGAAACAGCCGCAACAAGCTGCAGTTTCTGCGGAGCGGGTGTTGTCATTGCCGACAGATTATCGGGAACTCTTGCACCGGCAAAGGTCATTCCTTTTACCATAAGCAAGGAAGAGGCAACAAAGGCGTTTCAAAAATGGTGCAGAAAAGGGCTCCTTACTCCGAAGGGCTTCATGAATGCAAACCGTATTAAGAGCCTGACAGGCATGTATGTTCCATTTTGGTTATTTGATTTAAATAGTAAGGTACAAGTAAATGCCACATGTACAAAGGTCAGAACCTATACACAGGGAGATTATATTTATACAGAAACAAAGTATTATGATGCCTTTCGCGATATCAACCTTGAATACGTCAAAATCCCTGTTGATGCTTCAGAAAAGATGAATGATCAATTAATGGATAAATTGGTGCCATACCCGTATGATCAATTAAAGGATTTTAAAACCCCTTATTTGGCGGGATATATTGCGGAGAAATACAATTATACAGACGAAGAACTGCTTCCACGGGCGAAAGATAAAATCAGCGGCTATATTGAATCCTATATTCGTTCTACTTTAACAGGCTATCATTCAGTAAATTATACAAATAAACATATTGATACAAGAAACAAGAACAGCGATTATGTTTTACTGCCGGTATGGATGGTCAGCTATGATTATAAAAATTCCGAGTATATTTTTGCAATGAATGGCGAGACGGGGAAAATAGTCGGCAAACCGCCAATCAGCACATCTAAAGTGGCGATGTGGTTTAGCGGCATCGCAGCTGGAACCTTCTTTGCTTTAAAATGTGTCTCTTTAATGATGGGAGGCGGGTTTTGGTGAGTGGGAAGTATCTGAAAAAACGAGCGATCTTTTTCTTAATGATTGCGCTTCTCCTGGTGATGCCATGGGCAATGCCGGCTAAAGCAGAAACCTTTGATCGGAACCAGTATATCTATGATTTTGCCCATTTACTGACGGATCAAGAGGCCGCAGAACTTCAAAATATCGCAAGTGAACTGGGCAAAGAGAGGGAGACAGCATTTATCATTCTCACGGTAAGCAGAACGGATGGAAAGGATATCGTTCAATATGTGGAGGATTTCTATGATGATAATGCTCCCGGGTATGACCAGCCGCATGGAAATACCGCGATACTAGCTATCGATATGCAAGAACGGGATATCTATTTGGCGGGTTTTAAAAAAGCGGAGCAGTATTTGAGTGATGGCCGGCTGGATCAGATTCGTGAAAACATTACCCATGATCTATCAGATGGTCAATACTTTCAAGCCTTTTCGGCATTTATAACGACTTCCCATGAATACATGGGCTATGAGCCGAGTGATGGCAGCAGCTCGGATGGATATTCAGACTATAGGCCGGGTGGAAGTTCGGTTGGGTACAATGGCTATGATTCGGGGGCCGACCCGGAGAATATATTTTTTCAATGGTGGTTCCAATTAATTGCCTCCATTATCGTGGCTGCTGTGATTGTTGCGATTATGGCCTATCGCTCCGGCGGCCGGGTCACGGTAAATGCCGGGACTTATATGAATAGTGAACAATCAAGAGTACTAAACAAGTATGATAACTTTGTCAGACAAACAGTGACGAAGCAAAGAAAGCCGTCTAATAATACAAATAGTGGCGGCGGAGGTGGAATCACTGGCGGCGGCCACTCGCATAGCGGCAGCAGTGGCAAATTTTAAATAAGAAAAGCGGAAGCGCCCTGTTCAGCGGCGTATGGCCTGGAGCGCTCCAACTGAGATAAAGGAAACACGGTGAGCGGAGCGAACCGATGTTGACTTATCGTAGGGCGGAGAGCGAAGGACACTAGCCGCTAGGGCGCTGGAGCTAGACAATTCTCAAAGTCGAAAACATATAAATACTGATATTAGCGGAAGGGAGCAGCTGATCGATGTCTTTTTTTAAAAATCAATTTGCAAATGTTGTAGAATGGCAAGAATTTAGAGATGATATGATTTTTTATAAATGGAGAAATTGTGAAATCAAAAAGGGGAGCAGATTGATTATCCGACCTGGTCAAGATGCGATCTTTTTTAACAATGGAAAAATCGAAGGGGTGTTTCGGGATGACGGTGAGTACGATATCGAATCGCAAATCATCCCCTTCTTATCGACCTTAAAGGGATTCAAGTTTGGCTTCAATAGCGGCATGAGGGTAGAAGTGCTGTTTGTGAACACGAAAGAGTTTGTGGTCAAATGGGGCACGCAAAATGCAATCAATATCCCAACACTCGGACTTCCTGGCGGCATGCCGATTCGCGCGAACGGAACATTTAATTTTAAAGTACATGATTATATTGCCTTAATCGATCAAATTGCCGGTGTGAAGGATCAATATTTCGTGGAGGATGTCAAAATTCGCATCACATCTATCCTTGATCAGCTCCTGATGAAATGGATTACAAGGGAAGGAAAGGATATGTTCAATCTTCAGGCCAATTCCTTCGACATTTCAAAAGGAATTCAAGAAGATTTAGATATGCAGATGATCAAGAGCGGTATCACGATCACTGGGTTTAATGTCATGAGCTTCAGTTATCCAAAAGAGATTCAGGACATGATTACCAAAAATGCTTCGCACGGAATGGTGAGTGATGTTGGCAGGTACCAGCAAATCTCACTTACAGATGGCATGGCCTCTGGAAAAATGAGCGGAGGCGGAGCGGCATCTGATATGGCCGGTATGATGATGGGGATGAATATTGCGGGCAAAATGATGAATCAAATGAATCAGAATCAGCCTACGCAAAATCAGCCTGCACCAGTTCAAAATACACCACCTCCTTCACAACCGAATGCAGGAGACCAACCAAGACCAAACTTTTGCCCGAATTGCGGGACAAAAACAGGAGCAGCCAATTTCTGCTCAAACTGTGGGCAAAAGCTCATATAAATTTAGAAAGCGCAAGCGCCCGTTACTTAGAATTAAGGAAGCGTGGGGATGATTCTATAAGAATTGTCTCCGGGCTTTTTTATTGGATTGGCTGTGTTAAAGAATATAGTTGATTTTGAACACAATGTTGATTGGAGTGGAAGGCGCGAGACTCCTGCGGGAGCAGCGGGACAGGTGAGACCCCGCAGGCGCTTTAGCGCCGAGGAGGCTCACCGCCCGCCCCGCGGAAAGCGAAGCGCCTGGAACGGAAATCAACATTCACTTTTAACACAGCCATTGGATTAATAGCTTTAAGTGACGGGTATACAAAAATAAGCATATAATTGAGCGATGAAATTCATCCTAATAATAGAAAACGGAACTTTTTTAAAAGTGATATATACTATAGGTGAGAAAGGAGCGTGGATATTTTGAAAAAAGGTTTTATGGCAATCGGAATTGTTATTGCGGTCATTGTTGTTTTTGGCCTTATGTTCATGTCCAGCTATAACAACTTTGTTAGTTCCGAAGAAAACGTGAATCAGTCTTATGCACAAATAGAAAATCAACTGCAAAGAAGGCTGGATTTAATTCCTAACCTTGTAAATACGGTGAAAGGCTATGCGGCACATGAAAAAGAAGTGATTACCTCGATTTCTGATGCTCGTGCACGTCTTGCCGGAGCGAAAACACCGGGAGAGGAAGCAACTGCGAACGCCGAATTATCAGGGGCGTTAAGCCGTTTGCTTGTCGTTGTTGAAAATTATCCAGACCTGAAGGCCAATCAGCAGTTTGCACAATTAATGGATGAGCTTGCTGGAACGGAAAATCGAATCTCTGTTGCCCGGAAGGATTATAATGACCAGGTCGCTGTGTTTAACAAAAAAGTAAAGCAATTTCCCGGAGCGTTGATTGCAAGAATTGCCGGGTTTAGTGAAAAGGAATATTTCAAAGCGGATCCTAAAGCACAGCAAGCGCCTCAGGTTGACTTTGGGGGCAATGGGTGATGAATGCGAACCGGGTCTTCAGCCTTCTACTGGTGTTTTTCACCTTTCTACTAGGTGCAGCAAATGCACTTGCTGAGGATGTTCAAATTCCTTCCCCTTTGGGAGATATTTATGTACAGGATTTTGCCCATGTTTTAAACGAAACGGAAAAGGCTGAGTTAATCAATTTAGGTAGAAGCCTTGAAAATCGAACAACAGCGCAGGTTGCCGTTTTGACGGTCCCGACAATCGGGGATCGAACAATAGAGGAATTTGCCGTTGAGGCATTTCGAAAGTACGGAATTGGAAATAAAAAGGAAAACAACGGGGTCTTACTCGTTCTAGCGATGAAGGAACAAAAGGTAAGAATTGAAGTGGGTTATGGGCTCGAAGGCAGAATTCCTGATGGAAAGGCTGGACGAATTCTTGATGAGAATACTGTTCCCTATCTAAAGAATCAACAGCCAAATAATGCCGTTGTTGCAACTTACAAAGTACTGGTGAAAGAGGTACTTGCTGAATATGGCGTCGAGGGAGAAGCGCAGACAGAACCTAAGAATGAAGGGATCGGGATTCCGCCATGGCTCCTCATTATTATTGTAGTTGTCGTCGTGTTCCTTGACGTTAAATTCTTTGGCGGCACTCTTACCTACCTTCTGCTGTCTATCTTGTCTAGGGGTGGAGGAAGAGGCGGCGGTGGTTCCCGCGGCGGCGGCGGCGGTTCCTCCGGCGGCGGCGGTGCAGGACGGGGCTGGTAGAAATTGTTGGTTGTCATTTTTAGGTGTCAGGCACCATGTGAATTTTTCACATGGTGCCTGACACCTTTTTTTGGCTTTATTTTATACTTTTCTTAATTTTGTGAATCGAGTATTGTGTTGATATAGGGATAAGCCAACTTGGGTGGGGGACATACGATGTTTATGTTTAATCTTAGTACACAAAAAAGACTGTTTATTATGTTTTTAGTGGTCGCGTTGATTCCGCTGTTAACATTGGGAGTTATCGCATATGATCAATCGTCAAAAGTGGTGAATGGAAAGCTGTCAAACTATAATCATTTCGCCGGAGAAAAGATTAAAACCCAGCTCGAGCAGATATTGGAGGATATGTATTATAGTGCAGCTGAAATAGAGCAGTATTTAGCAGATAATACATCGGTTAATTTGCAGCATCAACAGCCGCAAACATACGAGGACTTCAAAGTGGTAAACAATTTGGAGAGGCTCTTGCAGGCTCATAAAAAGGCGAACATTCGCGGGATTTATGTCATAACTTCTTCAGATTTTTACTACGGGGATTATGATTTTAATGTGGAACAATTGAAAAAACAGGATATTTGGAAGCGGACCATTTGGAGTGGGGATTCGGAGATTGGGATTTACCAACCGTCCTATTATAAAAACCATACTACCCATCATGTCCTTGGATTAATTGTTCCCTTGAAGTTCTCCTACGGCGTTTTAAACGATAGCTATCTATTAATAGAAACGGATATAGACGATTTATTTGACTTAATGACGGTATTGGAGAAAGACCTCCATTCTAGAATTACGATACGAAATGAACTAGGCCAACTGCTCTATCATTCGAAAAGTGCCGAGGAAAATCAGAAGGACGACATCACTTGGAAGGAACACACTAGAATCAATAATTGGGAATTTGAAATTCGCATACCACGTGATAAGTTTTATCAATCTTCTCAAGTGATTTTTAAAATAGTTTCGATTGGGATATTGATTGCATTTATACTTGCACTCATCCTTTCTTATGTTTTTTCCAATCAGTTTACAAAAGGTATTTTGAAGCTGAAATTTGCCATTGATGAAGTGAGCAAGGGCATATTTAATACAAAATTGTCCGTCCATACCAAGGATGAAATCGGGAAACTTGGTTTGCACTTTAATCGGATGGTCGAAAGAATAAAACAATTAATGGAGGAAGTACGGGAGAAGGAATCAACCAAGCGCGAGGCGGAAATGAAGGCGATTCATTACCAAATTAATCCGCATCTTCTTTTTAACACGTTGAATACCATTCAGTGGAAAGCTCGGTTAGATGGAAATGAAGAGATTGGGAAAATGCTTTTGCATTTAACGAAGGTTTTAGAAGGCAATTTAAATTTCAATATGGAATTGATTTCTATAAATGAAGAACTACAGTCGATTCAGCATTTCTTTGCCATTCAGGAGTTAAGGTATGGACCGAACTTTACTGTTTCTGTGAAAATGAACGAGAACCTTAAGCAAGGGTTGATTCCAAGGATGACAATACAGCCAATGCTTGAAAATATTTTTTTTCATGCTTTTGAGGATGGGATAGGTAATATTAATCTGGAGTTTACAGAGAACAATGGATATTTTCAACTTGTCATCATGGACAATGGAAAAGGAATACCGGAGGAAAAGCTAAAAACTTTATTTACGAGGCCAAATGAGAAAGTTCGTGGTGGAATCGGGCTTTATAATGTATATCAGAAGTTTTATATCCATTATGGGAAGGACTTTTTAATCAACACTGATTCAGTGGTCGGTAAAGGGACGACCATTTCAATAACTTGGCCAATAGGGAGGGTGGATCAATATGATGAAAATAGCAGCTATTAAAGTATTAATTGTTGATGATGATACGATTGTTCGCCGAGGGTTAAGGGCAACAGTCGATTGGGATAAGTTCGGTATGACCGTGGTAGCGGATGCCCCGAATGGAAAACGAGGCTGGGAAGAATTTTTGAACCATCAACCTGATATTGTTATTACTGATATCGTCATGCCCGAGGAGAATGGACTAGAGTTTTCACGGAAAATAAAAGCCCATGCACCTGGTACGAAAATTCTCTTGCTCAGTTGCCATAAGGACTTTGAGTATGCTCAAGAAGGGTTAAAGCTAGGCGCTTCAGGATATTTATTAAAAACGATATTTGATGATCAAGAACTAGAGCATTTTTTAACTGCCTTTCAAAAAGAAATTTTGGGAACACCAAAAAAAATGGATACAGATTTTTCCGGATTCCAAGAACGCTTCCTATTATGGCTGAGCGGCTATAAAAATGATTTTGAACAACGGTTGGACGAGCTCTTCAGCGATAAATGGAGCTGGATGAATGATTCCTATTTTGCCTATTTCGTTCAGAATATGCCTCCAACCGGTCAGGAGATGTTTACTCAATCACCGAAATTTGTCCCTTTGACATTTGGAACAAATTTGAGCTATTTCTTTATTGATGAGTTTTTTCACCAGGAATTTTTAGTCTATTTAACAGAAACAAAAGTGGCGCAACCGGAGTTGAATTGGATTCATGCTGGTCCGTTATCTGGGAAGGAAGAATGGATGAAATCCGTGAGGGGGTTCCATCATGCCGAGCGGAAGGACGGGCACTTGCATCGTTATCCAATGGTGATTTTACATGTGGTAGAGTATATCGTAAGAAATTTATCAAACCCTATGACAGTATCAGACATTGCTGAGGAAGTGGGCATGAGCAGGAGTCACTTAAGCACCTTATTTAAGAAAAAAATGGGCGGCAGTATTCATTCATTTATTGAAAAGAAACGACTCCAGCTTTCTAAACAGTTATTAAAAGAATCCACTGTGAACATTCAGGAGATTGGTGAGCAGATTGGAATTCAAGATGCTAAGTATTTTAGTAAGTGGTTTAAACGGTGTACTGGTTTTCCCCCATCTTATTATCGAATCCAACAAAAAGACGATAAGAAGCTAACAAAATGACAACAAAGAGAAAGAATAGTCTAAAAATACACGAATTTCAAAACAAATAGATGTGTTTAACCGCTTTCAGACAAGATAAAATGAAAGCGGTTATATTTTTAATAATTAGAAAAATACGAAAAGAGGGGTCCTATGAAGAAAAAGAAAATGTGGTTTTCGCTGATTTTAGCAGTAGTAGTCCTTGTCATGAGTGCATGCAGTTCAAACAATGCATCTGTTGATGGGAAAAAGGATGGAAAAACTGTTCTACGTTTTGCGACTTGGGATACAGGGGACACATTGAAAATTCAACAGGATATTGCGAAAGCCTTTGAAAAAGAAAATAAAGATGTAAAAGTGCAGGTAGAGGCTTATGGGGACGGGTTTGATCAAAAAATTGCTGCCTCATTCGGAGCAAAAAATCCCCCGGATGTTATGTATATGTGGGATTTCACTACTTATTATCAATCACTTGAACCACTCGACTCATTTGCACAGAAAGATTCCGATATTAACATGGGAGATTTTTACGAAGGATTATTTAACTATTCTAAAGTAGACAACAAGCTGTATGGAATGCCTGCTGGTTTCTCGACAATGGTTGTCTATTACAATAAAAAACTGTTTGACGAGTACCAGATTCCTTATCCAAAAGAAGGCTGGACATGGGATGAATTTAGAGAAATCGCGAAAAAGTTAACAAATAAAAGCAAAAAACAATATGGATTTGCCGTATCGTCTGAGCCGGATACGTATGATTTACAAGGGTTGGTTTGGAGTAATGGCGGCAGCTTTATCAGCGAGGACGGAAAGAAAATTGATGGGGCAATGAATAGCCCTGAAACAGTTGAAGCACTGCAACTGTATGGAGATATGGTGAAAGACGGAAATGCTGTTTCAACCGGCGGGAAAAACCAACAAAGCGCAAGTGATATTTTCAAAGCGGGCAAGCTTGGGATGTTAATAAACGGAATTTGGCCGATTCAAGGATACAAAGATGCAAAAATTGATTTCGGAACAGCAATGACCCCCTCATTCGGTTCTAAGCCGGTAAAAGGGTTAATCGCCTCCTCTTCGGTTTCCATTGCTAAGGATTCAAAGCAAAAGGACTTAGCATGGAAGTTTGTGAAATTCTATTCTTCTGAACAAGCAATCAAGATGAGAACAGCTGATTTACCTGTTCGTAAAAGTGTTGTTGAGGAAACAAAAGTTAACGAAGATCCATTATATAAGCCATTTTATACGATGTTAGAACAAGCAACAAACACACCTGCATTTTTACTAAATAAAAATTGGAATGAAGTAAACCGTAACCTGTCTGCTGCCATTAATGCGGCTATGCTTGGACAAGATGCGAAGCCATTGCTTGATAAAGCAGTGAAAGAATCGGAGAAATATATCGCGAAATAAGAAGTATTAGGGCTCTACATTCTAAAGCGGTGTAGAGCTTTTTAGAAAATAGGAGAGGGAGGTATTTATGAAATCAGGCTTAAGTGTTAACATCACCCCTTCATCAATCCAGCTAAAGAGGAGAAGTAAATGGACAAAACTCATTCCGTATCTTTTTATTGCACCTTGGATCATTGGTTTTGTCGTTTTCACACTAGGGCCATTATTGTTTTCATTTGTGATTAGTTTTTTTGATTGGCCGATTGTTGGCGAAAGGAAATTTATCGGATTCTCAAACTATATCACTATGTTTACGGATGATCCGCTGTTTTGGCACTCTTTATGGGTCACAGTGAAGTTTGCGCTGTTTTTCGTTCCATTAAATATTATTCTGGCATTATTGCTTGCGATTTTATTAAACCAAAAGGTAAAGGGAAGTTCTTTGTTTCGAACGTTTTTCTATGTCCCCTCTGTTATTTCCGGTGTTGCGCTTGCAATGATCTGGGGGACGGTTTTCGATGGAGATTACGGAATATTGAATTATTTACTCTCCTTAATTGGTATTGAAGGGCCCAATTGGTTAAATAGCACAAGCTGGGCGCTCGTTGCAATGGTTATTGCAAGTTTATGGGGGCAAGGGACGATGATGCTGATCTTTTTAGCAGGATTGAAAAACATCCCCCAAGATTTATACGAAGCTGCAGAAATTGATGGCGCGGGAAAAATCTTTCAGTTCTTCAAAATTACCGTGCCCTTATTATCGCCTACGATTCTGTTTAATTTAATCATGACGATTATCGGTGCATTTCAACAGCTGACGCTCGCACTGGTATTAACAGGCGGGGGACCGCTTCAATCCACGTATTTCTATGCGATGTATGTTTACGAAAATGCGTTTAAGTATTTCAAAATGGGTTATTCATCGGCAAATGCATGGATCATGTTCCTCATTGTGTTAGCCCTCACCCTACTCGTATTTAAATCCTCAAGCATGTGGGTCTATTACGAAAATGAAGTGAAGAACGAGAAATAAAAAGAGAAATGGAGGTGCCCGCCGTATGAAAAGGAAAAAGAGTGTAAAAAAAAGTTTCGTATATGGCCTATTAATTGCTCTTTCGCTGTTATTTCTCTTGCCGTTTTTTTGGATGGTGATGACATCACTGAAAGGGCCGGAAGAGCTTAGTCAATTTCCGCCAAAACTATTTCCTTCCGAATGGCATTTCGAAAACTTTGCAAAGGCTTGGAACAGCCAGCCATTTAATCTTTTCTTAATTAATAGTTTGATTGTAACGGCACTTACGACAATTGGACAAATTGTTTCATCTACTCTTGTTGCTTACGGGTTTGCCCGGTTTAAATTTAAAGGGCGAGACAGTCTCTTTATTATTCTGCTGGCGACAATGATGATTCCGTGGGAAGTAACTATGATTCCCCAATATATGGAGTTTAATTTATTTGGCTGGATTAATACGTTGAAAGCATTAATTATACCTTCATGGTTCGGTTCTGCCTTCTATATCTTCTTGCTGCGCCAATTCATAATGTCGATTCCGAAAGAATTGGATGAAGCAGCGAGAATAGACGGGGCAAATGTGTTCCAAATTTATTACAAAATCTATCTGCCGTTGGTATGGCCGGTCATTGTTTTAATTGCGGTATTCAATATTTTGGGAAGCTGGAATGATTATTTAGGTCCGCTGATTTTCTTAAATGATCAAAGTAAATATACGTTGACCCTTGGGCTGGCGCAATTTAAAGGTGTTCATGATGTGAATACGAGCGGGATCATGGCCGTAACCTTCTTAATTAGTATTGTCCCTCTTGTTATATTCTTCCTGGCACAAAAGAAAATTGTTGAGGGTGCGCAAACAACTGGTTTGAAATAATTATATCGGGTTAGTTTTGTAGGAGGAAAAAAGCCATGAAGGTTGAAAATATGAAGCTTCCATTTAGCCGTTACGGTTCCTATCTAGTCATTTCTCCACTGTATGGTCGGAATAGCGATCCGAAATCATTATATATCCGCCATATCCGCGGTGGGGATGAGAAAGATGGAGCGATTTTTAAAATAGAACTTGTTCGCGGAAATCAAGAGATTGATTATGAAGTGGAGTGGGCACCCCTTGTTTTAAAGCTTATTGCAACGGATGGAAGTCTTGATATCGTTGAATGCTGCTTTAGTTCGGATCGGACGATTCGAATAAAAGGAGCGGATGTGGGGGTTAAACTCACGGCGATAACAGGCTCCTATGATTATGCATTGGCTTTTCCGGATCAAACTTGGGAGATTAATAGCTTTTTACAGGAACGGCGCTTTCGCATTATTCCATTAGAAGGCGATCTGAATGTGGATGCCCCCTTTGAAGTAGATAAAAGCAAGCATATAACGGTGCACTGTGACCCCAATCCCATAAGCAAGACGTTTGATATAGCTATTTCAGAATATCAGCTCAGTTATCAACACGATCACACACTTGAAATGCCCTTTCGTGACAATGCCGAACAGGCAGCCAATGACTATCAACAGTGGCAGGAGAACACGCTGCAGGTTCCTTCCATCTTTCAAAAGGGGCATGATTTGGCATCGTATATTACTTGGTCCTGTGTGGTGAAACCAGATGGATTATTAACTAGACCAGCGATGTATATGTCGAAAAACTGGATGACGAATATTTGGAGCTGGGATCATTGTTTTAATGCAATGGCATTAAGCAAGCACCAGCCCGAGCTCGCCTGGGATCAATTTTGTATTTTCTTTGATCAACAGGATGATTCTGGAGCATTACCAGACTTTTTAAATGATCAATGGGCATTATGGAACTGCTGCAAGCCGCCGATTCACGGATGGACTTTAAAGCACCTGATGAAGAATACTGCGTTCGTTACGCTTGAAAAATTGGCAGAAGTGTATGAACCGCTTGTCAAGTGGACAAAGTGGTGGCTTCGCTACAGGGATGATGATCTCGATGGAATCCCGCAATATAATCACGGCAATGACAGCGGCTGGGATAACAGCACGATTTTTCACAAAGGAACCCCTGTGGAAAGCCCGGATCTATCTTCGTTCTTAGTGCTGCAAATCGAGGTTCTGGCGGAAATAGCCGGAAAGCTTGGAAAACAGGATGAAGCCAATGAATGGATGCTTAAATCACAAGAACTGTTATCTAAAATGATCGATCATTTCTGGGATGGCGGACAGTTTACGGCTAAGCGCTCAGGCAGCCATGAAGTGATTGAATCAGACAGTCTCGTTTTATCTATTCCACTCATTCTTGGAAAACGGCTGCCGGCGGAAATTCTAACTAGATTAGTAGATGATATTAAATATAAGGGCTTTTTAACTGAGTATGGATTGGCAACGGAGCTTCCGCAAAGCCAATTTTACAAGCATGATGGCTATTGGCGCGGCCCGATTTGGGCGCCGACGACATTGCTGGTAGTGGACGGATTGATTGCATCGGGGGAAAAGGAGCTAGCCCTCGAAATAGCGAAGCGCTTTTGTACGATGGCAGCTACATCCGGCATGGCCGAAAACTTTAATGCCCTAACGGGGGAAGGCCTGCGCGACCCTGCCTTTACCTGGACATCGAGTGTATTCCTAATTTTGGGTCACTTATTGCTGGAAAAGTAAACAAATAAATGGAGGAATGAAGATGGTAACTCAAGATTATTTCGGATTAAAAGATAAAGTTTGTGTCGTAACAGGTGCTGCATCTGGAATCGGTTTGGCAACGGCAACGCTTTTAGCGGAAGTCGGTTCTAAAGTGATTTTGTTAGATATAAATGAAGCAAATGGGCAAAAAGCGGTTGCTGAGTTAAAAGAAAAGGATTATAAGGTTGAATTTGTTCGCTGTGATGTAACAAATGCCGATGATTGCGCATCTGTAAGAGATCATCTTGAAGCGAATTACGGTGCTGTTGATGTCCTATTTAATAACGCGGGTGTCATCAGAAGAAAAACGGTTGTCGATTTAGAAGAGTCAGAATGGGATTTAGTCATCGATGTATCGTTAAAAGGGGTTTATCTTCTATCGAAATATTTAATTCCGCTTATGGCAAACGGCGGCGGGGGCAGTATTATTAACACTGGCTCCGGATGGGGATTAAAAGGCGGTGATCAAGCAGCTGCCTACTGTGCAGCGAAGGCTGGGGTGGTGAATTTAACAAAAGCGATGGCAATTGACCATGGACCGCAAAATATTCGTGTGAACTGCATTTGTCCTGGAGATACGGATACACCGCTGTTAAGAAGTGAAGCGAAGCAATTAAACCTGCAAGAAGACGCCTTCTTAGTATCATCTGCAAAAGGCCGTCCGTTAGAAAGACTTGGAACACCAAGGGATATAGCGAAGGGCGTATTATTCCTGGCAAGTGACTTATCATCATGGATTTCCGGTACAGATTTAATCGTCGACGGCGGCGGATTGGCGTAAATTTTTCAAAAAAAAGCAAGGTAATGACTACAAGGAGGTTATTTTCATGTCACAAAAGGTACATCCTTATATACCAAATATGGTCCCTGAAGTACAGGCTGAGATGTTAAAGGTAATCGGCGCGGAATCAATTATGGAGTTATATTCTTGTATACCGGAAGAATTGCAGTTCAAGGAAGAGATGAAGCTTCCTTCTTCTTTAACGGAGTATGAGCTGAGACGCCATATTGAAGGGATTTTGAATAAGAACACCAGTACAAAGGAAAATTTGAATTTTCTAGGGGCTGGCTGCTGGCAGCATTTTATTCCTGCTGTATGTGACGAAATCAATCAACGCTCTGAATTTCTAACGGCGTATGCCGGGGAACCGTACGAAGATCACGGCCGTTTCCAGGCACTATTTGAGTATCAGAGTTTAGTAGCTGAATTAGTCGATATGGATGTTGTCAATGTACCGACATTCGATTGGGGACAAGCAGCGGCTACGGCTGTTCGAATGGCAGCCCGGATAACCGGAAGGAATAGAGTTTTGCTTGCTAAATCGGTTGCACCGGAACGCAGTAAAATCATGATTAATTACGGAACACCGGATTTACAATTCGAGTTTGTTCAATTTGATACACAATCAGGCGCCATGGACTTAGCGGATTTAACAGCAAAATTAACAGATGACGTTGCTGCTGTTTATTTTGAAAACCCGTCCTATCTTGGATTTATCGAGGCACAAGGACCAGTGATTTCAAAGCTGTTAAAGGAAAATGATTCTTTAATGGTAGTCGGGGTCGATCCTATTTCACTTGGAGTCTTGGCACCGCCAAGCCATTATGGTGCTGATATTGTATGCGGGGATTTACAGCCGCTTGGCATGCACATGAATTTCAGCGGCGGTCAAGCTGGCTTTATTGCAACTCGTGATGAGGTGAAATTTGTTCAGGAGTACCCATCAAGGTTGTTTGGGATTGTTCCTACCGTAAAAGAAGGGGAATACGGTTTCGGCGATGTCGCTTATGAACGGACGTCCTTTGCCTTAAGAGAAAAAGGGAAAGAATCGGTGGGTACCCAGACAGCCTTATGGGGAATCACAGCCGGTGTGTATTTAGCATTGCTTGGACCAGAAGGAATGCAAGAAGTCGGCCAAAGCATTATGCAAAATAGTCAATATGCGGTGCAGCAATTAAATCAACTTACCGGTGTAACAGGTTCTCGTTTGGAATCACCATTCTTTAAAGAGTTTATCGTTGATTTTAATCAATCCGGACTTTCGGTCGAACAGATTAATCAAAGACTGCTCGAGAAGAAGATTTTTGGCGGAAAAGATCTTTCACAAGAGTTCCCAGAGTTTGGTCAGTCGGCACTATTTTGTGTAACCGAGGTGCACACGAAAGAGGATATTGACCATCTTGTTCAATCGATTAAAGAGATTCTAACGAAATAGAGAGGAGTTTTTTGATATGCAAAGGATAAAGCGTACGAGCAAAACCCGTGATTTTCACCAAGCAAAATGGAATGAGCCAATCATTTTCGAACTCCATCAGTCTGGGGAAAAGGGTGTGGAGCTGCCGCCGGTAAATAACGATGTTGCCTTAGCTGTAGGTGATGGGACATCGGTTATTCCTGAAGCGATGCAGAGAAGGAATAAGCCGAAGCTTCCTGAAATTGGCCAGGCACGTGTGTTGCGCCATTATTTAAGACTGTCGCAGGAAACGCTTGGTTCTGATTTTAACGTAGAAATTGGCCAAGGAACATGTACGATGAAATACATCCCCAAAATTAATGAACTGTTAGTACGTGATCCGAAAATGATGGAGCTTCATCCATTGCAAGACGAAGGAACCGTTCAAGGAATGCTAGAGATTTTCCACAAGCTCGATTTATGTATGCGGGAAATTTCAGGAATGGATTATTTCTCCTTCCAACCGAGCAGCGGCACGCAAGCACTGTTTGCGATGGCGTCCATCGTAAGAAAATACCATGAATCGAGAGGAGAAGGGGAAAAGCGGGATGAAATCATCACCACTATTTTCTCCCATCCATCTCAAGCAGCGACAGCGGCGGTTAAAGGGTACAAAATTATCACCCTGCATCCTGATGAAAATGGGTTTCCTGATATTGAGAAGCTAAAGGCAGCTGTATCAGAGAGAACAGCAGGCTTTGTCGTGGCAAACCCGGAAGATACAGGAATCTTCAATCCAAGGATTAAAGAGTTTACCGATATTATTCATCAAGCTGGCGGTCTTTGTTTCTATGATCAGGCAAATGCTAACGGTCTTTTGGGAATCACAAGAGCAAAAGAAGCAGGCTTTGATATGTGTTTCTTCAATCTCCACAAAACATTTGCGGCTCCGCATATGTGCGGCGGGCCTGCAACAGGAGCACTTGGGGTCATTGCGGAATTGAAGGAATTCTTGCCGGCACCAATTGTTGAACATCATGACGGCAAATATTCGCTTCAATATAATCTAGAGCATTCCATTGGCAAGGTTCGTTCCTTCCACGGTGTCGCGCAAACGGTATTGCGTGCGTATGCATGGATACGCGCACTTGGAGCAGATGGTCTGAAGGAAGTCGCGAATATTGCCGTGTTAAACAATAATTACATGTACCATAAAGTTTTAGCGATTCGCGGTGCAAGTGCACCTTTTGTCTTGGGCCATCGTCTTGAACAGGTCCGTTATAGCTGGGAGCAGATGACTTTGGAAACGGGAGTGACGACAGAGGATGTTACGTTACGAATGACAGATTTCGGTCTTCATTACTGGACGAGCCATCATCCATATATCGTAAAACAGCCGTTCACTCTTGAGCCGACGGAGTCCTACTCAAAAGAAGATTTAGATGAATACATTCATGCACTAGAGCAAATCTCACTAGAAGCCTATGAAAATCCGGAAATCGTCAAAACGGCTCCGCATACTAGTACGATTCATAAAATGGACGAGCAGGATTTCCTTGATAACCCTGAGAAGTGGTGTATCAGCTGGCGTTCCTATTTAAAAAAGACACAAGCATGCGAAACTGTTAAGTAAAAATCTATATAAAAATCGGGGGACCAACATGAAAAAGTACTTATCTTTTTTGCTTGCCATACTTCTTTTAGTGCTATCCGCCTGCTCCAATCAATCATCTGGGGATGAAGGGAAAACAGGGGATTCCAAACATCCAGCAGGGACGATAACCGTTTGGGGCTGGGATGTTGCTGCGTCAACGATGAAGGCTGCTGTTGAAAAGTTCCAGAAGAAATATCCTGATGTTTTAGTAAAAGTGGAGGATTTCAATAGCGGCGATCTTTATGAAAAACTAACCGTTGGCCTCGCCGCAAGAGGTTCCGGGCTGCCGGATGTTGTGTTAATGGAGGATGAGCGAATTCCCGGCTATATCCACCAGTTTCCGCAAGGATTTTTAAACTTGAACAAGCTTGGATATGACCAGTACAAAGAAGCGTTTAACCCTGCAAAGGTAGCATCTGTTCAGGATAAAGACGGTAACTTCATCGCAGCTCCATGGGATATTGGTCCTGCAGGGGTATTCTACCGTGTTGATTATTTTAAAAAAGCGGGTGTGGACCCGAATTCTATCCAAACGTGGGATGACTATATAGCAGCAGGGAAAAAGATTAAGGAAGCAACTGGTAAAAGGATGCTGCCAATTGATATCCCAAACTATGATGGCGTCTTTCAAATGATGATGCAGCAGCAAGGACTTTCTTATTTTGATAAGGACGGGAAAATTGCACTGCTGACAAATGAAGCGGTTCGTGCTATGACTGTCATCAAAAAGCTCCATGATGAGGATTTAATCTTAAATAACAAGGGCTGGGATGGCATTGTTACGGCTACAGTTAACGGAGAGGTGGCAACGGTTCCTTATGGTGTCTGGTATACGGGTTCCATTATGGACCAAGCACCGGACTTAAAGGGAAATTGGGATGTATTTTTCCTGCCAAGCTTCAAAGAGGGCGGCACAAGATATGCAAACGTAGGGGGCTCATCCTTGTTAATCCCTGCCACCAGCAAAAATCAATCGGCAGCCTATTCCTTTGTTGAATTCTTTACCACAAATCAAGATTCGCAAATGTTAGGCTTTGAAAAATACGGACTGTTCCCATCTTTAAAGGAAACCTATAGCGCACCTGAATTTACGGCAAATAGCGAGTACTTTAATAATAGCCCGATTTTCAAGAAGTTTGCTGATATTGTCGATGAGGTTCCAAAGATTCACCTAAACGAAAATTATGCGAAAGCTAGCAGCCTTATGGCTAATGCCCAAGCAGCGATATTATTGGAAAATAAATCTGTAGAATCTGCCTTAAAAGATGCTCAAAAACAACTTGAAAATGAAATCAAATAAAAGGCTTTTTAGAATGAGAGAGGGCGGTTTGGCTCCTCTCATTTCTACCATTGGAAGTATTCCATCAGCTCAGGGAGGTGCCATTAGTGGAAGAAACAGAAAAGGTAGTAAGCACCGCGGCCAATTATCGCACCAAAACTAGAAGAAATTTGTTGACTCCCAAAACTGCTCCCTATGTATTTATCGCTCCGGCGTTTTTATTAATTTTAATTTTTACTGTTTATCCGGTCATTTCTTCTTTTATCTTAAGCTTTCAAGAGGTGCGGGGTATCGAGAAATCGTTTGTTGGATTAGCTAATTATACGCGCTTAATTCATGACCCGGTATTTTATAAAGCGCTGTTAAATACGTTTCAAATCTTAATCATCCAAGTACCGATTATGATTTTTGTGGCATTGTTAATTGCTGTCGGACTTCATTCATCCCTGATTAAAGCAAAGGCACTGTTCCGAATTGCCTATTTCATGCCGGCGATTACAGCACTTGTTGCCGCATCGATTGTCTTTATGATCCTATTAGACGAGAATTTTGGATTAGTAAATTATTTCCTTTCATTTATAGGAGTAGACAAGATTCCGTGGCTGACCACTCCATTTTGGGCAAAGGTTTCTGTGATTCTCGTTATGACGTGGCGATGGACCGGCTATAATATGGTGATTTTTCTAGCAGGATTGCAAAATATCCCGGCCGATTTATATGAAGCCGCAAGTATTGACGGAGCAGGCAAGGTAAAACAATTTTTCATGATTACCCTTCCGCAATTAAAGCCGGTGTTCATCTTTACCGTCGTCATGTCAACGATTGGCACACTTCAGCTGTTTGACGAGCCATTTATTTTGACACACGGCGGTCCGAATAGTGCGACCATGACCATTACGCTCTATTTATATGAAACAGGCTTTAAGTTTTTTGACTTTGGCTATGCTTCAGCCATTGCCTATGTACTCGTGCTCATCACTGCAATCGTTTCATGGGTTCAGATGAAATTGGTAGGTGACACAGAAGAATGATTACGTCAAAGAAGCTTTCAACAAAAATCTGGATGTATAGTTTATTGATCGTTGGTGTGATCCTATCCATTGCTCCATTCTATTGGATGATTGTTGGGTCCACTCATCCTTCAGGTGAGATTTTTCGCGTTCCGCCAAAGCTTCTCCCTGGTGGTTCCTTAGCGAAAAACTTTCAAACACTTAGCGAGTCATTAGGTATCGCGAAAATCTTTTGGAATTCCTTGTTCATTGCTATTGTGTATACCTTTGTCAGTACGCTTATTAGTGCGATGGCAGGGTATGCATTTGCTAAATATCGCTTTAAAGGTAAGAATATCTTCTTTTTTGTTATTTTATGCTCGTTGATGATTCCGTTCCAGGTAACATTGATTCCACTATTTGAAATGATGGTGGTATTTGACTGGTTAAATACGTATCAAGCCATTATTTTACCAAGTCTCGCTGCGCCTTTTGCGATTTATTTAATGAGGCAAAATATGCAGGCGGTTCCCGATTCTATCATTGAAGCATCCCGTGTTGACGGTGCAGGGGAATTAAAAATTTTCTTTTCCGTCATTCTACCAGTGACAAGACCGGCGCTGGCTGCTGTAGCGATCTTTCAATTTATGGCGCAATGGAACAGCTTACTCTGGCCGCTCATTACGCTAAACTCCAAGGAAATGTTTACCTTGCCTGTCGCACTATCAAGCTTAATTGGGATGGCGCGAATTGATTATGGACAACTGATGTTAGGCACAACTCTGTCAACGATTCCGATTATGATTTTCTTCCTGCTGCTGCAAAAACATTTTATTTCAGGGATTTTGGGTGGATCAGTTAAAGAATAAAGAGGTGTTAGTATGAAAAAGTTTAAAAGATGGGAAGACATCCATACAGATGGAATTAACCGGATGGAGGCACGTGCCCATTATGTTAGCTTTCCTTCCCGTGAAGCTGCGGAAGCGGGTGGTGCAGGCGAGAGCCACTTTTATCAATCACTTAATGGGACATGGAAATTTACCTTTCTTGAAGCACCTGAATATTGGCCGGATGGCTTTTATCAGGATGATTTGGATACAACTGAATGGGATGATATTACGGTTCCTGGCAATTGGCAGCTGCAAGGCTACGGGAAAATGCACTACTCCGATCTATGGTATAACTTCCCGATTATTCCGCCGCAAGTGCCAACAGATAATCCGACTGGGATTTATCGCCGTGAATTTGAGTTCGACCGCAGCTTGGAAGGTGAACAACTAATTATCCGTTTTAATGGGGTCGATTCTGCTTACGAATTGTATGTAAACGGCGAGTTTGTCGGTTACAGTAAAGGCGCACGGATTCAAGCTGAATTTGATATTACGAATCTTTGTCGTCAGGGCCGTAATACACTGACTGTCCGAGTATTCCAGTGGTCGGACGGTACATATTTGGAAGATCAGGATATGTGGTGGCTAAGTGGGATATTCCGAGATGTTGAGCTGTATACGAGACCAACTTCAGGTCTCTATGACTATATCGTCAAAACGGAGTTTGATAGTGACTATAATGACGCGACTCTATCGGTTTCGGTTGAGCTAACAGAGCAGCGCGGTCAAACGATAGTCTATGAATTAATCGCCCCGGACGGCAGGCAGGTTTTTAAAGAGGAAACACTGGCCAATGAGCCGTTTAACAAATATGTTGCTGCACCATTGAAATGGAGTGCGGAGGAGCCAAATTTATATCATCTATATCTGACGGTCATGGAAGATGGGGGAATTATTGAAGTTATACATCAGTATGTAGGATTCCGCTCAATCGTTGTCTCTGATGACACATTCCTTGTTAACGGTGTGGCCATCAAGTTCAAGGGTGTGAACCGTCATGACTACAACCCTAAAACAGGCCGTGTGGTTAGGAAAGAGGAAATTGAGCGCGACATTAAGACAATGAAGCAAAACAACATCAACGCCATCAGAACGGCTCATTATCCAAACTCTCATTTCCTTTATGAACTTTGTGACCAATACGGAATGTATGTCATTGATGAAACGGATTTAGAATGTCATGGCTTTGAACTGACCGGAAAATATGACTGGATCAGCAACGACCCTGATTGGAAAACGGCCCATGTTTCTCGACTTGAACGGATGATTGAGCGTGACAAAAACCATCCATGTATTATTATGTGGTCACTTGGGAATGAATCAGCCTTCGGTCACAATTTCCAGGCGATGGCAAAAAGGGCTAAGGAGATGGATCCGACGCGTCTTGTTCATTATGAGGGTGATCGCGCGGCAGAGGTAACCGATGTGTACAGCACGATGTATACATGGCTTGAGCGTCATGACGACCGGCTAACGATGGAGAAAATCATTGAAAAAACAAAAAAACCACATATCCTTTGTGAATATGCGCATGCCATGGGGAATGGGCCTGGCAATCTGAAAGAATATCAAGACTTATTTTACAAGCATGATAAGCTGCAAGGCGGATTCATATGGGAATGGTTTGATCACGGGATCGAGACCGTTGCGGAGGATGGCACGGTTTACTATCGCTATGGTGGAGATTTTGGCGACGATCCGACAAATGGCAATTTCTGTATCGATGGGTTAATCATGCCAGATGGCACTCCATCACCAAGTTTAGCTGAGTATAAAAAGGTAATTGAACCAGTCCAAACAGAGTGTCTCGATATCGAAAACGGACGTTTCCAACTCATTAATCGTTATGATTTCCTCTCATTGGATCATTTAGTGTTAACATGCTCTTTAGTTGAAGATGATAAATTGTTGGAGTCATTTAAGGTTGATCTTCCGAAGCTTGCAGGTCGTGAATCAGCTGAGATTCAGCTGCCGGTTGGACAAGATATTGAAAAGGTTAGCGGTGCTAATTATTATTTCGTATTTTCCTACACTCTAAATCAGGATACACCTTGGGCTGCCAAAGGTCATGAGTTAGCAAATGCTTCCTTCGTGCTTCCGGGTAAAGAGAAATTACCAAAGGTCCATGCTGCTGGTGAGCTTCAAGTTAGAAAAGAAGCTGCACTGGTAACTGTTAGTGGTCATGATTTCACCGTCACCTTTGATTGTGTCAAAGGTGCGTTAAAAGAGGTAACCCGTAATGGTAAAGTACAGATTGAGAAGGGACCGCAGTTCAATTTCTGGCGTGCGCCGATTGATAATGATATGTACTATGTGACGGATTATCGGACAAAATATTTCATGCATTTAGGTCATGAAATAGTTGAAGATGTTCGTTATGAGTTGAAAGACGGTGTGTTTGAATGGCATACTGATGCATTGTTCGGGACAACAAACAGTTCCTGGTATTATCAACTTCAATACCATTACAGCATCTATCCGGATGGAGATATTGTTTGCAGTATCGACGGTGTTGCATCCGGTATGAAGGAGAATGCACCGGTTATGATTCCTCGTCTTGGTGTTAACTTGCGCTTAAATAATGATTTCTGCGATACCGAGTGGCGCGGCAGAGGTCCTGGAGAAAGCTATGTCGATTCCAAACAAGCGAATCATTTAGGCGTATACAAAAAGACGGTTGACGATCTGTTTACGAACTATGTGAAGCCGCAGGAAAACGGCAATCGTTCTGATTGTGACTGGGTCAGCCTTACTGATCATGATAGAAATGGCCTCATTTTTATCGCCGATAAGATGTTTGATTTTAGCGCTTCACACTATGAAGTTAGTGATCTAGAACTAGCGAAGCATACAGTTGATTTAAAGCCGCGAGACTACTTGGTCTTAAATCTGGACTACAAACAAAATGGACTTGGCAGCAACTCCTGTGGACAAGACCAATTAGAAAAATACCGTTGTAAATTTGAAGACTTCAACCTATCGTTCCGAATTTCACCATTCAACAGCGAACAAGCAACAGCCGTTGAACTTGGCCGCGGGTAGGGACAAGGGGACAGGTATTGTGATCATCCAATAATTCCCAGAAGGTGTCAGGCACCATGTGAATTATTCACATGGTGCCTCTTTTCTTGTGATAAGAATTTTCCATAATGGGAACGATGATTCCGTCATCTTCCATAAGCCCATCATTCCTACGGCAAATATCGGCCGATGACTATATTCCCGCATGCCTAATTTTGACAAGCAGTGGACAGTTGTCCATTTCACTAAGGCTATTATTGCATACCTTTATAAAAAGTAAACAATAAAAGCTGAAATGGGTGATCAACGGAATGTTTAGTTTAAGCGGGGCAGAAATTAGTCATTTTTTGATGGCTATGGGATGTTTATTAGCAATGGCACACTTATTAGGGTATTTAGCAGAGCGAATATTCATTCCACGAGTAATAGGGGAGGTTGCCGCAGGCTTAGTCCTTGGCCCTACACTATTAGGACATTTCTTCCCGGAGGCATTTAAATGGATGTTTTTAGGTTTTGCCGGGGAGGATAAATTGTTTGGCCTGCTTTATCAGTTTGGTTTACTGCTATTGATGTTCTGTTCGGGGCTTAAATTCCAGACCAAGTTTAATAAGGAAGACGCAAAAATCACCACGGCTTTAGTAATTGGTGCGACCATTCCGGCGTTTATCGTCGGCTGGCTGGCAGCGGGATGGTTTAACATCACTCCGTATCTTGGAACGGCCAATAATACATTAGCTTTCAAAATTGTTATTGCAATATCTATTGCTGTAACGTCGATTCCGGTTATATCTAAAATTTTTAATGACCTTGGAATTATGCATACTCGCTTTGCAAAAATTGTTATCGCCTGTGCTGGAATCCATGACGTGCTGCTTTGGGTTGCACTAGGATTCGCCACTGCCATTGCTAGCGAAGGAGGCGTCTTTACTTTAGGTACTGCGGTGAAAAGTATTTCTATATCGATGTCGTTTATTTTTGGTACTCTGTTTCTCGGATACATTTTATTTAAACGAATGACCATCATTAAACAGAACCTATTGTTCAGGTCATCCAATTTAGGATACTTCTTATTTATCATGTTTATGCTTGCATCACTTGCTGGTAACCTTCATGTTGAGGCGATTTTTGGTGCCCTGCTGGCGGGGATTGTAGCAAAAGTGGCCTTGCCTAAAGTTGTGTCGGAACGGCTGGAGCAAGGAGTTTCGAATATTTCCTTTTCATGGTTTATCCCGATCTACTTTGCAACAGTGGGATTACAATTAGATCTTGTAAGGCATTTTAACCCATTATTCTTCCTTGGCTATCTATTATTTGCAACCTTAACACAGACGATAGCTGTTTATATTACTTCCCGTGCCATTAAGCAGGACCCTTTTACAAGTTTAAACTTAGGATTAGCGATTAATGACCGGGGTGGTCCTGGCATCGTCCTTTCCTCCGTAGCCTATTCTACCGGTATCATTAACCAGGAGTTTTTCGCCATCCTTGTTATGTTAGCGCTTGTGACCTCCTGGATTCCGGGAACGTGGCTGCGGATTGTTGTAAGCAAGGGGTGGAGACTTATGCCAGGCGATGAGAAAACAGTTCCTCGACGAAGAAGTGACGACGATACTTTTAAAACAATAAATTATCCAGCTAAGTAGAAGCCGGGGATAGCCGGTTTTTCCTTAGTATATATTGATAGGGATGTCAGGCACCATGAAACAGGTGCCTGACACTTTTTTTGATAAGATAAGAAAAAACACGGCAAGGCTTCACCAACAATAGTCCATGATTCTATGGGTTTTTTAGTATTAATAATTTTCCAGTAAATGTCTAATTAGCCAAAACCCTTTGAAAAGTAGCCAAAACCCCTGGGAAAGTAGCCAAACCTCTTGAAAAAGTAGCCAAAACCCTATAAAAAACAGCCAAAACATTTTCTCAAAGAATAATAAACCTAAAAATCGGCCTCTTTAAGGACAGTTTACATACTATTTTAGGAAAAATTCAGTTTCCATCAAAAAAGCGCCTGATTTATTCCTCGTATTCCGCCAACATCTCATCAATGGTAAATTTCAAGACATAATAAACGTCTAAACCAAAAACGGGTGCCTGACACCCAAAGTTGTTATAATCTTTTTAAAAAGGACTGTGATTGCAATGTGTTTAATTTTGTTTGCCTATAAAGTACATCCGGTATATCAACTCATCGTGGCGGCGAATCGTGATGAATTTTATCAGAGACCGACTGCACCGGTCCATTACTGGGAAGAGAGTCCTGAAATCCTTGCGGGACGGGATCTGGAAAAAATGGGAACTTGGATGGGAGTGACCGCCAAAGGTCGTTTTGCGGCCCTGACCAACTATCGCAATCCTCAAGAGCTAACCGAAGGGAAACGGTCGCGCGGCGAACTGGTGGCGGAAGCCTTGAAACACAAAGGGAATGTCAAAGATTATCTGCAAGGCCTTGCTGATAACAGTAATGAATATCCTGGTTATAACCTACTTGCGGGCGATGCGAATGAGCTGTTTTATTATTCGAATATTGGGCAGGTGCTTCAAAAGATAGAGCCTGGTATTCATGGTGTCAGCAATCATCAATTAAATACCGAATGGCCTAAGGTGAAAATAGGCAGGGAAAGTCTGTCGGAAATCTTAACAGGAAAACAAGAGAAGTTGACAGACAAGCTTTTCGAGCTCCTCCAGCATTCAGACCCTGCACCGGATGCTATCCTTCCTAGTACAGGCGTTTCATTAGAGTGGGAGAGAATGCTTTCTCCGCTGTTTATCAAAAGTGAGCATTACGGAACAAGAAGCTCAACTGTTTTATTAATGTCGGAAAAAGAAATTCAATATGGAGAACGTGTCTTTTCTACCAGTGGTGTCAAAAATCAGCAATATACGTTAACACTTTAAGGCCAGTGTTCCTATCGGTTAAAAAAGAAAAACTCCTTGAGTTCAAGGAGTCCCATCATCAAGATGTTATTTATCGACCATCCCCAGCAGTTTTTTTTTCCGCCAAAAGGTATAAAAAATAAAGCAGCTGAGCAGGAATCCTAATATAAAATAAATGCTATATTTAGAAAGATATGTTCCAACGAGAACCCAGTTCTTTCCCAGCACCTTTCCGAGGGTTATGAAAGAAAAACACCAGGTTACCGCGCCTGAATAGGCGTATAGGGCAAACCTTCGATAGGAGTAGCCATTTATCCCGGCAAGATAGGCAGTGATATGGCGGACACCAGGGATAAAATAGCCAACAAACAAGAGAAAAGGTCCAAATTTCAAAAAAAGTTTTCTTGTCCTGCTGACTTTTTCTTCCGTAATATGTAATTTAGGTCCAAACTTTATTAAAAAGGGCAGTCCAAGTTTTACACCTAAGAAATAACTAAGCGAAATACCGCCACATGCCCCAGCAAAGGCAGATAGAAGTGAAGGCAAGTAAGACATTTTGCCTTCAAAAACGTTATATCCTACATAAGTCAGCAGAACCTCATCAGGGATGGGGAGTCCAATAATACCTCCCACCAACGCAATAATAATGCCAAAATACCCATAGTGTTCAATTAAATGATTCAAATGCTGCATAACACTTACACATCCTAATTTCAATATAGATAATTACCGTCATTATTTTCTGCTAAAAGCCGGGAAAAATGTAAGACCTTTGTTGTATATTACCCATTTTCAACTCGATCGGTCGCATTGTTTAGTTTTAGAGTGAATATAGTAGGAGTGATAGGGGGGGAAGCTTCATGCCGGTTGAGTGGAATGAAAAGGAAAAAGTGTTCCATTTATATAATGGCAGAGTTAGTTACATCATTCAGATTGTCCTAGAGAAATATCCGGCCCATTTGTATTGGGGCAGGCAGGTTAGGACGCGCCAGCCTTCCTCTATCCTAGCCTTTAAGGGCAGGGCGTTTTCGCCAACGACAGAACCGGATGCCCCCAAGTTTTCGCTTGATACACTTCCCCAAGAATATCCGGCGTATGGAAATGGGGATTTTCGTTCGCCTGCCTATCAGCTGCGTACCGCGGATGGGTCAACGATTACGGAATTTGTCTATAATTCTCATGAGATTTTTCAAGGGAAACGCCCGCTAAAAGGGTTGCCTGCTTCCTATGTCGAGGATGATTCTGAGGCGGATACATTGATCATCACGCTTGTTGATTCACTGCTTGGGGTTGGAATGAACCTCCATTATACAATCTACCGTGACCTTGATGTCATCACAAGGTCTGTTTCCTTCGAGCACCTTGGGAGCAAGGAAGTGGAATTACATAAATGTATGAGTATGTCAGTCGATTTCCATCAAGCAGACTGGGACTGGCTTCATTTGCACGGGACCTGGAGCCGGGAATGTCACATCGAACGCTCCTCCCTACACCACGGGATGCAAACCATTTCTTCCGCCAGGGGGGCAAGCAGCCATCAGCATAATCCATTTGTTGCCCTGCTCTCGAAAAATGCGAATGAAGAATACGGAGATGTTTATGGTGTTAGTTTAGTGTACAGCGGGAATTTCCAAGCAGCCATTGAAGTAGACCCATTTCAAACAACAAGGCTCAGCATCGGGATTCATCCATTTGATTTTACCTGGCTGTTAAAGCCGGGGGAAAGGTTTCAAACTCCTGAGGCGATTATGGTCTATTCTTCAGACGGTCTCGGCGGAATGTCCAGAACCTATCATAAATTACTGCGAACCAGGATTTGCCGCGGTGTTTATCGCGACAAGACACGCCCGATTCTAATTAATAATTGGGAGGCCACCTATTTTGATTTTAATGAAAAAAAGTTAAAGAAGATTGCCGAGGCCGGAAACGAGCTGGGGATTGAGCTGTTTGTCTTGGATGATGGCTGGTTTGGGCATCGTGACAACGATAAAAGTTCGTTAGGGGATTGGGTAGTAAATCGGAAGAAACTGCCGAATGGATTGGCAGGATTGGCCGATTATATTGGAAAGAAGGGGATGCAATTTGGATTGTGGGTCGAGCCGGAAATGGTATCGCCAGACAGCGAATTGTATCGCAGGCATCCCGATTGGTGTTTGCATGTACCGGGGCGGCGGCGGACGCTGTCGAGAAATCAATTGGTCCTTGACCTAAGCCGTGAAGAGGTTTGTGATTACGTAATCGATACGCTCTCAAAGTTGTTCAAGAGTGCCCCGATTTCTTATGTCAAATGGGATATGAACCGAAATATGACCGAAATTGGTTCGGCGGAGCTTCCGCCTGAAAGGCAAAAGGAAACTGCACACCGTTATATGCTAGGCTTGTATCGGATTTTAGAAAAACTAACCGAACGCTTTCCCGCGATTTTATTTGAAAGCTGCTCGGGAGGCGGCGGCCGTTTTGATCCCGGCATGCTGTATTACATGCCGCAAACCTGGACGAGTGATGATACTGATGCAGTCGAACGGTTAAAAATTCAATATGGAACAAGTCTCGTATACCCGGCAATTACGATGGGGGCACATGTCTCAGATGTGCCAAACCACCAAGTCGAGAGAACGACCCCGCTATTAATGAGATGCCATGTGGTGATGGCGGCAAATTTGGGTTTTGAATTAAATATCGATAAGCTGAGCGATGGGGACAAAACGTTAGTTGCCGAGCAAATCCAACTATATCATCAAATCAAAGACCTAGTCTGTTTTGGTGACCAATTCAGGCTGTTGAGTCCGTTTGCTGGTATGGATACGGCATGGATGTATGTTTCGCCTAAACTGGAACGCGCGGTTGTTTTTTATTATAAAACACTAGCAATGCCGAATCCCCCCTTTTTCCGGTTGAAATTGCGCGGACTTAAGCCAGAGGCGATGTACAAAGTAAATAAAGGTGATAAGGTTTTTTACGGGGATGAGCTTATGCAAATTGGCTTTCCGCTTCCATTAATTAAAAAAGATTTCAGTTCATATCTTTATCAAATTGAAAAGGTAAATTCGAATCGAAAACCTCCGTCCTGAGTGGTTTATAAATTTCAAAAAAATATTGAAAATTCCGACTTGACTCATAGGAATATATGTATTAGAATTTTCAATAAATTAACTAAGGAGGGGATTTGATGAATACCGTTCTGATCATTGTGAACGTAGCTGTATTACTGTTACTTATTTTTGGTTTATTCCTGATGCAAAAAAAGCATGTTTCTTTTTCAAAACGTGTTTTCACTGCATTGGGTTTAGGTATTATTTTTGGTTTTATTATTCATTTAATCTACGGTACTACACACGAAGTTACAACAGGTTCGATTGATTGGTTTAGCATTGTCGGCAGCGGTTATGTAAAACTCTTACAAATGGTGGTTATGCCGCTTATATTCATTTCCATTGTCGGGGCCTTTACGAAATTAAAATTAACAAAAAATATCGGAAAAATCAGTTTCCTTGTTATCGGGATTTTGCTTGCAACGACGGCCATTTCTGCAGCTATTGGGATTGGTTCTGCTTTAGGATTTGGTCTTGATGGCATCCATCTAAATGAAGGCGATGTAGAAAAGGCGAGGAATGCTCTTTTACAAGAAAAAGTGGTTAGTGTTGAAAATATGACGATTCCACAGCAAATCATTGAACTTGTTCCAAGTAATCCGTTTCAAGATTTAACAGGAGCGCGTCCAACTTCCACGATTGCAGTCGTTATTTTTGCAGCCTTTATCGGGATTTCTTATCTTGGGGTCAAACGGAAGGATCCGGAGCATGGGGAGTTTTTCGCGAAAATCATCGATACGTTGTACGCTGTTATTATGAGGGTTGTTACGCTAATCCTGCGTCTAACACCTTATGGCATCCTAGCGATTATCACCAAGGTAACAGCGACAAGTGATTATGATGCGATTGCGAAACTAGGTAAGTTTGTCATTGCTTCCTATGCGGCGCTCATTCTTATGTTCATTGTGCATTTACTGCTTATATCATTTGCGAAATTAAGCCCTGTTAACTATGTGAAAAAGGCATTACCAACGTTAACCTTTGCGTTTACTTCACGTACAAGTGCAGGGACCTTGCCGATGACAATCAAAACACAAACAAAAGACTTTGGTGTATCTGAAGGAATTGCCAACTTTGCCGGTTCTTTCGGACTTTCAATCGGCCAAAATGGCTGTGCCGGTGTTTACCCGGCGATGTTAGCTGTAATGGTTGCACCAGCGGCTGGAATTAATCCGACAAGTCCATCGTTTATTCTCACGCTTATTCTAGTCGTGGCGATTAGTTCCTTTGGTGTTGCAGGTGTTGGCGGAGGGGCAACCTTCGCAGCGCTAATCGTGTTATCTGTCATGAACCTGCCAATTGCGATTGTCGGCCTTCTAATCTCAGTCGAGCCGCTTATTGACATGGGACGCACCGCCCTAAACGTCAGCGGCGCCATGACAGCAGGCGTATTAACAAGCAAAGCAACAGGAGAACTAGAAACCGAAATATACCAACAACCAAACGTGGTTGAAGCTTAAATAAATAAAGGGTGTCAGGCACCACAGAAGTGTCCACGTGGGGTGGACAAATGTGTTTCTGTGGTGCCTGACACCCAATCTTTTTCCGCTGCTGGATAGCTAATAATGGCTATCCATTTTTTGTGTCTGGAAAAGGGGCGGAGCGCCACTTTAGTTTTGTCTTGAACTGGTGGAATGACTTGGATTTATTAGGTTGGAAAACTGTTCAAACGTTTGTTTAAATACAAGTATAGGACTGTTTTTTCGAGTTCGTTCATCCGAACCCCGGGAAACTTTAAAATATTTTATAAATTCCTCCAACACTTTGCGGTCTTCAACCGTTACCTATATAAGAACGTAAGGAAAGTAAAGTTTCTTCACTTAAATGCAAAGCCAAGAGGCAGTCTTCAAAGTAAAAATTCTTCAATATTAACCCCAAATGATGATGTGATAAAAAAACAAAAGTGGTGATCAAAGTGGGAGTGAGTGATTTATATGAAAGGCTAAAAGACGATCTGCATCGCTATGCGCGGTCAATAGCTCGGCATGAACAAGAAGCGAATGACCTCGTTCAGGATGCGGTGCTTAAGGCATTAAAGGAAGAACAGCTACTCACTTTACCAGACTATAAGCAGCGGGCATGGTTCTTCCGTGTCATGAAAAACAAAATGATTGATGAACGAAGAAAAGAAAAACGGTTAACAGAGTGGGAAGACGATTTAGACTTTTCCATTCAGGAGGCTGCTCATAGCCACCTAGAAGTAACCGAACTCTTATCCCACTTGCCGCAGGAAACAAGTGATTTGATTTTTAAACGCTATTGGCTGGGGCTTTCAAGCCAGGAAATCGGCAGTCAATTGGGGCTGCCAGCTGCAACGGTGCGTTACAAACTTCATTTAGCTATCAAAAAATTAAGAACGGTACTAGAGGAGGAAAAATAATGAATCAACGAATTGGAAATGTTGGCTTGTTAAATTTGCTGGATGCGACAGTAGAAAGTATTAAGGGAATCGAACGAATTGAAAATGTCGGAATGGTACTTTACCGAAAAGGGAATGCCCATCTTTTAACGGCGCTGAATATTGGAAATATTGGTTCGACCTGTGAGGTACCAGAGGGCTATAGCCATTTTAAAGGAATACTGAAACTCGATGAGGCTTACCTGAAATCTATTTCGGAGCCGATACATCTACTGGTGAACGGCGAAGTTATTGTTGACAAAAACGTTCATCCTGATTATTTAAAAAAAGGGCTGCTTCATTTAATGGTAAATGGGAAGGTTTATAGTCCTGCTCATCTTTCCGGCCTACTTAGCCCTATTATCTCCAAAGGGGCATTTGAGCTTGAAAGCTATCAAGAGACTCCGCCAAGGATGGAAAGCGGTAAATTCACCTTAACAAATTCATACCTCGAAGCCATTGACGAGCAAGCATATTTAGTTGTAAGTGGAGTGCTTTCATTTTCAAAAGATTTAAACATGGAAAAATTCGATGATAAAATTAGCAGGTTGGAAGTCGATGGAAAAATATCCCTTTACGAAGAGCAGGAAGCCTTTTTATATAAAAAAACAGCTTCTTTAGCGGGTTGTAAGATAGAGGTGATTCCAGCAGGATATGAGGTGTTAAATAGGACTCTGCGGTTAAATAACCGTTCGATTCGCCGCTTCAAACAAAAGAATTTATATACAAAAATGCCGATTTTGTTTGATGCAGATGTAACAAGAGAAATAATCATCGAGACCATCGGCAAAATTCACTCCACATCTATTATCGTTTGCCATGAGCAGGTAGAAGACCTAATGTATGAACTCACAAGCCTGCTGGATACAGAAATTTTATCCTACGAAAATAGCTTTTTTATCATTGAGGGGGAAGAAGTCTGGTCGAACGAACAATTCCTCGCCTTAGATGAACCGACTAATTTTATCGTTAATGGCAAGCTTATTCTTGATAAAGATGTAAGCGAAGAGGTGCTGCGAAATAAGGTTGTAGAAATAGATATCCTTGGGGAGATAACGGTCCGCGATAAGAAATTAAAAGGAGTTCTTCAAAACATCGTCCGAGTAAACGCAGGAAGTGTTGAAGAAGAAAAGTTAAAGGAACAAGGGGCGGCTCTTCATAATGTTGGTGAACTATCTCTTTAAGAAAGGGAGGAAGAGAAATGTTTCATATGAATGAATATACTCTCAAGCAACGAATGAAAGATGTCCAAGAGGGATATAAACAATGCCAGTCGGAGCGGTTTAGTTGGTTTGCAAAAAAGAGAAAAGGAAGTTCATTTTGGAAAAAGCTCTTAAGTCGTTTGATAGGTCGTGGTGAAAAGGTTGTGGTGAGCAAGGGAAGTAAACCGGCAACTTTAATGAGAGAATAGCTGTAGGTGGAAAATACTTTAATAAGGGATAAAAACAACGATGCTCTCGAAAGAGCATCGTATTTTTTCTATTGGAATTGTCATTCTTATTGCTCTCTATCTGGTTTTTTCGTGCCTTTGCTGACATATGGTTTGGCGCTTTTTGCTTTGTTGGCGCCGGCTTGCCAGCGATTCCAGCCCTTCTTGCCAGTCCCTCTGCCAGTTCCGCTTTTCCCTTTAGCTTTACTCATATAACCACTCCATTATTCTTGTTCGTTCAGCTAACCGTCGTTTGGTTAGTTTAACACAAACCACTGTAATTAGCCCGGAAAAATGTTAGATCAATAATTCCAGAAAAGCCCCAGGGGAAATTTTAATACCTTCCTCATTTCCCATAAAAGGGTTTTCCCTAGCAAATGCCGAATAAAAGGTAAGAATTATTTTCCAATTGGGGGTAGTTGAAATGTCTTTTGATATGCAAACATTATTTTTGATTGATCAAAAAGATGGCTTGGGTCTAGAGTTCAGCAAATTGGTTTCAATGATGAATTACACGAGAGCAACGACAATAGAAGAAGTAAAAGATTTAACGGTTGAGGAGCTAGACTTTCTTTATGATGATGAGGCGAATTCAATCGGAATGCTGTTAGCCCATATGACCGCCGTTGAAAAAGCGTACCAAATTGAAAGCTTTGAAAACCGGGATCTAACGGATGAAGAAGTTAGTCAACTGAATCCTGGACTAGACCTAGGAGGCAGCGCAAGAGAGCAAATCAAGGGGAACACACTTGATTATTACCTGAAGCAATTAGCTGATGTTAGAAACACGACAATTGAAACGTTTAAATCCCTGCCTGATGAATGGTTATTTGAGCAAACGCCGTTTTGGTGGGATAAGCCTGCAAACAATTACTTTAAGTGGTTTCATGTGTTTGAAGACGAGTTGAGCCATCGCGGACAGATTCGCATTATCAAAAAAATGATACGCAAACTTAAAATGGAGTCAAAGAGGTTGGGTCACTTATTAGATGCCAGTTATCTAAGGGATTGGCTCTGAACAAAGCAGCTTAATCTACACTGCTGCTTTGTTTACATATCATTGCTTCTTATTTTAAAAAAACTTTAGAATAGGTATTGACCAATCTATTAATCTCCTGTAATATATGAAAAGTCGTCAGCAAGACGAAAGAAAACAAAAAAGAAGTTGTTGACATTAACAACTTGAAATGTTATTCTAATATAGTTGCTTCAAAGCGAAGCGGCTGGAAATTGTTCTTTGAAAACTAAACAAACAAAAACGTCAACAAACAATATTTTTTAGTTTTTTTATAAAACTAAGCCAACGTAACAAATGAGCTAATCAA